>JALEHA010000097.1 GCA_022763315.1 Algiphilus sp.
CCTTCTCGTTGGTATCCAGCAGCTGGTTCATGCCTTCGGCAAGACGCAGGAAGAAGTCTTCCTTGTCCACCACCGATACCCGCGCCGAGAAATCCCCATTCACCGCACCCTGCACGATGTCGCTGACTTCCTGCTCCACCGCCACTTCCGCCGTACGGTCCAGCCACTCCACTACCGTGCCCGCGCGGCTGCCGTCGCCTTCGAAGATGGGGCTGGCGGTGAGGCGGAAGGTGCGTCCACCCAGCGTCATCTGGGTGCGATGACTGCCTTCCAGCCGCGACAGCAGGGCGATCTGATGCTCGGGATGCTTGTGAAAGCGATCGATGCTGGCATTCTCGAGCTGAGAGACCGTGAATCCCGGCATGTCCTTGCGGATATCCGCTTCAGCGCGCGCGAGCATCGCGCGCACGGCGGCGTTCATGTACACGATGCGCCGCTCGTTGTCGGCGATCATGACATTGGTTGGCACGTTCTCCAGGGCACCGCGAATGCGCAGATTCTGACGATTGTCTTTGGCGACCTGGGTGCGGTCCATCGCGTACTTGATGACTTTGATGGGCCGACCACCCGCGTCGAGGATGGCGTTGTAGATGGCTTCCAGCCAGATTTCCTCGCCATTCTTGGCAAAACGGCGGTAGAGGCCCGACTCGCCCTGACCGCGACCGAGTCGGTCCCAGAAATCGCGATACGCCGGTCCGCGCGCTTCTTCCAAGTCCATGAAGATCTGGTGATGGCGGCCGCGAATCTCGGCCAGGGTGTAACCCACTGTGGCGAGGAAGTGGTCGTTCGCGTCGAGGATGTTGCCTTTGAGGTCGAACTCGATGACGGCCATGCCTTCATTGATCGCTCGGACGCGATTCTCGAGCTCATTGACGTATTCGGCGTGACGCCGGCCGAAGCGGGAGAAGAAGCCTCTGGATTTACGCATCATTGAAGCTTTCCTTCCACGAAGCTATTGCGCCAGACGTTGCACAAGCTGCATCTCGCGGCTGCTCATCAGCCCCTCGATGTCGAGCAGGATGAGCATGCGTTCCTCCACCGAGCCCAAGCCCGTGATGAAGGCGATATCGACGGTCTGCCCGAATTCGGGGGGATCGAAGATCTGGTCCGGTTGCAGGGCGATCACGTCCGACACGCGATCCACGACCGCACCCACGACGCGATCCGAGAGGTTGAGCACGATCATGACGGTGAATTCGTCGTACTCCGCCTTGGCCAGCTTGAATTTCAGCCGCAGATCGATCACCGGCACGATCGTGCCGCGCAGATTGATCACGCCTTTGATGAAGGCGGGTGCGTCGGGGATCCGGGTCACGATGTCGTAGCCGCGGATCTCCTTCACCTTCAGGATGTCGACGCCATACTCCTCGTCGCCCAGCGCGAAGGTCAGAAACTCGCGCGAAGCCCCGCTCTTGTCGTGGCTTTCCTCAATGGCGCGTTCAGCAATGGCTTGTGCGTGCATGCATGCTCCGTGGTATCAGAGGCTAGGCGGCCTGCGGTTGGCGCAGGCCACGGACGATGTCGCCGACATCGAGGATCAGCGCCACTCGGCCATCGCCGAGAATGGTCGCGCCCGCAATGCCTTCGATACGTCGAAAATTGGTGCTCAGGCTTTTCACGACCGCCTGTTGCTGGCCGATCAGCTGATCGACGACCAGGGCGATACGACGCCCCTCGGCCTCGACCAGAATCGCGATGGATTCGGTCAGTGGTGGCGCCTCGCCTGGCGTTCCGAGGCGCGCGCGCATCGAGACGATGGGCACGAAGTCCCCGCGCATGCGCAGCAAACGGGGATGGCCCGCAACGCCTTCGATATCGCAGGGACGCGGCTGCATGGACTCGATGACCTCGCCCAGCGGCAGCACCAGAACCTGATCGCCCACCGCGATCTGCATGCCATCGACAATCGCCAGTGTCAGCGGCAGGCGGATGGTCAGGCGCGTGCCGGCGCCAGGTGTGGAGCTGATGTCCATGCGTCCGGACAGCGCGGCAATATTCCGCCGCACCACGTCCATACCCACGCCCCGGCCCGAGACATCGGTGACATTCTCCGCAGTGGAGAATCCGGGCTCGAAGATCAGCTGCCAGATCTCTTCGTCCGTAGCTGGGTCTTCCTGGATGATGCCGTTGAACCGGGCCTTCTCCAGGATCCGTTCGCGGTCGAGGCCACCGCCGTCGTCGCTGATCTCGATCAGCACCTGGCCGGATTCATGGCGTGCCGCTAATGAGAGCGTGCCCTCGGGCGGCTTGCCGGCAGCGGCACGCTTTTCGGGGCTTTCAATGCCGTGGTCGACGGCGTTGCGCACCAGGTGCGTCAGTGGGTCCGACAGCCGCTCAATGAGACTCTTGTCGAGCTCGGTGGCTTCCCCGCTCATCTGCAGCCGCACCTGCTTGCCGAGCTTGCTGGCCAGATCGCGCACCATGCGCGGGAAGCGGCTGAACACCATGCCCACCGGCATCATGCGCACCGACATCACGGCTTCCTGCAGATGCCGGGTATTGCGTTCCAGCTCGGACAGGCCATTGAGCAGCCGTTCATTGGCCACCGGGTCGAGTCCACTCGAATCCTGTGCGATGGCGGCCTGGGTGATGACCAACTCGCCCACCAGATTGATCAGGGCGTCGACCTTATCGACCGGCACGCGAATGGACGCCTGCTCGGACGCGCTTGCCGATGCCACCTTGGGTGGTGCCGCGCTCGAGGCAACCTGCTCGGGCCGCTCCGCAGCAGCTTGCGGTGTCGCCTCGGCCGTCGGCGCGAGAGGATCGACTTGCAGCGTGCAGTCATCCTCCACCCATTCGAAGATCTCGCGCACCTGCGCCTCGGCAATCTCGCCGGTCAGCTCGATGTCCCAGCCCAGAAGCAGCGCTTCCGGGTTGAGTTCCTGCAAACCCGGCAGCGCGGCGACATCGCAACGCACCTGGCATTCGCCGAGGTGGTGCAGTTCACGCAGAATGCCGATCGGGTCGTTACCCGTCTTGAGGAGATGTGGCTCCGGCACGAAGTGAATGCGCCAGCCCACGCCAGCGGAAGCCGTTGTCGATGCGCTGGCGACGCGATCGGACGCACCGGCCGCCGCGACGGCCGGTGCCGCCTCATGCAACCCTTCCAGCGCGGAGAGCACGGGCTTGAGGGTGGCGGTATCGACCGATTCGCCCGCGCGAGCGGCGTCGATCTGCTGCCGCACGCAGTCAGCGGCGGACAGCAGGGCATTGATTTCCGGGCTGCCGAGACGGCGCTGCCCGGATCGGGCCTGGTCGAGCAGCGATTCCAGGTGATGCGTGACTTCTGCGATATCGGGAAAGCCGAAGGTCGCCGCCCCACCCTTGATGGAATGCGCGGCGCGGAAGACGGCGTGCAGCGTGTCCTCATCCGCCTGGCCGTTCTCCAACGCGAGCAATCCGGCTTCGAGCGTGGCCAGACCCTCTTCGGATTCGTCGAAGAAGGCTTCCCGAAAGCGTGAGACGTCAATACCCACCGGTCGTGCCTATCAGCCCAACACGCGGCGAATGGTCGCCACGAGGTTGTCGGGCTCGAAGGGCTTCACAATCCAGCCCGTGGCGCCCGCTTCCTTGCCCTCGCTCTTGCGCTCCATCGAGGACTCCGTGGTCAGCATCAGCAAGGGCGTGTACTGGTAATTGGACAGCGTGCGCAGCTTGCGGATCAGTGAGATGCCGTCCATCTTCGGCATGTTCACGTCTGCAAGCACGAGATCGAAGCTGTTGTTCTCAGCGATCGAGAGGGCCTCGCTGCCATCTTCGGCTTCGGAAACTTCAAAGCCGGCATCGCGCAGCGTGAAGGCGACCATCTGCCGCATCGAGGCGGAATCGTCGACAGTAAGGATGTGTGGCATGAATCAGCTCTGTGGCAACGGTGAGTGGGAGGAAAGCGCGAGATGATCAGCCAGGCCCAGCCAGTGGACGGCATCGCGCAAGGGATCGGAGATCCGCGTCCATTGCGTGGACCGCTCGACGAGCATGCGGTCACGGAAGAAGACCACCAACAACTGCAGACCCGCCGTGCTGACCCGGTCGACGGCACCGCCGTCAAGCGTCAATGGGCCCTGCTCTTCCACATGCGCGACCAAAGTCTGGCGAAGGCTGTCGATGCCTCCCATGTGCAAATCGGCCGGAAGCGTGATGGAGGCCGATGTGACGTCCGACTCGACTGGCATGCATCAACTCCTTGTTGGATGGCGTTGCAAATCACGCAGCAATTAACGGCCAATCCGGCACGGAATGAGCGTTCAAGCCGACCGGCGGCGGCGCTATCCGCATGAGTGGTTATTCGGGTCCGAGCGCCTGTGATAGCCATGCCAAGCGGCACGCCGCAGGGCGTTCCGGATACGCTTGGGTTGGTGTCGGAAGCGCGACAGCCGCCGTCGGCAAAGCGACGGCGCGGCGGTTGTCAGTTGTGTAGTGCGAACAGGGTGGCAGGGTCGAGCAACTGCACCAGGCTGTCCGGGCGGCGCAACAGCGCCACCACGTGCTGGGTCATGGCGCCTACCGATGGTGGCGGCTCGACCTTGGCCCCGTCGAAACGCAGGATTTCCTGTACCGCGTCCACCAGCAAGCCGAGCAGATCGTCGTCGTGCTCAATGACAATGACGCGGGCCAGCCCGTCGCGTGCTTCGGGCTGCCATCCGAGCAGCCGGGCAATATCGAAGACCGGGACGACGATGCCGCGCAAATTTGCCATGCCCACCAGCGTCGGCGGTGCGTGCGGCATCGGTTCCATGTGCGGCGGGCGCACGATTTCGCGCACCAGGCTCACGTCCAGTGCATAGGTCTGCGCCCCCAAATTGAACACCACCCATTCCCGGGGCGGTGCAGCGTGCGGGTCGGGCTCCTCCGGCATTGGCGCGGGCACCTGCACGGGCACGGCCATCAGCGGCGCACCGGCCTGCGTGTCGCCATTGCGGAGAGCGGACGGTTGCAACCGCGAGGGCTGCGGCGTAGCGGGAACGCTGGCTGCTGTGCCCGCCGCGCCTGACGCCGACGCGGTGCCTGCCGTCGAGGAGGCTGTGGCTGCGTGCCCGTCGCCCGGGAACGGCCGGCTTGCTTCCGCCACCGGCTCAGGCGCCAGACTGTGCGCTCGCTCCACACTAGGTGCGGTATCGGGCGCAAGCATGCTGTCGAAGAAGCCTTGGAGATCGTTTGTTTCCGCCATGTCACGCTGCCTGTTCTGATGCCGCCCCATGCCCTAGTAGATGCTCGTACAGCGCTTCGTAGGTCGAGGATGCGTGTCGATAGGGTGCGCAGTGCGTGACGGGCTTGCCGTCGCGCGCCGCTTCGCGAATGCGTGTGTCCATGGGCACGACGCCCCCGTCAAAAACCTTGTCGCCCCAGCGTTCCCGGATCTCTGCCAGCGTTTCGTGTGCAATCCGCACTCGCCGGTCCATCAGGGTGGGCAGCAGGATGGGCTCGGGTACCGAGGCGCCGGCGTTGCGCATCATTTCCACCGTACGCAACAGACCTTCAAGACCATTGAGCGCGAGGGGGTCCGTCTGCACCGGCACGACGATGGCGTCGGCAGCCGCCAGCGCGTTGATCAGCAAGCCACCCAGCATGGGTGGTGTATCGATGATGATGCGCGCATAACGCTCACGCAGCGGCTGCAGTGCCTGGCCGAGGCGACGTCCCATGCCAGCCGTACCGCCCTGCTGGCGTTCCAGCGTGGCCAGTCGGGCATTGGCGCCGAGCATCATGATGCCTTCCACGGCGGTGGGACAGGGGTCGCCCCGGCCGACGGTGAGTAGCTTCTCGGCTCCGGAGCCGTCGCGTGCGCGCAAGTAGCTGGTTGCGGAGGCGTGCGGATCCAGGTCGATCAACAGACAGGCCTCGCGCCGCTCCGAGGCAATCCCGGCGAGCGCGACGGCGGTAGTGGTCTTGCCCACCCCGCCCTTCTGATTGGCGACAGCCCATACGCTCATGCTCTGGCTCCTGGCTGCGGCGGCGCGACGTTTTCATCGGCAAGCACCACGATGGTGACGCGTCGGTTGCGATTGCGCCCTTCGAGGGTCGCATTGCTTTCCAGCGGCCGGAATTCGCCGAAACCCGCTACGGTCATGCGTTCCGGTTGCACACCGCCACCGCGCAGCATGTGCACCACGCTGGCGGCGCGCGCTGCGGACAATTCCCAATTGGAGGGAAACCGCACCGTGCGGATCGGTAGATTGTCGGTGTGTCCTTCGATGCGCAGGGGATACAGAAACTGCGCCAGAACCGTGCTGATCTCGGCGATGACCTCGCGTGCCGGCGGTGTCAGCTCGGCCGAACCACTGGTGAACAGAATGTCGGCTTGGATCTCCACTTCCAGCCAGTCGCGGCCGTTGTGCACGCGCACGGCGCCTTCCTCCACCAGATGAGCCAGCTTGCGTTCGAGATCCGCACCCAGTTCCACCAACTCCGGATGGGCGGCATTCTGCGTCGACCGCTGTGGCGGCAGCCGTGCCATCGGCATGTCGGCCTGCAGGCCGGCGGGATGCGGAATCGGCCGGGTGATCGACATCAGATCGAGCGAGCTTTCGCGAATCGCGCGGCGCGGTGCAAGATCCCCTATTTCAATGGGCTGGATCATGCGCGGTGGGCCGCCGAATGCGACCACCATGGCGTCGGAGAGCACCCGCATCTTGCCCTCGTTGATCGAACTCACCGCATACATCACGACGAAGAAGGCCAGCAGCAGGGTGACGAGGTCGCCATAGGGAATGGCCCAGGCTTCGTGGTTGATGTGGTCCTCGTGTTTGGCTTTGCGCCCCATGACGGTCCGCTCCTAGTGCAGAAAGCCGCGCAGACGCGCTTCGATGTTGCGCGGATTGTCGCCGCGGGCGATGCCGACGAGGCCTTCCACCACCATCTCGCGAGTGCGCGTCTGGTCGGCGATGACGGCCTTGAGCTTGGCGGCCACCGGCAGAAAGAAGAGGTTGGCGGCGCCGATACCATAGATGGTGGCGACGAAGGCGGCGGCGATGCCCTTTCCGAGCTTGCTCGGGTCGGCGAGGTTCTGCATGACCGCCATCAGGCCAAGCACGGCGCCAATAATGCCGAGCGTGGGGGCATAGATGCCCATGCCCTCGAAGACCTTGGCGCCGGCGTTGTCACCGTGCTCGCGGGCATCGATCTCAACCTCCAGCGTACTGCGCAGCACGTCCGGTTCGGAGCCGTCGACCAGCAGTTGCAAGCCCTTCTTGATAAATGGGTCGCTCTGCTCTTCCACCGCCGGCTCGAGCGCGAGCAAGCCCTGCTTGCGCGCCAGATTGCTCCATTCCACCACTTCGTTGATCAGCGCCTCGGCTTCCTGCACCGGTGGACGGAAAATCCACTTGAAGATCTTCATCGCGTGCTTGAGCGTGGCCGGCGGCGTATGAATGCAGATCGAGGCCACGGTACCGACCAGAACGATAACGAAGGCAGCACCCGACAGCAGCGCCATGACGCCGGAGCCCTTCAGAACACTGCCGCCCACGACCGCGATCGCGGCCAGGATCAAGCCGAGGGGCGTCATCTTGTCCATCAGGCGGCAACCCTGCGGTAGGCGCCCGCACGGATCAGGCTCTGCGGATCCAGTACCAGCGCCACCTCGCCACGCCCGGTCACGGTCGCGCCGCTGTAACCCGGGATATGACGCAAATGCTTGGCCAGCGGTCGCACCACGATGTCTTCACGACCAATGACGCTGTCCACCACCAGCCCCCAAGGCTGCTGTTCGACGAAGGTCTGCACGATCAAGCCGGGATGCGTGCTCTCGTCGCCGGCCATCCAGCCGCGCATGAAACGCAGCGGCAGCACATTCTTTTCCAGCGGCAGCTGCCAGCGATGTCCGACCTGCTCCACCTGCTCGACATTGAGCGAGCTCAGCTCGCGCACCTCCGCCAGCGGCAAGGCGAAGACGCGATCCGCGACCCGCACCATCAACGACGGAAGCACCGCGAGGGTGAGTGGCAGGCGCAGACGGATGCGTGTGCCCTGTCCGACCTCGGACTGCAGCGACACACTGCCGCCCAGCTCGACGATGCGGCTGTTGACCACATCCATGCCGACCCCGCGGCCGGATACATCCGACACCGCTTCGCGCGTCGAGAAGCCGGCGGCGAAGATCAGGCCCTGCGCCGTCTCGGTATCCATGGCGGCGGCGGCGTCGGCGGTGATGACGCCGCGCGCGACGGCCACCTTCTTGACGACCTCGGGATCAATGCCCTTGCCGTCATCGATCAGGTCGATTTCGATATGGTCGCCGGCCTGCCGTGCGGACACCGTCAGCGTGCCGGATTCGGGCTTGCCCGCAGCCTGACGCTCGGCGGCTTTCTCGATGCCGTGGTCCAGACTGTTGCGCACCAGATGCACCAGCGGGTCGCTGAGCGCATCGAGCATGTGTTTGTCCAGTTCGGCGGATTCGCCTTCCAGCACAACCTCCACTTTCTTGCCGAGGCTGCGCGCCAGCTCGCGGACCTGCCGCGGGATGCGCGAGAACAGACGACCCACCGGCTGCATGCGCACGGCCATCACGCTGCGCTGCAGCGCACCGGTGACGTGGTCCAGCTCGGCTACGGCACGTCGGGCGACCTCATCCAGACCCTCCGGTTGCGCCTTGAGGCGGTTGCGCACCAGCACCAGCTCCCCGACCAGGTCCATAAGCTGGTCGAGCCGCTTGGCGTCCACGCGCACCGGCGCCTCGGCCGGGGTCGCGCCCTTCTTGGCGGTCGCTTCGGTAGGGTTCTTGTCGGTCTTGGCGGCATCGGACACCTGCGGCGCCGGTGCGGGGGCGGGCGTTTCCTCGACCGCCACGGGCGCCGCCGGCGAGACACCGGGCGCGCCACCTTCGCCATAGAGTTGGTCCAACAGGGCTTCGAAGTCGTCCTCGTTGATGTCTTCGCTGCCGCTTTCCCCGTCCGGATAGCGGGCAGCGTGCAACGCCTGCAGAATCTCTTCCGGCGCCGGCTCGATGTCAGCGCCCTGCGCCAATTGACCCAGCATCTGCTCGGTCTGCATCAGCGCGCGCGCGACGGCATCGATGCCCGCGTCATCGAGGGCGAGATTGCCGCAACGGACTTCCGACAACAGGTCTTCGGCCTTGTGACAAAGATCGACGATGGCATGGATCCCAATGAAGCCTGCGCCACCCTTCACCGTATGAAAGGCGCGAAACATCCGATTGAGGAGTTCCTTGTCCTCGGGATGGGCCTCCAGCGCGGTGATGTCGCCATTGGCGGCATCGACCAGGTCCTGGGCCTCGTTGAGGAAATCGGCAATCAGCTCGGGATCCATGCGGCGGCTCCTACAGACCGAGTTCGGCGAGCAGATCGTCGGCCTCGTCCTGGGACGAGCGCCGTTTGTCGACACCGGGTACGCCCGGTCCGGTCGCGACGAGGCCTTCATCGCTGCCGGCCAGTGCATTCAGGCTCTGCTCCAGCCCGGTGAGCAGGTCGCGCACCCGCTTGAGGATCTGCCCGCTGAGGTCCTGATAGCTCTGACTCAGCGCCAACTCGTTGAAGATGCCGCGAAGTTCGCCACAGGCGGTGGCATGGTCCGGCGTGCTATCCAGGCAGTCGACGAGGCCACGGCCCTGCTCGACCAGGTCCAGTGTCCGATGCGCCGCCTGCTCGGTGAGCTCCACCACGTGATCGAGCGACTGCACGGCCTCCGTGTTACTCAGCGATACGCTGTTCTGCTCGACCGCACCCGCCGCCTGCGATGGCAGCGCGGCGGTACGCTGGTGCAGGACCTGCGCCAGCCGCGCCACCCGCGCGCGCAACTGGGCGGCGTCCAGCGCGGCCAAGGCAGACAGCGCCTCAGCGGCTGCCGCGTCGTCGTCCGACTGCAGTGCCTGCACCAAGGCGTTGGCATGCTCCGCCAGGCTGCGCTCGCGCGTCGCGCCATCCATGATCAGGCCGCCTGTTCCAGGCGCTCGAAGATCTTTTCGAGCTTCTCGCGCAGCGTCTGCGCGGTAAAAGGCTTGATGACGTAGCCGTTCACGCCGGCCTGGGCGGCTTCCACAATCTGGTCCTTCTTGCCCTCGGCCGTCACCATTAGCACCGGAAGACGCTTCAGCTTCTCGTCGGCACGAATCGCCTTAAGCAGATCGATACCCGTGGTGCCCGGCATGTTCCAGTCGGTGATGACGAAGTCGAAGTGCTCGGACTGCAGCGCGGTCAGCGCCGTGCTGCCGTCATCGGCTTCCGAGATGTGGCTGAAGCCGAGATCCTGCAACAGGTTGCGGATGATGCGTCGCATGGTCGAGAAGTCATCGACCACCAGTATTTTGAGATTGGTATTCATAGCGGCTCTCTACAGTGGTAACTCACAGCCAGGAGGCCAGTCGCCCACGCAGGCGGGCGACCGCCTGCGCGTGGATCTGGCAGACACGGGATTCGGTAACGCCCAGCACGGACCCGATCTCGCGCAGGTTGAGGGATTCCTCGTAGTACAGCCCCATCACCTGGCGCTCACGTTCGGGCAAGCCATCGATCGCTTCGGCGAGCGCGCGGCGGAAGCCGCTGCTCGACACCGCATCGAGGCTGTCACCGCCATCGGGATCGGCGATATCGTCGGGGTGGTGTTCGCTGTCGACAATGGCATCCAGCGACATCAGTGGGCCGCGCGCGGCATCGGCGGCGATGGATTGGTAGTCGCTCAACGACATACCCAGCTCGGCGGCCACTTCGTTCTCGCTGGCCGCGCGGCCCAGACGGGCTTCCACTGCACGCACGGCGGCGGCGATGGCACGTGCATTGCGATGCACGGAGCGCGGCATCCAGTCGCCCCTGCGCAGCTCGTCGAGCATGGCGCCGCGGATGCGTGTGCTGGCGAAGGTGGTGAAGCGCGCACCCATCTCCGGACGGAAATGGCGGGCCGCCTCGATCAGACCGATCTGACCAGCCTGGATGAGGTCGTCGACTTCGACGCAGTCCGGCAGTCGCGCGAGCAGATGCCAGGCGATGCGCCGCACCAGTTCCTGATGCTCGACCACCAGGGCGTTGATGTCGCCCGTCGCGGTGCTCTGGTACGCCGCCAGTGCCGTCACGCCGCCACCCCGCTCCCGACCAGCCGTTCGACGAAGAACTCGGTATCGCCGCGCGCCCCTTCGGGCAACGGCCATTGCATGACTTTGGCGGCCAGGTCGCGGAAGGCCGCCGACGCCGGTGCGCCGGGATAGGCCTCGACCACGCCGCGTTGCCGCTGCACCGCGCGGCGGAGATAGTCGTCCTGGGGCACGTAACCGAGGTAGTCGACCTTGATCTCAAGGAAGCGCGCCGCGACGCGCTTCAGACTCTCATAGACGTCAAAGCCCTCGGGTGCGCTCTTGACCATGTTCGCCACCAGGAAGACCCGTGGGACGCGGTAGTCGCGCGACAGCACTTTGATCAGGGCGTAGGCATCGGTCAGCGAGGCGGGCTCGTTGGTGGCAACCACCAACACCTCCTGCGCAGCACGGGAGAAGGTGACTACGCTGTCGGAAATGCCGGCGGCGGTATCAATGATGAGGGTGTCCAGCGGCCGGGTCAGCGAGGAAAAAGCGTTGACGAGCCCGATGTGCTCGGCATGGGCCAAATCCGCCATGCGTTGTTTGCCGGAGGCGGCCGGCACGATGGACAGCCCCAAAGGGCCATCGAGAATGGCCTCGTCCAGGGTGCAACGTCCGTTAACCACGTGCATCAGATTGAACTGCGGCTGCAACCCCAGCAGCACGTCGACATTGCCCATGCCGAGATCGGCATCGAGCAGCATCACTTGCTGCTCCGCCAGCTGCAGAGCGAGGGCCAGATTGACCGACACATTGGTCTTGCCCACACCACCCTTCCCGCTGGCGACGGCGATGACGCGCACCGGTTTGGTCGCCTCGTTCACCAATCCTGCCGCCTGTCCTGGAACATGGTCATGCATGGGCGCTCTCCTGGCTGCGCTCGAGGGTGGATTCACGCTGCCGGGCATCACGCGCGTGCCAGACGGCCCGCATGACGACATCGCCGGCCCGAGCCCTGTGTATATCGCGCGGCACGCCCTGACCATCGGCGAGCCAGGCCAACGGCAGGCCACAGCCGATGAGCGCCGAGATGGCGGGTCCGAGGCGCGTGCTCTCATCCACCTTGGTCAGCGCGACTGCCATCGGGCGGGCCGGCGCGAAGCGCGCACTGGCGGAAATGAGGTCGTCCCTTTGCACATTCGCCGGCAGCACGAGCAGACTGCGCAGGGCGATGTCGGGATCATTACCCAGCCGTGCCAGCTCCGGCAGCAGCCGCGCCAAACGCTGGTCATTGGGGCCCAACCCCGCGGTGTCGACGAAGACGTGGCTGCAGTCCGCACAGGCCAGCAACGCGGCGCGCAGTTCCTTGATGTCGCGGACCACGCGCAGCGACACGCCCAGCAAGCGGGCGTAGACGCCGATCTGCGCCTCGGCCCCGGCACGGTGCCCGTCCATGGTGATCAGGGCCACATTACGCGCACCCACTTCCGCGACCGCCTTGGCGGCCAGCTTGGCGAGCGTAGTGGTCTTGCCGGCCCCGGTCGGGCCGACCAGCGCCAGTCGCGTGGCGCGCGCCAGCTGTAAAGGGTTGGCGGTCTTCAGGCGCTTGGCGAGCAGTGATAAGGGAAGATTGCGATGCTTGGCCGGGTCGCCGTCCGGCACATGGGCCGCCAGTTCGCGCGCCAGTTCATGATCGATGCCGAGGGCTTCCAGCGAACGCATGGCGCGCGCCCGCTGCGGGTGCGCGCGCAAGGCGGCTTCGGTCTGCTGGCTCAAGGTTTCGCTGAGCATGCGACGCACGCCCTGCATCTCTTCCTGCAAACGCTTGAGCTGCGGGTCCTGCGCCCAGATCAGCTGGCCGCGGCGACTGGGCGGCGCATCGGTTGCGGCCGCAGGCGCCGCCGGAGGCCGGCTTTCCGACGTCGGCGTCGACCGTGCGTCGTCTTCGGTGATTGGGGGCAGCGGCGCCTCCGACAAGCGGCGGCTCGGCTCGCGACGAACGGCCTGCTGAAGCAGTGCCTCGTCATAGTCGACTGCTGCCACCACCTCGATGCCACCGTCGCGGGATTCACTGCCCAGAATCACCGCATCGGCACCCTGTTCCTCCCGGACCCGGCGCATGGCCTCGCGCATGGTGGGAGCGAAATAGCGTTTGATTTTCACGGACTAGAACTCCTCCGCCTTATTCAACAGTGCCGGCCAGCCGCAGCCGGGTGGTATCGGGGATCTCATCGAAGGCCAGCACATGCGCATTGGGCGCGGCCGCCCGGACGAAGCGCGCCAGCGTGGCGCGGACATTGGGGGGCACCAGCAGCACGGTCGGCTCGTTGCGGGCTTCCTGCCGCTGCGCGTGCTGGGTAATCGCGTTCTGCAGTCGTTCCGCCAAGCCGGGCTCCAATGCGTTGCTGTTGGCTCCGTCCTGCAATAGGCGTTCCAGTGAGGGCGCCAGGTTCAGCACCGGCAGCTCGTCGGTACCGCCCGAGATGCCCTGGACGATCTGCCGGCCGATGGCGCCACGTACCGCCGCCAGCAGACCGCCGGGGTCGGTGGTACCCGCCGCAGCGCGTTCCGACATGGCCCCGAAGATGGCGCGCAGATTCTTCAGTGAGACGCGCTCGGCAAGCAGCCCCTGCAGCACCCGGGTCACGGTGGCCAACGGAAGCGTCTTCGGCACCAGATCCTCGGCCAGCTTGGGCGCCGAGCGCGCCAGTACATCGAGCAGACTCTGGGTTTCGTCGGCGCCCAGCACCTCGTGCGCGTTCTGCTGCACGACGTGCGAGATATGGGTGGCCACGACCGTCGCCGGATCCACCACGGTGTAACCATTGGCCTGCGCCTGCGCGCGGGTGGCGGTTTCGATCCACAGTGCCGGCATGCCAAAGGTGGGATCCCGGGTGGCCTGTCCCTGCACGCTGGCAATGACATTGCCCGGGTCCAGCGCCAGCCAGCGGTCCGGGAGAATCTCTCCATGACCGACCACTGCACCACCAATCAGAATCCGGTACTGCGTTGGCTCCATGGTGAGGTTGTCGCGCACGTGCACCGGTGGCACCAGAAAGCCCAGTTCGTCGGACAGTCGGCGCCGCACGCCGCGAATGCGGCCCATCAGTTCGCCACCGGCGGTGGCATCCACCATCGGCACCAGCCGATAGCCGATCTCGAGTGCCAGCGGGTCCGCCGGGGCCAGGTCATCCCAGCTCAGCTCGGTGGGCTTTTCGGCTTCTGCCGGGGGTTCGACCTCCGCCTCGGCGGCCGCCTGACGCGCGCGGCGGGCGATCCACCAGGCGCCCCCCAGACAAGCGCTGCCCAGCATCAGGAAGACCACATTGGGCATGCCCGGAATGAAGCCGAGGGCCAGCAGCAGGCTACCGGTGACGATCAGGGCGCGGGGGTCTCCCAGCAGCTGGCCACGTACCGACTGGCCCATGGCCTGCGAGCGCGACAGTCGCGTGACCAGAATCGCCACCGCCGTGGCCAGCAGCAGCGCAGGAATCTGCGCCACCAGGCCATCACCGATGGTGAGCAGGGTGTACTTGGCAGCCGCATCGCCGGCGCTAAGGCCGTGCGTGCCCATGCCAATGGCCAGACCACCGATCAGATTGACGGCAAGAATGAGCAGGCCGGCCACGGCATCGCCGCGCACGAATTTGCTGGCGCCGTCCATCGCGCCGTAGAAATCGGTTTCCTCGCGCAGCTCGTCGCGACGATGTTTGGCTTCCTCGCGCGTGATGCTGCCGGCGTTGAGGTCCGCGTCGATGGCCATCTGCCGACCCGGCAAGGCATCGAGCATGAAGCGCGCGGATACTTCCGAAACACGTCCCGCACCCTTGGTAATGACCACGAAGTTGACGATGGTCAGAATCAGGAAGACGGCGATACCAACCCCGAAGTTGCCCCCCACCACAAAGGCGCCGAAGGCCTCGATGACCTTGCCGGCGGCATCGCTGCCCTGATGCCCGTTGAGCAGGACGACACGGGTGGAGGCCACGTTCAGCGCCAGACGCAGCAGAGTGGCCAGGAGCAAGATGGTGGGGAAGACGCTGAAATCCAGCGGGCGCATGACATAGACCACCGCCAGCACCACCATCAACGAGACCGCGATATTGAAGGTAAAGAGCAGGTCCAGCAGGAAGGGCGGCAGCGGCAGCACCACCATGGCCAGCATGGTGAGCAGCAGCAGCGGCGCCGCCGCGGCGGCAAAGGGCAGCCCCCGCAATCGACCCAGGATGCCCCCGTTCATGCTGGACTGGGCGGCACTCATTCGATCGGCCTCCCGAGGTTGTCATCGACCGCAGGCTGCGGCCGGTCCAGCCCTTGGATGTTGCCGGCCTTCAGGCGGTAGACCCAGGTCAGCACCTCTGCCACAGCCGTAAACAGACCGGGTGGAATGCTTTGCTCGACCTCGGTGACGCGATACAGCGCACGCGCCAGTGGTGGTGCTTCCAGCACCGGTACGCTGTGCTCCTCGGCAATACGGCGAATATTGGCCGCCACCTCACCCAGGCCCTTGGCGACCACCTGAGGGGCGTCCATACGGGTGGCGTCATAGCGCAAGGCGACGGCCACGTGCACCGGGTTCACGACGACCACATCGGCCTCTGGCACGCGCTCCATCATGCGGCCGTTGGCGGCCTGCATCTGCAGTTCGCGCTGGCGCTGCTTGATCTCCGGCTTGCCGTCGGTGTCCTTGGCTTCGCGCTTGACCTCTTCGCGCGTCATGCGCAGCTGCTTGGCGTGGTTGTAGAGCTGCCAGGGGGCGTCGATGGCACTGATGATCAGCAGTGCCAGCGCACCGGCAGCGAAGACCGCCATCAGAATCTCACCGGCGCGACCGAAGCCGGCGCCCGCCTCCATACGCGGCAGGCGCGAGATGTCATCGCGCAGCCACCAGATCACGGCGAAGCTGAGTCCCGCCACCAGCAGGAACTTGAGCAGGGTCTTGGACACCTCGACCCAGGCACTCACACCGAACAGGCGCCCCATGCCTTTGATGGGATCCAGCCGCTCCCCTTTGGGGACCAGCGCCTTGGCGCTGAGATTCCATCCGCCCAGGACGAGGGTGCCGCCCACTCCGGCCACCAGCACGATGAAGAGCCAGGGCAGCAGAATCAGCGTGCCGTGCAGTCCCATGGCGTCCAAGCCGGCCTGCACATCATCATGACGCGCGCTGGCCTGATGGATGGCATGGGCGAACCAGCCCGAATAATGCGCAACGATCTCGCCACCGAAGAGCCACGCAGCGCCGACGCCTGCCATCGCGATCAGCGCGCCGGGCAGCTCGCGCGAACGCGCCAGCTGACCGTCCTCACGGGCCTGTTCAATGCGACGCGGGGTTGCCGGTTCGGTTTTTTCTTGACCGCTTTCGTTTTCGGCCATCAGCGCGGGCTATGAAGGTGAGCGACAACGCCTCCCTGCAAGCTCCCCGCCAGCGCGCCGTGCCTTGAGCCGCCTCCGGACGACCGGCCCGCTACCGCCGACGAGTGCGCACGCGCGCAAGGGCGCGTATTGATGGACCTGGCCGCGGGATGCGGTCTTCCCGCCTCACCGACTCCGCGCGACATACGCGCGGCGGTCAGCCCCAGCAGGAACGCAGCGCACTATCGGATGTCATCGGTGGGTGGCGCGCCACCTCTCACGTGATCCAACGCCCCAGGAGCTCGCATAGCTGGCTCTGGTCGTAGGGCTTTGCGAGCACGTCATCCATGCCTGCCGCCAGACAGTGTTCCCGGTCCTCCGCCATGGCGTTGGCCGTGACGGCGAGGATGGGCACGCGTGCACCATGCCGCAGCTGTCGCAACCGCCTGGCCGCCTCGAAGCCATCCATGACCGGCATGCGGCAGTCCATGAGAACGGCGTCGAAGCGCTCCCTGTCGGCAAGCTCCACGGCCTCGCGTCCATTGCCGACCACCGTGACTTCGCAGCCCAGCCGGGACAGCAGTTCCTTTGCGAGCAATTGATTGAAAGTCTGGTCCTCCGCCAGCAGGATGCGCCGTCCCTCAAAGCGCTGCCGCCTCGCGACGCCTTGGGTCACGATGGTCGCGGGATTCTCCACCGGCTTTAGTGGCAGGCGCACCCAGAAGATCGACCCTTCGCCTTCGGTACTGATCACGCCGACCTCGCCACCCATGAGCACGCACAGCTGCTGCGTGATCCAAAGGCCAAGACCGGCACCACCGTGCTGCCGGGTCAAGGATTGATCGACCTGGGAAAACGGCTGAAACAAGGCGTTGCAGGAGGCCGCATCAATGCCCGGCCCGGTGTCGCGCACCCGTATCTCCACTTGGCTGCCGAGCTTCTCCACGAGCCCCGCAGTCAACCGAATCGAACCGCGCGCCGTGAACTTCACCGCGTTGGACAGCAGATTGACGATCACCTGCCGCACGCGATTGGGATCGCCCCATTGATGATCGGGTACCTCCCGATCCATTGCCCAGCTCAGTTCCACCCCTTTCGCCGCCGCCGAATCTTTGAACAGGCCGAAGGCCTCCTGCATGACCTCGCGCAGCGAGAAGGCGCACTCATTCAGACCCAGCCGGCCTTCCTCCAACTTGGCGGAATCCAGGATGTCATCGATGATGTTCAGCAGCGCCCTGCTGGAGACGTTTAACGCATCCAGGAATTTCTGATGGTGGCTGTCGAGCGGCGCCTTCTGCAGCACATCGGCCGCACCGATGATCACGTTCATCGGCGTCCGGATTTCGTGGCTCATCGACGCCAGAAAGCGTGATTTCGCTTGGCTTGCATTGCGAGCCGATTCTTCCGCGGCCTGGGCTTCGGCAAGGGCCTCCTTGACGCGCACATGGGCGTCGCGCAAGCGCCCTTCGTGCTGCCGCCTGACCTCTGCACTGGCCAGCAAATTGCCGAAAAGGGTAAGCAGCTTGATTTCCCCCTCGTTCCACTGTCGCGGTTTCCGCACGGCGTCGAATCCCACAAACCCCAAGGCCTTGCGCTCGCGTGAAACCAGGGGGAAAGCGATGACGGACTGAATGCCTTGGCGCTGCAATATGTCGCGCATGGGGTCTTGCGCATTCAACCGGGAGACCTCCGGCACCTGTAAGACCTCGCCGGCAAGGTGCGCCTGCACCCACTCAGGAACGAGGTCGAGGGAGATATCCTGCAGATTCTGGATCTGAGGATCGATCCCCGCCGCACACCATTCGTAGCTATTGCTGCAGGTGCCTTCCGCCCAGTCATAGTGAAAGACGTAGCACCGATCGGCACCGACGAATGCCCCAACCTGCCGGATCGCCGCATTCAGACAGGTGTCGATGTGATCGATCTCCGTATTGAGCAGATCCAAGGAGACCTGCATCAACAAACTCTCCAATTGCGAGCGTCGCAGCAGCTCCTGGGTCTTGTTCTTCAGATCGGTAATGTCGTGGTTGATACCGACAAGGCGGATTGCATTCCCCGCCTCATCGCGCTCAACGCGCGCTACACCCCGGATATGGCGGAGCTCGCCCGGATGCGTGTGGATGCGGTATTCCGTCTCGAAGCTATCGCCGGCTTTCAGCGCATGGCTGAAATCTTCCAGTGCCTGTTCCAGGTCTTCCGCCACCAAGCACTGCGCCCAATCGTCGAAACGGTTGCCGAACGCCGATTCCGGGACGTTGAATATCCTGTGGCTCCAGGCGTCCCATAGCAACGTACGGCTGCGGATATCCAATTCCCAGAGCCCGATTCCCGCCGCGCTCGCCGCCAGATCCCATCGTTGCTTCTGCCAATGCGCTGCTGGCGCAGGGTCGGCCTCGTCGATGGTGAGCACGAGGCGGTTGAAAATCGCCCGCAGGCTGGCATGCGCATCCTCCCCGATCTCCACGGACCCGACCAATGCCGCGCTGTAGCCTCCCTGGAGCGCCGTCCATGAATGCGCGGTGATGCCCGTCTGCGCGCGCGCTTCGCGGAAGCCCGACGCCTTCACCGAGAGGACGAAGCGGTCGATCCGCGCTTTCTTGTCGTCGTCAAGGCGCGGGTCGAAGGCGGTGTGCACCCCTGCATGCGCATCGTCTCGCGCTGGCGCACGAAGCAAAGCCGCATCGAGTCCCAGCGCATCAACAAGCATCGACAGGAAGCTCGACAGCGATGCTGCACCTGCGGAGGCTTTGCCGACAGAGAGTGCGAGAATGAGGAGTTCAGATGTGGTCACTTTTCGCGTCATGGCGATGTCAGCCAGCGGTCTCAAGGAGAACGAACGGGTTACGAAATGGGTTGAAGATCCCGGCGAGGATCGTCGCAGATGCGGCGCTACGTCGGATGCGGCACGCCACATCATCAATAGACAGTGCATTTACCCTATCGAGACGAAGCTAGCACGTCCCTGTACATGCCAGAACAGCAACTCAGTCACAACACCATCAGCACATTGGCGCAGCATGTAGGCGACGACCACGCCCTATTGGTCGCTTTGGCGCAGGCGATGCTTGCCAGCATCGAAGGATCTCTTGGTCCGCTCCAGGCCGCAGCGCGTGCCAACAACGCCAGTCTTATCGCATTGCACGCACATGCGTTGAAGGGAACCTGCGCCTACGCTGGGGACGCGGTGCTACTGGAGCAACTCGAGGCGCTCGGCAAGGATCAGAGCAGCGCGACTGTCGACACCGGTCAGGTTGAAGGCCGACTGCAGCGTCTGATGCGTGATCTGCAACAATTCCTGGGTCAGCACCGTGCTGGACAATAAGACGATCTTGGTGGTTGATGACGATGCTTTCCATCGGCTCATCATCACCGCAAAACTGCATCGTCTCGGTCTCCGTGACGTCTGGCAGGCCGCCTCCAGCGCAGAAGCGTTGGCCATCACCAAGGCGCAGAGCCCGGACATCATCTTCTGCGATATCCGTATGGAAGGGCAGGATGGCATGGACCTTCTGGCGGAAGTCGAGCAGGCACGTCCCGCCACACCGGTGGTGATTGTCTCGGGTCTCCCCCGCGACATGCTGAACACCATCTCGAAGCTCATGGTCAGCCGTGGGGTCCGCCTCGTCGATACCCTGAAAAAGCCGTTGACGCCGCAGGCGCTGCGAGCGGCCATTGACAAGGCAGAGGGAAGCGGCCCCAGACCCGCGGCCGGAACCCGCGCGCGCCCGCTGTCTGCCGAGCAGATACGCGGGCTCCTCGACAAGAACGCCTTTGAGCCCTTCTTCGAGCCAAAGATCGATGCCCGAACTGGCGCGGTAAAGGGTTTCGAGCTTCTGGCGCGCGTGCGCGACGGCGAGCGGATCATTCCCCCTGCGCTCTTTATCGATACGGCGGAGAAGTGCAACCTCATTCCGGAAATGACCCTCGCGCTGCTCGACCAAGCCTTTCAGAATTTTCCGGAATGGCTGGCGTACCAGCCAAAACTCTGCCTGTCCTTCAATGCATCGGTGTATTCGCTGGCCGACGGCACACTGATCCCCGCCATCGTGCAGAAGGCGAATGACGCCAACATCCCCGTCGGAAACCTGATGTGCGAAGTAACAGAGAGCCAGCCATTAGGGCTGGAAACCAATGCGTGGGAGTCATTGATCCGGTTCCGGATGGCAAACGGCAAAGTGTCGATTGATGATTTCGGTACCGGTCACTCTTCCATGCAGAATCTCGGCAAGCGTATCTTTGACGAACTCAAGATCGACCGCCAATTCAGCGAGAACTTGGCCACAGACCCAGACAATCAATCCATCGTGGCGTCTTCCGTGCAGATTGCGCGCAAGTTCTCGCTGTCGGTCTGCGTCGAAGGGGTGGCCTCTCCGGAAATTTTTCGCACTGCCCACGCCCTCGGTGCGGATGCGTTTCAAGGGTGGCTCTTCGACCTGGCGATGCCGGCAGATCGCGTGCCCGCCTGCATGGAGAAATATGCGGACGGCCAGATCGTCGCAGATCTGCTGGCATCCACAGGAACGGCGGTCGGCCCCGCCTAGCGCATTCTGCTGCTACGACCCGCTGCGTCAGCGGATCGTCCCTCAGGCGGTCTGATGCGCCTCACGCAATTCGGTTTTCAGCACCTTGCCCGCCCCGCTTACCGGCAAGGGCTCCACCCGGAACGCGACACTATGCGGCACCTTGTATCCGGCGATGAGGCCCCGGCAGTGCTGCTGGATCTCCTCGGCGGAGGCCTCGGCCCCCGATTTCAGAACCACCACCGCATGGACGCGCTCGCCCCACTGCGCGCAGGGCACACCGATGACGGCGGCCTCCTGCACTGCGGGGTGTTGATACAAGGCGCCTTCGACCTCCACGCTGAACACGTTCTCACCGCCGGTGATGATCATGTCCTTGACGCGATCAACCACGAAGATGAAGCCATCTTCATCCATAAAGCCCAGATCGCCGGTGTGCAGCCATCCGTCGCGCAGGGTGTCGGCCGTCTGCTCCGGCCGTTTCCAGTAGCCCTGCATGACATTGTTTCCGCGGGCGCATATCTCGCCGACAGTGCCACGAGCGACCTCCGCACCACACTCATCCTTGATGACCGCCTCCACGCCGTAGGCTGGACGCCCGGCACTGGTCAGCTTGGGGCTGCCGGCGTAGTGCCATTCCGGCGGCAGAAAACTGATGATGGGCGCCGCCTCGGTCTGGCCATAGCCTTGGGTGAAGCGCGTGTTGGGCAGCGCTTCCATGGCGCGTAGCAGCAAGGCTTCCGGCATCGGCGAGGCACCGTAGAGCATGCGGCGCAGACTCGACAGATCGTGCAGCGCGAGACCACCGGACTGCAGCAGCAGATTGATCATGGTCGGCACCAGCGTGGTATGGGTCACGCCGGCGCGGGCAATCATGGCGAGCAGGGCTTCGACATCAAAGCGCGGAATGATGGCGTGCGTCCCACCCACCACGGTCACGCAATGGGTATTCGACATATCCGCGAGATGGAACATGGGCGCAGCATGCAAATAGACGGCTGAGGCGTCGTAATCGAGCGCCGGCAAACCATTGAGCGTGTTGAACATGAGGTTGTCGTGCGACAACATCACGCCCTTGGGCTTCCCGGTGGTGCCACCGGTGTAAAACAAGCCGGCGAGCGCATCACCCCCGACTTCGGCATCCGCAATGCGCGCGTGCTCTGCGATCAGCGCCTCGTAGGCGTGACAGCTCTCCGGCAGGCCAGCATCGTCGGTATACACCACGTGCGCCAGCGAAGGTGCCGCCGCGCGCAGCGCAGGCAGCATGGGTGCAAAGGTCGCATCCACAAAGAGCACCCGTGCACCGGAATCCTCCAGGGTATAGGCGATCTCTCCCGGCGCGAGGCGGATATTGACCGGATTCGCGACCGCCCCCGCCCAGGCGACGGCGTAGATCACCTCCAGATAACGATCACTGTTCAGCGCCAGAATGCCGACGCGATCCCCCTCGGTGACACCCAGTGCGCGCAATCCGGCCGCCAGGCGCGCGACCCGCGCCTCCAGAGTCTCCCAGTTCTGTTCCCGGTCACCACATAGGGTGGCGCGCGTATGGGCCTGCGTCTGTACGGCCCGCCGCAGGGCCTGTGTGATTCGCATGTCGGCTCGTCTCCCTCTTCTAGGGGCTTCTTGTGATCACGCCGGGCATGCCACCCCAGAACCTGCCCGGTCAGGCGCGGCACCGCCGCGCTGCTGCCCGCTCCGCCGGAAGCGCCTACTCCGCGAGGCTGCCCTCCGCCGTTTCCACGGTGCGTGCACGCCGTTTACGTGCCGGCTTCGCATCCGGGAGTGTCGCCTCGAGTTCTTCGATGGCTTCCTCCAGGTATTCGAGCAGGCGCTGCAGGTGTGGCACGGTCTTCCGGCAGCCGATGAGGCCGAAGTCGATACTTTCGTTGCGACTGATCAGAGTGATGTTGAGCGCAATCCGGTGGATGACGACCGACACCGGATACAGACCCTCCAGCCGGCAGCCCTGCCAATAGAGATCCTCGCGCGGACCCGGAACGTGCGAGATCACCACGTTGACTATGGTGCGCTGCCGCTGCAGGCCAGTGAACAGGCTGACGGCCCCCGGCGCGAAAAGCATGCCCTCATAAGTCAGCAGCTGCGTGGCGCTCAGCGAACGCAGGGCGCGCTTGTTGTAGTCCATGCAGCCCTTGATGGCGCGGAGGCGTTTGGCGGGATCGGCCAGGTGGGTGCCGAGATGGGTCAAGGCAAAAGCGACTTCGTTGCCAGAGGTGCCGTCGTCCTTGCGTGTCGAAACGGGCACCGCCGCTACCAGCGGATCGGCCGGCAGGGCTTCGTTCTCCAGCAGATACTTGCGCAATGCCGAGCCGCACATGGCGAGCACGACATCGTTGGAGGTGGCATCAAAGGCGGTGGCGATGGCCTTGATGCGCGCGGTGGAGTAGGACTGCGCCGCGAAGCGGCGCGAGCCGGTGATGCGTTGATTGAACATGCTCACCGGGGCCTGCAGGCCGCCGACGCAATCCGGATTGCCATCGCGGTAATCGCGCCGCGTTTCGGCCAGACGCCTGAAGATCGGCGCCACATTGGCCACGCCCTCGCGGGCCAGGGAGCGCAGTGCGTCCACGCTGCGCAGCGCCGGCGAGGGCACCGGCAACGAGCGCTTGCCGCCGCGCTTGGTGTAGGCCTCCCACGGTGCGGGGATGGCGAGCGAGCGTTCCGGATCGGCGTCCATGGTCTTCATCAACAGGCGAATGCCGGCGACCCCATCGACCAGGGCGTGGTGAATCTTGGAATAGAGCGCGATGCGCCCGTCTTCCAACCCCTCGATCAGATACATCCGCCATAGCGGATAGGCGCGATCCAGGTGTGCGGCGTGCACGCGCGAGATCATCGCCAGCAGTTCCCGCATGCGCCCCGGCTTTGGCAGGGCCAGATGCACGAAGTGCTGCGCAATATCGAAATCCTCCGCTTCCTCCCAGAAATTCACGCCGGCGCGGGTGATCAGGCGGCGGTTGAAAGGCGGCACAGCCTGACCGGAGCTGCGCAGGCGCTCCGCGAGCTGATAGGCGAAATCCTCCGGCGCACCCTCGGGCGGTGCAAACAGGCAGAGCGCGCCTACGTGCAGTGGCTGTTGGCGCTGCTCCAGCATGAGAAAAGCACTGTCAATGAGGGAAAGCGGCTTCATCGGTTCCTCCTGCGCAACGAAGACCGGCGATCGACAGAAGCCGCACCACCCCTGCCCTGACGCGAAGAGCGCCGGCGCGGGATGGCCACGACTGCCGTCGCGTTCCGACGGGTGATGCCGCACAGGATGCGGCGAAATGCCGCGTCTGGCCACCCCCTGCCGGAACCGGACGCAATATCGACGGCAAGGAATGACGCGCTAAATCCCCGGCCCGCTGCTGCCGCTTCCCTGCGCCGGCGGCGCGCTAAGCGCCCTGCGTGGCGACCGCGATGGTGTCGTTGAACAGCGCGCCCAGCGGTTGGGTGATGGCCGGGAGCCAGGCCCACATGGCGAGCAGCACCAGCAGCAAGGTGGCAGGAAAGCCGATCGCGAAGAGATTGAGGGCCGGGGCCGCGCGCGACACCAGGCCCAGGGCCAGATTGGCGGCCAGCAGCGCCGTCAGCACCGGCAAGGCGACCTGTGCCGCGCCGGTGAAGATGATCGCCGAGAAGGTCAGCCACACCATCAGTTGCTCGCCACTTGGCAACTCCGCGCCCACCGGAAACAGGCGGAAACTGGTGGCCAAGGCATCGATCAGGCGCAGGTGACCATCCATGGCAAGAAAGATCAGCATCACGATCACGGTCATGAAGCTGGCCAGCACGCCGGAACTGGTGCCGCGCAATGGATCGGTGATCTGTGCGAAAGAAAGCCCCGAAGCGGCACTGATGGCTTCCGCGCCCAGGGCCACCGCTTCGAAGGCGAACAGGAAAATGAAACCGATGGCCAGTCCAATGACCACCTGCTGCAAGGCGGTCAGCCACCAGTTCGCGCTGAAGACTTCGAGTTCCGGTGGCGCTGGCAACACCGCCACCAAGAGCAGGGTGAGCCCCATGGCCACTGTCAGGCGGATACGGTTGGGCACGCCGCGCCCACCGAGGATGGGGGCGATCGCCACAAAGCTGGTCGTGCGCAGCAACGGCCAGAGCACCATGTGGTAGGCCTGCCCGAGCATTTCCAGCCCCATGATGCCGCCGTTCATCGCCGACTTATCCGATAAGGCCGGGAATGCTCGAAAACAGTCGCTCGGTGTAATCCACCAAAAGACTCAGCATCCAGGGGCCTGCGACCAGGATGGAACCCGCCACGGCGACAAGCTTGGGAATGAAGCTGAGCGTCATTTCGTTGATCTGCGTGGCCGCCTGAAACACACCGATGACCAGGCCCACCAGCAGGGCGACCACCAGCATGGGGGCGGACAGCAGCACCACCACCTCCAGCGCACCGGCACCGATGGAAAGGACGGATTCCGGACTCATGCGAAGCTCCCGGCGAGGGCGCCGATGACCAGGGTCCAGCCGTCCACCAGCACGAAGAGCATGAGCTTGAAGGGCAGACTGATCAGCATGGGCGACAGCATCATCATGCCCAGCGACATCAGCACGCTGGCCACGACAAGGTCGATGATCACAAAGGGAATGAAGAGCAGAAAGCCGATCTGAAAAGCGGTCTTCAGTTCGCTGGTCACAAAGGCCGCAGCAAGCACATGGAAGGGCACTGCGTCGGGGCCTTCATAGGGTCCATCGCCAGCCAGTGCGGCAAAGGCCGCCAGATCCTTTTGTCGGGTCTGCTTCAGCATGAAGGCGCGCATCGGCTGCTGCGCAGCGGTGATGGCTTCGCCAAAATCCATTTCCTCGGCGGTATAGGGCTCGGCGGCCTGCTCCCAGACCTGCTGTGCCGTCGGCTGCATGATGAAGGCCGTCAGCAACAGGCCCAACCCGAGAAGAATGGGATTGGACGGTGTCTGGCCGGTGCCCAGCGCCTGGCGCAGCAGCCCGAGCACCACGATGATGCGAACGAAACCGGTCATCGACAGCAGCAGCGCCGGCAGCATCGTGATCAGGGTCATGGCCACCAGCACCTGGAAGCTCAAGCTCCAGGTCTGGCCGTCTTCACCCTCGCTGACAGTCAGCGCGGGCAGGCCGGTCTGCTGCGCTTCCGCCGGCAACACCAGCAGCAGCCCGAACAACCCCAGCAGGCGGATCAGCGCCAGCGTCTTCATCGCGCGGAGCCCTGACGCAGACGCGCCATGCGCTCGGCAAAGGGCACACTGGGTGCGGATTCCGGCAGCGCGGGGGGATCGTCGTAGGTATGCAGTACGCGCACGCCCTGCGGACCCACCGAGAGCAGCAGATGGGCGCCGGCGGCGTCGACAAGAACGACGCGCTCGCGCGGGCTCAGCGCATGGCTGGCGCGCACCCGAAACCAGCCGCCGCCTACCACCGAGCCGCCGCGCAGCCGGCGCACGCCCCAGGCAGTGCCCACGATGAGCGCCACCACCACCAACAGCGACAGGAAGGTCCGCAGCGCCGTTGCCGCAGAACCGTCGGCAATCTGACCGGCATCCATGGCGCTAGCGCAGCTTGCGAATGCGCTCCGCCGGACTGACCACATCAGTCAGGCGGATACCGAACTTCTCGTTGACCATGACCACCTCGCCGTGTGCGATCAGCGTACCGTTGACGAAGACGTCCAGTGGTTCGCCGGCCAGACGGTCCAGCTCGACCACTGAGCCCTGCGATAGCTGCAGCAGATTCCGGATCGGAATCCTGACCCGCCCCACCTCCATCGACAGCGTGACGCCGACATCCAGGATCACGTCGAGATTGACGTCCGAACCATCGGTATCGGCCTTCTTGGAGTGATCGTGCAGATCGTTGAACTGCGCGGGTTGCGCGGAAGGGGTCTCGCCGAAGGCCGTGTCACTGCCCTTGGTCGTATTCTGCTGCGTGGTCTCGGTGGCCGTTTCGGCCTCGGTGTCATCGTAGGCGGTATCGTTCATGGCTCAGCTCCCGGCAGGTGCGGATACGGGGCGGCCCGGCTTGCTGGCCGGCTGTTCCCGCTTGACGAATTCGTTGATTTGCACGGCGTAATTGCCGTTCGAGTGGCCCAGGTGGCCACGAAATACAGGCAGGTCCTCCACCGATAAATCGACCTGCTCCGGCCATTCCAGCGGAATGACGTCACCCGGCTTGAGTTGCATCAGCCGGCGTAGCGAGATCTCTGGCGTGCCCAGCACCGTCGACAATTCGACATAGGCGTCCTGCATGCGGCGCTTCAGCGCGGCGGCCCAGCGGTCATCGCGATCATCCCGGTCGGACTGCAAGCCGGCGTCGAGCAGGTCCTTGATCGGTTCCACCATCGCGTAGGGCAAGGTGACGTGGATATCGCCGCTACCGCCCTCCAGTTCAACGTGGAATTTCGAGACCACCACCAGTTCGCTGGGCGACACGATGGTGGCGAAATGCGGATTGACCTCCGATCCGCTGTGCTCGAATTCCAGCCGCATCACTGGCCCCCAGGCTTCGCTCATGTCGTGAAAGGCCTGATGCAGCATGAGTTGAATGACTCGCGACTCAACCGGCGTGAACTCGCGCCCTTCAATCTTGACCGGGTACTTGCCGGCGCCGCCAAAGAAGGTGTCGACGGCCGTGACCACGATCTTGGGCTCGAACACGAACAGCGCAGTGCCGCGGAGCGGCTTGACCTTGGCCAGGTTGAGACTGGTTGGCACGAACAGGGAATGCACGTAATCCGAAAACTTCAGCATCTCAACGCCGCGGATCGAGATCTCGGGCGAGCGCCGGAGCATGTTGAACAGCCCGATCCGGAAATAGCGCGCGAAACGCTCGTTAATCATCTCCAGCGTGGGCAGACGCCCACGGATGATGCGGTCCTGCGCCGCCAGATCGTAGGGCCGTGGTTCGCCCGAGAGGACATCCTCTTCCTCGGTGTCGACCGCGCCCGAGTCGACGCCGCCGAGCAGCGCGTCGATCTCGTCCTGGGATAGGAGATCGTTGCCGCTCATTGCATCACGAAATTGGTGAAGTAAAGATCCTGGATACCCTCGCCGGCATCGGCAATGGCGCCCAGCGCGAGCAGGCGCGCATTCAGCGCCTCGATGATGGCTACCCGTAGCGCTTCCTTGCCATCCAGGGTCAGCAGTGCATCGTACTGGGCGCTGGATACCAGCATGAGAACGGCGCTACGCAGCACGGGAAGGTGCTTGTCGAGCACGGCCGGCAACTCGGCGTCGTGCATCATCACCGCGATGTCGAGCTTGACGTAGCGCATGTAGGCGCCATCCGGCAGGTTGACCACAAAGGACGGCTCGAACTGCCAGTACACCGGGTTGGCCTTCGGCTTCGGCGCTTCGGCCTCGCTTTCTTGCGTGCTTGCGGGCGCCGCCACGTGGTTGAAGTAGTACCAGGCGCCACCGAGACTTATGGCCGCGACAAAGACGACGATGGCCAACGTCTTCATGAGGCCACCACCTCCCGATTTCTTTTTCTGTTCTGCTTCAGCCATTGCGCACCGTCACTGGATTCCTGTGGGTCGTGCCGACGCCAGAGAACCTGCAAATGACTTGCCGCCAGCTCAGGCCCAGCCTTCGAACAGCCCGTGCGCCCGGCGAACGGTCGCCGCCTGGGTGACAAGCGGTTCACCTGCGCCATCGCTCGCAGTACTACCCGCGCCCGTACCTGTCTCGGCGTGTCGCCCGTCCGACGAGTGACCGGGCTGTTCCTGCGATACCGAGCTGTCGGCCAGGTTCATACCCTGCTCCGCCATCTGCGCCTGCAGCATGGGCATGGCCTGTTCCATGGCTGCCCGCGCCGCTGGTGTCGAGGCCACGAAGTGCGCCGTGAGCGCCCCCTGCTCGCGCGCGATCTGCACGTCCATTCGACCCATGTCGGGAGGATCAAGCCGCAGACTGACGCGCCAATTGCCTTCACTGGCAGCGTCCACCAGCACACGCGCCGCCATTTCCGCCATCTGCTGCGGCGCGGCTGTGGGCAGTGGCGGCGTTCCCGCCGGCGCCCCGCCGGCAGCCAGCACCGTGGCGCTTGTCGCTGTCGCCAGACTTGGTGCCGTCACCGGCGCCAGCCCTGGTGACGTACCGCTACCGGTCGCCACGTCCGTGAGCAGCCGCGCCGGCCCCGATTCGGATCGGGCAGCCAGCACCTGCTCAAGTTCTCGCACCAGAGCACGCGGCAACGCAGGCGCTTCCGCCTTGCTGGCGGCCATGACCTTGCCTGCTTCGGTGTCTTCCATCGAGGCCTTGCTGAGAAAGCGTTCGGCCACGCTCCAGCCGCGCACTTCGCGCACCGTGCCGTCCGTGGCTTCCGGCCGGGGGCCCGGCAGCCCGGAATCCGCCCGTACCGCGCGGGTCTCCGCGTGGCTGGCAGAGGCCTTCGCGGCCGAGGCGCCCTGGTGGGCCTCCTTGGCCACCGAGACCGGCTCAGACCGGGTGGTACTGGCGGCAGAGGCGCCCTCGGCGGGCGCATGCTTCACATCCTGCTTTGCAGTGGCTGCACTTGCCGGTGTCGACGCCGTGGCCACGACCTCATGTGTTTCGACATGCGCAGCGCCTGCAGGGTGATCGTCTTCGTTGGCCGCGCTCCGGGTCGATGCTTCAATAGTCGCTTCGGAGGCCTTGTCCCGACCTTCGGGGTCGACGCCACGCGCTGACGTGCCCGGCGCACTGTCGGGTACGAGGGCAGATGCGCCTTGGTTGTTGGTGTTGTCCTTGGCCTCGTCGGAAGCGGAGGCGAAAGTTTCAACTATGGCGGGCGATCTTTCTTGGTCGCGCGCGGCCCTTCCCTCGCTTGGCGGCGTCGAGGCTGGTACGACGCCCCCCTCCTTATCAGCGTGCACAGCCAGAACAGCGCGCTCGGCTTCGGCGTCTGTATTGCGGGCTGATGCTTCGACTGTCGCACCGGAATCCCCACCCTTCGCTTTGCTCTCAACCGCGCGCTGCTGCGCATGCGGCATGCGGTCGAGCACCAGGGCAGGCGCGCCTTCATTGTTGCTGGGTTGTTCCGTCGATCCCTTGGGAGATGCCATCGACGATGTCGCGCTACTGTCGCTATCGGATGGACTGCCATCGCGTCTGGAGATCTGCTCGAACGCCTCCGTCTCGGGCTGAGCGGTCGACGGCGTGGAGAGGGGCGCATCGGGCATTTCACCCACCAACGCTTTGTGCTTTGTCTCGCCAGCCGCATCGGGCGACTCGGCATTCGCGCTTGTCTGCAGTTGACCCAGGGCGCGGGCAAAGCCGTCGCGTCCACCGGAAAGGACCGCCAAGGCATTCTCCGGACTGCGCCGGACCGCCCCTGCGGCAGCTGGGTGGGGCGCCGACGCCGAGATCTGGCTCACTGCACGCCCCCGTGACGGCTTGCGACCCATTCGTCAATGGCTGCCTGCGCACGCTGCTCCTGTGCATACTCCGCCGCACGCCGATAGCTCGCTTCCAGCCGATCGAGTACTTGACAGTCCTGGCGCGCGAGGATGTAGCGCGTTCGGCAGGCCTCCACGGCCTGTTCCGCCTGGCGCAGACGTTGGGTCTGCGCCACCACGGCTTCCTGCAGCTTGGCGACGAACTGGGCGCGATTGGCGAGCCAGTGCACAGAGGCGACCGCCGGCGCGTGCTCGTATTCGTGCAGATAGCCCAGCAACTCATTGGTGCGGGTCTGCTCCACGGCCAGCGCCTTCTGTGCTTCGCCGAGCTGACGGGCTGCCACCTCTTCGTTGCTGTTGCGCACGCGGGCGACCGCCTGCAAGGGCTGCTGAGACGTTGTCATGCGCTTTCCTCCGCGAAGAGACTGTTCAATGCCTGGAGCGACGACGGCAGATCCGAGGCTTCGCTTGTGCCCTGACGCAGGAAGGCTTCGATGCGCGGCCACAGCCGCAGTGCCTCGTCGGTATCCGGGTCGGTCCCACTCTTGTAAGCACCGATGGTGATGAGATCACGATGCCGGCTGTACGCCGAAAGCAGCCGGCGAAGCCGACGCGCGGCTTCCTGCTGCGGTTGATCGGTCACGGCATCAGCCACACGCGATACCGAAGCCTCGATATCGATCGCCGGAAAGCGGCCGCTCTCGGCGATCGCGCGCGACAGCACGATGTGTCCGTCGAGTACGGCGCGGGCGCTGTCCGCCACGGGGTCCTGCAGATCGTCGCCGTCCACCAGCACGGTATAGATCGCCGTGATGCTGCCCTTGCCATCCCCGTTGCCGGCGCGCTCCACCAGTCGCGGGAGCCGTGCCAGCGCCGACGGCGGATAACCGCGGGTAGCGGGCGCTTCGCCGGTTGCGAGACCGATTTCGCGCGCGGCGTGTGCAAAGCGCGTCAGCGAATCCATCAACAACAGGACCGACAGCCCTTGATCACGGAAGTATTCCGCCACCGTGCTGGCAAGCCATGCGCCGCGCAGGCGCGCCAGCGGTGGCGCGTCCGCCGGAGCCGCGATCACGCAGGCGCGCGACAGGCCTTCCGGCCCGAGGGTCTCGTGCACAAAGTCCGCCACTTCGCGACCACGCTCACCGATGAGGCCGACCACCACCACATCGGCCGCGGTGTTGCGCGTCATCATGCCGAGCAGGGTCGACTTTCCGACGCCACTGCCGGCAAAGAGACCAACCCGTTGGCCACGCCCGAGGGTCAGCACGCCATTGACGGCGCGCACGCCGACGTCGAGTGGGGTGTCGATGCGCCGACGCAGCAGCGGATTGATGGCCAACGGCTCGGCATGCGCGGGTCGGTCGCCGCGCGGTTCCGGACCGCCGTCGAGTGCATGCCCGCTGGCGTCGACCACGCGACCCAGCCAATCGGGTCCGATGCGCAGGTTGGCGCCGGTGGAACGCTGCGATACTTCAGCATCCGGCAGCAGGCCAGAGGCGCTATCGAGGGGCATGAGCAGCGTACGCCCGTGCGCAAAACCGACGACTTCTGCGCCGATGTCCTTGCCGTTGGCGTTGTCAATGCTGACCCGGGCGCCCAGCGGCGCGGTACAGCCTTCTGCTTCCAGTGTCAGTCCGACCGCGCGCTTGAGGCGGCCGCTGCGTACAAAGCCGCTGCCGTCTGGCCAATGCTGGCGCAGGCCCTCGAGCCGGTGCGCAAGGGCCTGCCCACGCGCGTCGCTATCCAGTGCCGGAGCCGTCATGAGGCATCCTCCGCCAGCCATTCGTTCGATAATTCGGCGATGCGGCTCTGAAGGCGCCCGTCGATGCCCGCAGCATCACGCCAGGCGCGGATGTCCCCCCGCTGCAGGCCCGGATCGTCGTGCCAATTGACGTGGTCCGGCAACGCGAACTCTTCCGGCAGGGCGGCCCGGTCCTGCGGATGCAGCGCGATGTGTGCGGGCCCGTCCATGTCGCGCAGGGCATCCAGCGCCGCGCGCACCAAACCGGCGAGGGCTTCGGGGCAAACCACCAGCGTATGGCGCGCCAGCTGCTCGCCAACCTCCAGCGCCAGCAGACGCAACTGCTCCACAGCGGCCTCGTCCGCAGCCGCCAGCGGTGCAGCGAATGACTGGGTCAGCGCATTCAGCCGTTCCGCGGCGGCGCGCACCTCTCCAAGGCCGGCGGCGTAGCCGTCCTCGCGCCCCTTCTCGTAGCCTTCGCCGTAGGCGCGGGCAAAGACATCGTCCAGCTCAGCGGCGGTGGGCGGCTTACTGCCGTGGGCGCGTTCGGTGAAATCCGGGAACGCGACGCGTTCCGCGCTATCAGACATATTCATCACTCCCACCCTTGCTGCCCAGCGCGATTTCACCAGCGTCGGCGAGCTGGCGCGCCTGCGCCAGAATCTCTTTCTGCGCGGCTTCGACGTCGGACACCTTGACCGGGCCACGCGCTTCCAGATCCTCCTGCAGCATTTCGGCGGCGCGCTTGGAGATATTGCTCATGATCTTCTCGCGCACTGCGGCGTCGGCGCCCTTCAGCGCGACGGGCAGCCGGTCGCCGGGCACCTCGCGCAGGAGGCGCTGGATGCTGCGGTCATCCAGACTGGCCAGATCGTCGAAAACGAACATCAGGTCCTCGATGCTTTCGCTCAGCTTGGGATCGATGGCGCGAACGTTCTCGATCAGCTCCGATTCGATGCTCGAATCGAGGAAATTCAGGATGCCGGCAGCGACCTTGATCCCGCCGACATTGGAGGCCTTGAGGTTGTTGTTGCCGGAGAACTGCCGTTCCATGATTTCGTCGAGTTCGGACAACGCATTCGGTGGAATGCCTTCCAGGGTTGCGATGCGCATAACGACGTCGGCACGCGTGCGCTCGGGCAACAGCTGCAGCACTTCAGCTGCCTGATCCGGCTCCAGATAAGCCAGCACGATGGACACGATCTGCGGATGCTCATTGCGCACCAGATCCGCAATCGCACGTGCGTCCATCCACTTCAGGGCGTCCAGGCCCTTGGTCTGACTGCCGACGAGGATGCGGTCGATCAGACGGCTGGCCTTGTCGTCGCCCAGGGCATTGGCAAGAACCTTGCGCACATATTCGTCGGCGCCCACACCCAGTGAGGTCTGGCCATCGAGCTCGGCCACGAAGCTGCCGATGACTTCTTGCGCCTGCTCGGTGGAGACCGGCCCCATGCGGGCCATGGCCGCGCCGAGTTTCTGTACCTCACGCGCATTCATGTGCTTCAGTACTTCCGCTGCTTCGTTCTCGCCGAGGGACAGGAGCAGCACGGCCGCGCGATAGGTGCCGTCACTGAGGTTGCTTTCCGGCCGTTCGGCCAGTGCGGTACTAGCCATCGTTACCCACCCATGTCCGCATCAGCTGCGCCACCCGCTTGGGATCCTGCTGCACCACGTCGCGTGCGGCCTTGAGCTGGCGTTCATAGGGTGCTTCGCGGACTTCGTGTTCGGGCGCTGCGTTCATGGACGCAGCGCCGGATTCGACATCGCCCGCGACCGCGCCGGCCAGCTGTGGCCGCATCTCGGGGTCATCCAGCGCCTGGACCGTGATCGGCTCCATCAAGGTGCGCATCAGTGGGCGCAG
>JALEHA010000098.1 GCA_022763315.1 Algiphilus sp.
ACGCCATGCGCGCCTGCGCGGGGGGCGCGAGCGCCTGTTCGCCGAGGTGCGCGGCTACGTCGCCGAGCGCCTCCAGCTCAACGGCAGCGCCTCGCTCGAGCAGCTGCGCGACGGCCTGATGACCGACACCCCGCTGGCGCGCATCGACCGACGGGACTTCGAGCGCATGCGTCGGCTGGTGCAGCGGCTCGCGCGCCGGCTGGCGGCACGCCACGCCCGGCGCCAGCGCCGCGGCCGGCTCGACCTGCGGCGCACGCTGGCGCGCAATGCGCCCTACGGCGGCGTCCCCTTCGAAACCTGCTGGCGGCGGCGCCGCATCGACAAGCCGCGGCTCATCGTCGTCTGCGATGTATCGCGCTCGGTACAGGCGCATGCGCGCTTCCTGCTGCTGCTGGTCTACGGGCTGCGCGAGCTGCTGCCGGAGCTGCGCAGCTTCGCGTTCACCGATCACCTGGTCGACATCAGCGCCCGCTTCGATGCCGATCCGCCGCAGCTCGCCATCGAGCGCGTGCTCGACCAGGTCGGCGGCAGCGGCACCAACTACGGCAGCATGCTGCGCGACTTCGCGGCGCGCGAGCTGCCCGGGGTGGATCGCCGCAGCGCGGTGATCTTTCTCGGCGATGCGCGCAATAACCGTGCGGCCCCGGAAACCGCGGTGCTGCGCAGCCTGCAGCAGCGCGCGCGGCGCGTGGTCTGGCTCAACCCCGAGCCGCGCAGCCATTGGGGCCTGGGCGACTCCGAAATGCTGCGCTACGCGCCGTGCTGTGACGCGGTGCACGAGTGCGGCACGCTCGGCCAGCTGGCGCGCGCGGTCGACAATCTGCTGAGCAAGACCGCATAGCGCGGCCGCGCTATGGCTGCCTCCTCCTCCCCTCCACCCGCCTATCGGAAAACCCTCTGATGAACGCCAACCCCCTGCTGAGCGGCATCCGCGTGCTGGACCTCTCGCGCCTGCTTCCCGGCCCCTTCGCCACGCTGTACCTGGCCCAGCTCGGCGCCGAGGTCATCAAGATCGAGGAGCCGGGCACCGGCGACTACGCGCGGCAGATGCCGGGGCTGTTCGAGCAGGTCAACCGCGGCAAGAAATCCGTGGTCCTGGACCTGCGTCAGGCCGCGGACGTCGAGCGCTTCAAGGCCATGGTCGCCACCGCAGATGTAGTCGTCGACACCTTCAGACCGGATGTGATGCCCAAGCTCGGCTGCGGCTACGACACGCTCAAGACCATCAATCCGCGCCTGGTCTACGCGGCCCTGACCGGCTACGGCCACAGCGGACCCTACCGCGACCGGCCCGGCCATGACATGAACTATCGCGGCTACGCCGGCGAGCTGGAGCAGAACGGTCCTGCCGACGGCGCGCCGCTGGTCGGCGGTTTCCAGGTGGCCGACCTCGCCGGCGGCGGCCTGTCCTGCGCCATCGGCATCCTGGCTGCGCTGAACGGCGTGCGCGCCGGCGGGCCGGGCTGTTTCGTCGACGTGGCCATGCTCGACTGCACGCTGGCGCTGCAGGTCGCCACCCTGGCCGAGCTGCGCGAGCTGGGCCGGCCGCCGCGCCGCGGCGGCGGTCTGCTTTCCGGCGCCATGCCCAGCTACCACGTCTATGAATGCGCCGACGGCCGCCACCTCGCCCTGGGCGCCTTCGAACGCAAGTTCTTCGTCAACTTCTGCAAGCTCGCCGGCCGCCCCGATCTGCTCGAGCTGCCGCACGGACCGGGTCCGGAGAGCCGCCCGCTGCGCGAAGCGGTGGCCGAGCTGGTCAGGACGCGCAGCCGGGACGAGTGGGAGCGCCTGCTCGCCGGCGAGGACACCTGTGCGTCGGCGATCCTGAGCATGGATGAGGTGCTGGAGAACGAACAGGTGCGTGCACGCGAGCTGATCCAGTGGGCCGAGGGCAAGCCGGCCTTCGGCATGCCCATCCGCTTTGACGGCGAGGCCCGTCCGGCGCTGGATCCGAGCCCGGTGCTGGGCGAGCACGACGAGGACCTGCCCGCTCGCTGACGCGCCATCCGTCGGCGCATCCCTCACCGTCCGCTGCAGCGGACCGGGGCCGCGGCACACGCCATCTACGGGATATTGCTCCGCATGCGCCATACCGAGCGCGTTGCTGTCAGCGAGCTTGATGGGGCGGGCAGCCTCGAGCTTCGGGCTGATGCAAAAGGGCCAACGGGCGCAGTCGCCCGGTCCGGTGCGCGATGATACAGGGTGGAGCATCGGCGGAGGCCGCGGTAGGCACTGCGCGCCGACATGCATCGGCGGGGTGCGGCGCTGCGTGAACAGAATGGCGTTGTCGATGATGGAGCGCGGCATCATGCAATTGTTGCGGACGGTGACACGCTTGCGTCCGGGGAGCCAGCCGCACCGGCAGGCCGTTGACGGCCAGCGCACCTGTGAGTGCGTGAATGCGCTGCGCGTCTATGACGTCACTGAAGCTGGCGCCCGGTGCCAGGCGGCTCGCCACCCTCAGGCGGGTGCCGGGCCGGCGACGGCCGCAGCCTTTCGGGGCGCAGACCATGCCCGGCATGATGTCGGCAGGAAGCTCGAGGCTTCCTATGGCGGATGCCACGCACGTCATCTGCCCCAGCGCCAGCCGGCAGCGGCGGCGTCGCGGGGGTGCAGCAGCAACCTGCAGCGCGCCGGCACCTTGACCAGCCGGCGTGTCTTGTGCGACCAGGGATTGTCGCTGCGCAGATGACTGCGTCCGATCAGCACCAGCCCCTCGGGCACCGGTAAGCCGGGCCGGGCCAGCGCATTTCCTCGGCGAGCATCGCCACCGGCAGCACCTCCATGAACCCGGGCAGGCCGCGCAGGCACTCGCCGCCGCGCTCGGCCTCGCCGCAGGCCTCGTCGCTGCCGCTGTCGGCCCGATGGTCGCCGCTGTGCTGCAGCGGCTGGCGCAGGCGGTTCCGGTCGGCCGCGGATACTGCAGCGCGATCGCCCCGGGGCCGATATTACGCGGTCCAGCGGGTACTGGCGATCGCCGCGGATCGAGCGGACAGGACCCGCACCCTCGCGTGCGCGGATCAAGGCGCACCGCGCTTCGCGCAGATGGCAGGTGCGAGCTTCAGGACCGCGCACCGGCCACTGGCGACCGTTGCTGGCCCGGTTAGCATCAGGCTACTTCAGGGAGCAGGTCGGTTCCGAAGATCAGGCGTTCGCGGAAGGCCAGGTAGTCCTGCGCGGCTTTCGCCGGGGTCTCCAGCATGGGGATGTGGCCGACGCCCCTGAGCACCGTCGCGCTGCTGTTGGGCAGCAGCTCGCGCAGCACGCGCACGCAATCGACATGAACCAGGCGGTCCTCCTCACCCCAGAGAATATGCGTGGGCGTGGGCAGGTCCTTGAGCAACGCCTCCAGGTGCGGGGATTCCTCCAGAACTTCCTTGAACTGGCGCTGGCGCAGCGCGCTCGCGGCCAGCGCGCGGCGCGCCATCGCGTTGAGCACCCAGGCCGGGATGTGAGGCGGTCTGGACATGGCGTAGCGCAGGACGGTGCCGAACTGCTCGGGGGTCTGGGGCAGCAGCGGGTTGTGGCCGCCGGACTCGAGGGTTCTCAGCAGCTTGCTTGGCTCGGCGGTGAAGATGCCGGCGCTGTCGATCAGCCACAGGCTGGACAACTCGTCCGTGTACGTGGACGCGTACAGTGCGGCGATATAGCCACCCATCGAATTGCCGCCCAGGTGCGGTCGCATCACTCCCAGGTCGCCGAGAAAGCCGCGCAGCCGCTCGACGTGGTCTTGAACGCGGTAGCGCAGCGAGGCTGGTGCCTCGCTTTCGCCGAAGCCGGGCAGGTCCGGCACGATGATGCGGAAATGGCCGCGTAGGTGGCGGCACATGCGGGTCCAGTTGGACTTGTCGCCGCCGAATCCGTGGATCAGCACCAGCGGCGTCCGGTTGCCGCCGCTGTCGAGGTACACCCAGTTCAGCCCGCCGCTGCGCCGCTCGCGGCGCCTGAGCCCGGCGCAGCTCTGTTCGGCGTGCGTCGCGATGTCTACAGCGGTGTCGGACAGCAGATTGCGGACGGTCTTCATGACAGTACTCCTTTGCGGCGGCACTCAGCCGCTGTAGAGGTCGCTGTAGCGCTCGCGCAGCGGCTGCTTCTGCACCTTGCCGGTGCTGGTCATCGGCAGCGTGTCGAGCAAGCGGATGGCCTTGGGCACCTCGAAGCCGCCGAGGTGAGCTTTGCAGTGCTCGACCAGCTCGGTCTCGCATGTTGAGTAGCCGGGCTTGAGGACCACGAAGGCCGTCACCGCCTCGATCCAGCGCGCGTGCGGCAGACCGACGACGGCGGCATTGGCCACGGCGGGATGCTGCAGCAGCACCGCCTCGACCTTGACCGAAGGCACGTTCTCGCCGCCGGTCTTGATCATGTCCTTCTTGCGGTCCTTGAACAGCAGCTGGCCGTCGGCGTCCCACATGCCAAGATCGCCGGTATGGTGCCAGTCGAAGGCACGCGCACGCGCCGTGGCCTCGGGGTCGCGGTAGTAGCCGAGCATGACGTTGGGGCCGCGGTGGACGATTTCGCCGACCTCGCCGCGGCCGAGCAGGCGACCCTCGTCGTCCATGACCGCGGTGTCGTTGAGCACCGAGCTCACCCCCCAGTACGGCCCGAAGCGGCGCAGCTGCTCCTCGGGCCGGAAGGCCACGGTGAGCGGATACATCTCGGTCTGCCCGGAGCCCAGCATGAAGTTGGGGCAGAAGCGCTCGATCAGCCGCCGCAGCAGGCTCTCCGCCATCGGGGCCATCGCGTACATACAAGTGCGCAGACTCGACAGGTCGCGCCGCGCAAAGCTGGGGTGCTCGAGCATGGCCTGGTACATCAGCGGCAGCGCGAACAGGCGGGTGATGCGTTCGCGCTCGATGGCGTCGAGCACGGCCGCAGGATCGAAGCTGCGCATCAGGATCGTCGTCGCGCCGGCCATCAGCGAGCAGCACAGCAGCGTGTGCTGAGCGCAGTGGAACAGCGGCAGTACGGCGTTGGCGGTGTCGTCGCGGTACAGCCCCAGCTCGACCGCGTTGGCCAGCGCGGCCATCACCACCGCCAGATGGCATTGCATGACGCCCTTGGGGCGCCCGGTCGTGCCGCTGGTGTACATGATCTGGGCGACGTCGCGGTCGCCGATCGCGACTTCCGGCTCGCGCGCCGGCTGGGCGTCCCGCGCCGCGGCGAATCCGGCATAGGCGCCGTCGGCCTCGCCCTCCACGATGAAACGGCTGCGCAGGGGGATGTCGTCGAGCAGCTCGCGCAGGCCGGGGCGGGCCAGCACGGCGGCGTCGACCAGCAGGCAGCTGGCCTGCGCGTGCTCCAGGATGTAGCGCACGTCGTCCAGGCCCAGGCCGGTGTTGATCGGCACCCAGATCAGGCCGGCGCGGTGGATCCCGAAGAAGGCGGCTACGAAGTCGGCTGAATTGTTGCACAGCGTCGCCACCCGCTCGCCCGGCGCCAGGCCGGTGGCCAGCAGCGCGTTGGCGGTTGCGGATACGCGGTCATCGAGCGCGCCGTAGCTGAGGCGCGTGCCGCCGTCGACGAGCGCCGTGCGTGCGGGATCGCGCTGCGCCGTGCGCCGCAGGAAGTCGCCGATGGCCACGCGCGACAGGATCGTGGGCGGAGGTTCGATGCCGCCCATTACCGGCGCTGGGCTGGGGATCGTCGTTGCTGTCGTCATCGTCAGTCCCTCCGGTTGTCTTCCGGCTCACGAGTCGGCTCGGGGGCGGTCGCCTCCCGTTCGAAGTCTCCGCTGCGGGCTTGCCCAGCCCAGCCCGACATGCCCGGGTAGACCTCGGCCCAGACGCGGAAGATATCCTCTACCGGCACGTCGACATAGCTGCCGCGATCGCGCAGGTATTCCATGTGCTGGCGGCCGGAGCGGTCGATGGGATGAAATACCGAGTCCTCGATGCCGTCGAACTCCAGTGCGTGGATACCGGCTTTGTCGCACAGGCTTCTGTTGAACGCCGGCGTGCACTTGCGCCAGCGCTGCTCGACCCACAGCTCGGTATAGCCGTGGTAGACGAACTCGTCCGTGCCCATCATTGCCCGCAGGCGCGGGCTGGTTAGATGGTTGCGCACGTCGGCGAAGCGCAGGCGCGCCGGTATGCCGGCGGCGCGGGAGACGGCGGCGAGTAGTGTGGCCTTGCCGATGCAGAAGCCGGCGCCGGCTTCGAAGACCTCGCTGGCCTTGAAGCAGCGCCCGGACATTTCAATGGTGTAGGGGTCGTAGCGGAAACCGTCGCGCACCGCGTAGTACAGCGCCACGGCGCGCTCGCGGGCATCGCTCAGGCCCTCGGTCACACCCGCGGCCAGATCGCGGATGCCCGGATGATCGGCCTCGACATGCGGGCTGGGCGCCAGGCAGGCCGCGAGAGGGTCGGCCTGCTCCATGGTCCGGTCGGCCTGGCTCATTGCAGGCACCGGGGCACGGTGGCGAGGGGGAAGCCGTCGAAGGGCGTGGAACGGTTCGTGGGGACCGGCTTCCAGGTGTGGCGGGCGTTGGGTACGCCGCCGTCCACCCGGATGCTGGACCCGTTGATGAAGGCGGCGCCCGGCGACAGCAGAAACACGATGGCGGCGGAAACCTCCGCCTCGTTGCCGTAACGGCCCAGTGGCACCTTGTTCTTGAGCTGCCGCAGCTCGGCCTGCATGGCCTCGTCATAGGTGTCGAAACCGCTGGAGGCGATCCAGCCCGGCGCTACCGCGTTGACCCGCACACCGGACTGCGCCCACTCGCAGGCGGTGGTCTCGGTGAAATTGAGCATGCCGGCGCGCGCCGCCCCGGTATGCGCCATCGTCGGCATTCCGCCCCAGATGTCGGCGATGATGTTGACAATGCTGCCGCCGTGCGCCTCCATCCACTGGGTGTAGGCTTCGCGCGCGACGATGAAGCCGCCGGTGAGGTTGTTGCGGATCACTGCCTCCCAGCCCTTGGTGCTCAGGTCCCTGACCGCGGAGGGGTACTGGCCGCCGGCATTGTTGACCAGGCCGTGAATGCCGCCATGGCGCTCGATGACTTCGGCGATCATCTGGCGCACCATCGATTCCTCGCGGATGTCGCAGGCATGGCAGCTCACACGGCCGCCGGCGGCCTCGATCTCGCCGCGCACCGTCTCCAGTTTTTCGGGCTTGCGGCCGACGATGGCGACGCTGGCACCGAGGCTGGCGAGTTCGTGCGCGGTGCAGCGACCGATGCCACTGCCTCCGCCGGTGACGATCACGGTCTGATCCGCGAACAGATCGGAACGATAGATGGAACGGTATTTCATGAAAGCCTCCTCGACGGCTCGTTGAAGGGGTCAGCGCATCAGCACGTTCATCACGGCGACCGCGATGGGCTTGTCGGGCGCCGTCTGCCAGGCCTCGATGCGCAGATTGCTGACGCGCTTGCCGAGCTTGACCGGGTAGACATTGGCGTAGGTGTCCTGCGGGCGCCCGGAAAGCAGGTAATCGATGGCGAAGTCGATGGTCTTGGGGACGGCCAGCGCTTCGCCGCCCCACAACAGGTGCAGAATGCCGGCGCATTCCATGTAGCCGCCGATGGCGCCGCCGTGCAGGGCCGGCAGGGCCGGATTGCCGATGAGCTTCTGTTCGAAGGGCATCACGCAGGTGAAGGATTCACCGCGTACCTCCACGCGCAGGCCCAGCATGCGGCTGAAGGGCAGGGTCTGCGGCAGCGCGGCCCAGTCGCCGCGGCTGCGGATATCGGTGAGGGTGTCGGCGAGGTTCATGAGGGCTTCTGCGCTTCGGTGAAGGCGGGCTTGCCCGCGGTGAACATGAAGATGCCGACGCTGGTGGAGAGGGGGTTGTCGGCATCGTCGTCGTAGGCCTGGCCGCGGACGAAGGCCAGCTCCTGGGTGAGCTTGTAGCAGTTCGCTGACGCGTAGACCTTGCGATGCGGCTGTGCCGGGCGCAGGTAGTCGATGCGCAGGTCCAGCGTGGCCATCGGCACGAACTTCCTGGTCCGGAAGTACACCGAGAAGCCGAAGCACACGTCCATGAGCGCGGTGATGGCGCCCCCGTGCAGCACACCGCTGTCGGGATCGCCGACCAGATCGTCGCGGTAGGGCAGGGCGATGACGCAGCCGCTGTCGGAGGCCGATACGGCTTCCATGCCCAGTAGGCCGGTATAGGGGGCAATGGCGAGGAACTGGTTCCAGGCTTCGGGGCGGTTGTGGTCGGTCATATGGGCAATGTTCGGTAGGGAAGGGGGGTACGTTCGCGGGCCGGCCGGTGCGCCGCGCGGGCACACGGCCGACGGACGGGGGCACAGCGGTCTGGCGATCTCCTCCGTGCCTGCCTCAGTGACGCCGCCGAAGGCGGTTGGCGATGGGTGTCCGAGACGGTCATCCGGTCTTCACGAAGCGGCGGGCGACGCGAAGGCTCTTCGAGTCCTGCTGGAAGGGCTAGATTGCGATCCCGTGTGGCCCTGCGAGGCATCGGCCTGCGGCGCCACCTCGCTGGCCATGAGGCGGCGCAGCGTCTCGCGGAAGCACGTGTGGTCGATGGTCGAAATGGGCGAATCGTTCATGACGGTGCGGGGAAAGGGGACGGCGGAACGGTCGGGGCCGGTCAGGGTGCCGAAGCGCAGGCGCTGTCGGCGGTCTTGCCGTGACGGAAGGCCTTGAGCGCGCCGCTGTGCATGACGCGGCCCATCAGTGGCCGGCCGATGATGTCCTCGGCCAGGCGCGCGGCCTCGATCAGCGCCTCCAGGTCGATGCCGGTTTCGATGCCCAGCTCGTGGCACAGGAAGACCATGTCCTCGGTGCAGATGTTGCCCGAGGTGTGGCGCGCCTTGTGGCCGGCGAAGGGGCATCCGCCCAGGCCGGCGACGGAGGCATCGAACAGCGTGACGCCCATCGACAGCGCGGCGTAGACGTTGGCTCCGCCCAGGCCGCGGGTATCGTGCAGGTGCAGGCCGATCCTTGCCTCGGGCGCGAGCTCGCGCACCGCACCGATGCGGCGCTTGACCTCCTCGGGGCTGGCCCAGCCCATGGTGTCGGCCAGATAGAGCGGAGGAATCGGCAGCCCGCGATCCCGGAACAGGCCGATGGCGTGGCGGAAGGCGTCGAGCACGCTGTCCAGCGCCACCGGGCCGCCGAGATTGCAGCCCCAGGCGGTCAGCACGTAGACCTTCTGCACGGTTGCGCCATCGGCCAGATAGCGGTCCAGCCACGCTTCCTGCTCGGCGCGCATGTCCAGGGCCGTGCGGTTGTTGTTGCGCAGGGCGAAGGCATCGGTGAGGTAATACATCAGCGGCGCGTGGTTGAAGGCGCCCTCCACCGCGCGGGCCTTCCGGTAGCCGGACTCGTTAAGCCACAGCAGGGTGTAGCGGACCCCGGGCCTGCGCTCGAGCTCGGCGAACAGCTCGAGGGTGTCGGCCATCTGCGGCACCTTGCGCGGATTGACCAGCGAGCCGACCTGGATCTGGCGCAGTCCAGTGGCGGACAGCGCATCGAGCAACGCGATGCGCCGCTCGCGCGGGTAGGTGAGCGGCTCCATCTGAAAGCCCTCGCGCACACCCTCCTCGTGGAACTCGACGGACTTCGGAAAATCGCTCATCGCGGGTCTCCTGTTCGGGCTCAGCGGCGCTGAAAGGCGGGCTTGCGCCGGGCGCGCAGGGCCCGCCTGCCGGCGTTGGAGCTGGCGCGCGGTTCCCTGAGGCCCAGTGCGACGACGGATTGGCCGCTGATCGCGCGGGGCGGACACTCTGCCGCACTGGCGAGCGGGGCGTGGTCGCGGACGGTCTGGCCAAGCGGTGCGGCCGGTCGCAGCACGTAGCGGACCTTGATGGGGCCCAAGGGATCGGTGCGCTCGTGCTTCTGGTCGTCGGGCTTGAGCCGCTCCCGCGCGCATCATCGGGCGGTGTCGCGCAGAACACGCTGATCGTCGTTGAGCACCATGATTGCTTGCCTCGGATGGAGCGGAGGGCCGGGTCGCGTCGCGGCAATTGATGTAGTATACCGAACTATCGTTAGGTAGTTTACGCAAACCTGAACAACAGCAACATGAGGAGACCTACATGAGCGATATGCGCTATGACGGCAAGGTCGCGGTGGTGACGGGCGCGGGGCAAGGGCTGGGGCGCAGCCATGCGCAGTTCCTGGCTTCGCGCGGCGCCAAGGTCGTGGTCAACGATCTTGGCGGCGCCACCGATGGCAGCGGGGCTTCGCAGACGCCCGCACAGAAGGTCTGCGACGAGATCCGTGCGGCCGGCGGCGAAGCCATCGCCAATTACGACTCGGTCTCGACCGAGGCGGGTGCGCAGGCCGTGATCGGCACCGCCATCGACGCCTTCGGGCGCATCGACATCCTGGTCAACAATGCCGGCATCCTGCGCGACAAAGCCTTCAAGAATGCCACCGAGGCGGACATCCGCCCGGTCATCGACGTTCATCTCTACGGCACCCTCTGGTGCACGCGCGCGGCCTGGAACCGCATGCTGGAGCAGGGCTACGGCCGGGTGGTCAATACGACCTCGGCGGCCGGCCTGTTCGGCAACTTCGGGCAGACCAACTACGGCGCGGCCAAGATGGGCATCGTCGGTTTTTCGCGCGCCGCTGCCATCGAAGGCGCCAAGGCCAACGTCAAGGTCAACGTCATCGCCCCGGCCGCGCGCACGCGCATGACCGAGGAATTGCTCGGCCCGATGGCGGAGAAGCTCAATCCGGAGCAGGTGACGCCGGTGGTGGGCTATCTGGCGCACGAGTCCTGCGAGCCCAGCGGCGAGATCTTCAGTTGCGGCGGTGGCCGTGTCGGACGCATCTTCGTCGGCGCGATTCCCGGTTATTTCAATCCACAGCTCACGGTCGAGAACGTGCGCGATCATCTCGCCGAGATCCGCGACACCTCGTCCTTCGAGGTGCCGGCGAACGCGATGGACGAGATCGGCCTGCTGATGAAGGTCGGCACCGGCCGCTGATCGGTCGGCGGCGCAGGCGGTGCCAAGAGGAGGAGGAATGCCATGCTGATCCGAAGGGCTATGCGACAGGGTGTGCGATTCGGGCTGCGGCCGGTGTTCTCGTCGCGGGTGCCGCTGCTGGTTCAGCGCAGCTACATCGCCCTTGCCGCGACAGCCTTTCCGCGCGCTGCGGGCACGCAGGATGTCGAGCACTACCTGGGCGGCGTGCTGTCGCGCCGCATGATTCCGGCGTCCGCGCCCGGCGGCATGGCCGTGATGTACCTGCACGGTGGCGGCTATGTGCTGGGCTCGCCGGCCACGCATGCGGGATTGGTCTCGCATCTGGCACGGGCCGCAGGCTGCGAATGCTTCGTCGTCGACTACCGGCTCGCGCCCGAGCATCCCGCACCGGCGGCGCTCGACGATGCCGTCGACGCCTGGGCCGCCCTGACGCGCTCGCACTCGGCCGTGGCTCTGGCCGGCGATTCCGCGGGCGGCGGCCTGGCGCTGGCCACCGCCATCGCTGCCCGCGATAGGGGGCTGCCGGCGCCGCGCGCGCTGGCGCTGATCTCGCCCTGGGCGGACCTCAGCCTGTCGGGACTGAGCATGACCACCCATGCGACTCGGGATCCGATGCTCAGCCGTGACTGGCTCGCCTGCGCCGCGCGCCACTATGCCGGATCGGCGCTGACCGATCCACGGGTCTCGCCGCTGTTCGCCGAGCTCGGCGGTCTGCCGCCGACTTGTATCGATGTCGGCAGCGAGGAGGTCCTGTTCAGCGATGCCGCGCGCCTGGAGGGTCGGTTGCGTGAAGCGGGGGTGCCGGTGCAAAGACAGGTCTGGAACGGCCTCTGGCACGATTTCCAGCTGCACGCCGGCCAGTTGCAGGAAGCCGACAGCAGCATTGCCGGGCTGGGCGGCTTCCTGCGCAAGGCGCTGACGCAGCAGCCGACGGTCGCGGATCGCAGCCAGCCGCGCGAAGAACCGCAAGCTTCTCCGCAGGAGATTGCATCATGAACGCCCCGACATCCGCTGCAGCGCTTCATACGCGCGAGCACCATGACGCCGCACGCATGCCGCGGGTCATCATCCTCGGCGCCGGCATGTCCGGTCTGCTCGCCGGCATACGGCTGCGCAAGGCCGGCATCGAGGACTTCACCATCTACGAGAAGGGCCAGGATGTCGGCGGCACCTGGCGCGAGAACCGCTACCCGGGCCTGGCCTGCGATGTACCGGCGCATTACTACACCTACAGCTTCGAGCCCAACCCCGACTGGCATCACCGCTTTGCACGCGGCCCCGAGATTCAGAACTACATGCGGCACGTGGCCGAGAAATACGATCTGCGTCGCCACATCGTCTTTGGTGAAGAGGGCGCGCAGGCCCGTTTCGACGGTCGCCGCTGGCAGCTTGAGTTGCGCAGCGGCAGGCAGGACAGCGCGGAGTTCCTGATCGCCGCCTGCGGCTTTCTGCACCATCCGAGCGAGCCGGACATTCCCGGCCTCGACAGCTTCGCCGGCGCCCGCTTCCATTCGGCGCGCTGGGATGACAGCGTCGACCTCAAGGACAAGCGCATCGGCCTGATCGGCACCGGCTCCACCGGCGTGCAGATCGCCTGCGCGGTGTCGCGGTTGCCCTGCACGCTGAACGTGTTCCAGCGTACCCCCCAATGGGTCTTTCCGCTGCCGGATCGTCAGTACTCGCTGGTCGAGCGCGAGCTGGTCACGCAGGTTCCCGCGCTGGCGCGCCTGGCCTACGGCCTCTATGACGAGCTGTTCGACGCGCTGTTCTCCCGGGCGATGATCCGGCCTGGTCCGCAGCGCCGGTTGATCGAGGCCGCCTGCCACTGGAATCTGCGCCGCGTGCGCGATCCGGAGCTGCGCCGGCGCCTGACGCCGGACTATCAGCCGATGTGCAAGCGCATCGTGATGTCCTGGGAGTACTACGAGGCGATGCAGCGCCCGAACGTGAAGCTGGTCACCGAGGGGATCGAGCGCGTGGTGCCAGAGGGCATCGTCACCGGCGACGGTCACACGCATCCGCTCGATGTTCTGGTTCTGGCCACCGGCTTCAGGACCCACGAATACATGCGCCCGCTCGAGCTCATCAACGCGCAGGGCCTCAGCCTCAGCTCGCTGTGGGACGAACGCGGCCCGCACGCCTACAACAGCCTGGCGATTCCTCAGTTCCCCAATTTCTTCCTGCTCGGCGGTCCGAACAGCCCGTTGGCCAATGGCTCGGTGATTCTCTACACCGAAGCCCTGGTTGACTACGTCATGCAATGCATCGACCTGTACCGGCGCGGTGCGCTTGACACCCTGGCACCCACCCAGGCCGCCACCGATGCCTTCTATGACCAGCTGCGGCACGATATGGACGGCACGGTGTGGGTCACCGGATGCCAGAACTGGTACATCGGCAAGGACGGACTGCCCGAGGTCTGGCCGCGCCGCCCGCGCGAGTTCAACGCGCTGCTGGCGAGGCCGCGGCTGGAGGACTTCGAGATCTCGCGTCCCACGGTGGAGACCGCATAGCGGCCACGCCCGCGGACCTGCAGCACCGGTTCATCCGCCGATCGGCTGCGCGCTGATCACCCGCCTGCTGCGGAGCCGCTGCGCGTACCGGCGCCTGCCGCGCGACCTGTCGTCGCCGGCCCTATGGGCTCGAGGCCGGCCATCGCTGGCCGGCCACCGAGCGCTCGAATGGCGCCTCCTCAGGCGGTTTGCGTGAGCAGTTCGCGATAACGCTGGCGCAGCTCGTTCTTGAGAATCTTGGCCATCGCGTTCTTGGGCAGCTCGTCGACGAAGACCACGTGCCGCGGGCACTTGTAGTCGGCCAGGTGCTCGCGGCTGTAGGCGTTGATCCGCTCGGGGTCCAGCGCGCCAGCGCCTGCTTCAGCGTCGCCCCGTGGCACGATCACGGCGAGGATGTCCTCACCCAGATCGGGATGTGGAATGCCGACGACAGCGGCTTCGAGGACCTCCGGGATGTCCAGCAGTACGCGCTCGACTTCGACGGCGAAGATGTTGTAACCGCCGCGCAGCACCATGTCCTTCTTGCGGTCGGTGATGTAGACGAAGCCTTCGGCGTCGAGGTAGCCGACGTCGCCGGTGTGCAGCATGCCGCTACGCCACAGCTCGGCGCTGAGGGCATCGTTCTTGTAGTAGTGCCGGTGCGAGACGTCGGAGCGAAAGCAGATCTCCCCGACCTCACCTTGCGGCAAGGGCCGATCGTCATCGTCTACGATCACGGCTTCGCAGCCGGCCGGCCGGCCCACGCACCCGGGTCGGTTCAGAATCTCCTGCGGGTCGGGGCCCAGCATGCAGGCGGCGCCCAGGCCACCCTCGGTAAGTCCGTAGGCGTTCAGCATGCGCACGTCGGGCCAGACCTGCAGCATCTTGCGCACGGTGTCGGGCTGGATCGGTGCGGCGCCGAAGAACACGAACTGCAGGGAGCTGTAGTCATGCTGGCCCAGGCTGGGGTGCTTCATCGCCAGATTGAGCATGGTCGGCACCCCCATGATCGAGGTCGCGCGGTACTTCTCGATGCTCGCGAGCAGGGTTTCCGGATCGAAGCGCGGCAACGCCACCTGGGTGATGCCGGCGCGCGCGCACATCAGCATCAGCCCGTGACAGCCAGTGAAGCCGAACAGCGGAACGGCGTGCAGCAGGCGCTCGCCGAACAGCGCCGCCAGCGCCTGGGTGATGCTCGGCTGGCCGGGAGGCGCGGGCTGGTCGGCGAGATTGCCCTGCGGCACCAGCACGCCCTTGGGCATGCCGGTCGTGCCCGAGGTGTAGAGCAGGTCGGCCGGGTCCTCCATGTCCGGTGCGGGCTCCAGCGGCGGCACGTCGATGGGGCCCTCGTGGAGAAGGTCCCCCAGTGCCTCAAGGCCCTCCACCGGTGCGGTGCCGGTGACCAGCCAGCTGTGCAGCTTCAGGTCACTGCGGGATGAACCCGACAACGCGGCGAAGTGCGCGGTGTGCGCGTCGCCGCAGATCAGCGCGACGGCATCGCTGTGCGCCAACACGTATTCCTTCTCGGGCGCAGCCCAGCGCACGTTCATCGGCACCGGAATGGCGCCGAGCTTGTGGATGCCGAAGTAGCTTGCGGTGAAATGCGCTGCCTGCGCGTTGTCCAACGCCATTGCGACGGTGTCGCCGCGGCACACGCCGCGCTGATACAGGCGCGTGGCGATGCGCCCCGCCGCTTCGTCGAGCTCGCGGAAGCTGAGCTCACCATCGGCGGCGATGACGGCGGGCATGTCGGGGGTCTGCGCGACGTTGCGCAGCAGCAGGTCGATGACGGCCATGGGGGTCTCCTCCTTGGGGTGTATCTCGCATAGCGAGGTCGATGTCCCTCCCGCGCAGGGGGGGGGGGCGTCCGCGGCGGCGGACGGGGGGGTGAAGGCGGCCATTTCGGGCGCGAGATTCATTCTGGGCTACGGTTCGCGGCATGGCCGTTGGCAGGGCTGTGGTGAATGCGGTGCTAGCGTTTCGCGGAAACCGCTGCGCCGGGGGCGAACTCGCTGACGCGATAGCCGGCCTCGCGCGGAATCCGCAGGCGCGGTCCCTGCTCGGTCGCCACCAGCTCTGGCAGCACGCGCACCACAGGCTGCGCGCGCGCGGCGGCAACGGCCTCCGCGACGCTGTCGCTGTAGCCCAGACGCTGCAGGTTGAGCCGCGTGGGCGCGATGACGGTGCGCTGGCCGGCCTCGGCCTGCGCCAGCGCGTCGGCCGGGCGGATCCACACCGAGTCCACCAGCTCGTGGCCGTCGTGGCGCGCCAGCTGGCGCGCCGGGGGCGAGGCCAGGAAAAAGTGCGTGTCGAAACGCTTGGGCATCATCGTCGGGGTCACCCAATGGGCAAAGTGCACCAGCGACTCGCAGGCAAGCTCCAGGTTCTCCGCCCGCAGCATGTCGCCGATGCCCAGCTCGCCACGATCGAGCGGGCTGCGGTAGTGATCCAGGCGCTCCAGTCGTTCCGGGCCGATGAGCGCGCTGCTGCCACGCTCGCGCGCCAGCAGCAGGGCACATTCTTCGAAGGCCTCGCGCAGCGCGGCGATGCGTAGGGCGGCCTGCTCCTCGCTCAGGTCCTCGAGCCCGCTGGTCCGCTCGCGCGCCAGCGGCTCGCGGTCGCCGGGCGCGATCTTGCCGCCGGGGAAAACCAGTGCGCCGGAGGCGAAGTCGATCTCGTGATGGCGTACCACCATGAACACTTCCAGCCCCTGTGCGCCCTCGCGCAGCAGCAGGAGCGTGGCGGCTGGCTTGGCAGCGACCGGTGTGGAGGGGGAGGGTGTGGTCATGATGGCAGTGCTCCGGTGGGTCGCATGGTCCCGGGCGCATCGTTCAGCCCGTCGGTGGTCATGGCGTTCGCGCTCATCGGCGGCATCTTCAACGGCCCTTCCACTGCGGCTTGCGCTTCTCGGCGAAGGCCTTGGGCCCTTCGGCGGCGTCTTCGCTGGAATAGACGTGACGCTCGTAGTAGTCCCAGGCCGCCTGCAGGCCCGACTCGCAGCCCAGCGTGGTGGCGTCCTTGAGCACCTTCTTGCCGGCCATGACGGACAGCGGGGCAGCGTCGGCGATCTTGCGCGCCAGTTCGCGCGCGCGGGCCTGCACGGCGTCGTCGCTGTCCTCCAGGTAATTGAGGAAGCCGACAGCGTGGAGGCGCTCGGCCGGCAGCATCTCTCCGGTGAGCACGGTTTCCATCAACTGCGCCTGCGGCATCATCCACAGCAGCGGCACCGCCCAGGGCGAGCCGCGGCCGACCTTGACTTCGGTGATGCCGCCGCGGGTGCCGGCGAGGCCCACGCGCAGGTCGCAATTGAGAGCGAGCATCATGCCGCCGGCCGGGAAGTGGCCGTTGATCGCCGCTATAAGCGGTTTGCGCACCTTGCCGATGCCTTCGTTGCGCAGGTCGGCAAAGAACTCGAGAATGTCCTTGCCGGTTTCGGCTTTCAGGCGCGCCGCCTCGCGCAGGTCCATGCCGGCGCAGAAGGTGCCGCAGTAACTGCCGGTGAGGATGGCCACGCGCACCTCGGGATCGGCGTCGATGCGCTGCCAGGTGTCGGCAAGCAGGTGCGTGAGCTGCGGGGAGAGTGCGTTGCGGCGCTCGGGACGGTTGAGGATCACGGTCGCGATGCCGTCCTCGACCGTGTAGAGGAGTTCCTGGCTGTCAGTCATGGAGAGGTCTCATGGGAATGTGCGCCGCGCGCGGCGGCCAGGTCACGGAACCGCCGATGGCGGGCAATGGACGAAGCCGCCGCGGGGCCGATTGGGGCGGTCGCTCGCCGCGGGCCGGCAAGGATGCCTGCCGCGGAAAGGTCGGCAGCCCGTCGGGCGCTCATGGCGCGGGCACCCGGCTGAGCACGGTGGAGGCCCACGAAAGCCCGACCCCGAAGCCGGACAGCGCGACGTGGTGGTCCTCCGGCAGCAGGTGATCGGCCAGCACGATGGGGATCGACGAGCTGACGGTGTTGCCGTATTCAGCTGCATGGAACTGCGTGCGGTCGGCGAGGCCCAGCGCTTCGCCGATGTTCTCGACGACCACGCGGCTGCCCTGATGGAGGACCACCCGGTCGATCTGTTGCGGGTGCAGGCCGTTGATGCGCAGTGCCCGGCGCAGGCTGCCGGGAACCGCATTCATGGAAAATTGCAGAATGGCGCGGCCATCCATGAACAGCTTGCCGCTCGCGGCATCCACCTTCAGCGAGTCGGCGCGGCGTCCCTCGGTGCCGAAATCGAAGCGTCCCAGGCACCACGTCGGCTGGTCGCTCAGCAGCGTGGCGGCGGCCCCGTCGCCGAACAGCAGCGCCGTGCGCTTGTCATCCGGATCCACGATCTTCGAGTAAGGGTCCGCGGTGATCAGCAGTCCGTGGCGCAGGCCGTTGGACTGCATGAAGCTGCTCACGATCGACAGGCCGTAAACGTAACCGGAACAGCCCAGGCCGACGTCGAAGACGGCGCAGCGCGGCGTCAGGCCGAGTCGCGCATGGACCAGCGCAGAGCAGTGCGGCAGGCCGCGGCCGTCCGGGTTCTGAGTGACCACCACCAGGCAGCCGATCTGTTCGCGCTCGACCCCGCCGCGCGCGAACAGCCTTTCGGCAGCCGACGTGGCGAGGTCCGACGTGTCCTGTTCCGCCTCACGGCAAGCGATCCGCTGCACGCCGATGCGCCGCTCGAGGGTGGCCGGCGGCACGCCCAGCCGCTCGGCGCGCGCCGCATTGCCAATCCGCCAGGGCGGCAGGACGTAGGCGATGTCGGCGATGCCGATCATGGCGTGCCTCGGTCCGCGGACCTGCGCGGCCCGCGACGATGCACGGGGGGTGTCTCCGCCGGTTCCTGCGTCATTCAATAACTCTTGGGCAGGCCGAGCACATGCTCGCCGATGTAGTTCAGCAGCATTTCGTTGTTGATCGGCGCGATCTCCATCAGTCGCACCATGGGCCAGAGCGTCACCACGTCGTAGTCGCGGTCGAAGGCGTAGCCGCCGTGGGTCTGGATGGCTGCTTCCACTGCCGCGACCGCCGCACGCGAGGCGAGCAGCTTGGCCATGTTGGCGAGCGCGCCGGCATCTTCGCCGGTGTCGAAGCGCTCGGCGGCGGAGTAGGTCATCAGCCGCGCGGCTTCGAGCTCGGCCTTGGCGAGCGCCATGCGATGCTGCAGCGCCTGGTAACTGCCGATGGGTTTGCCGAAGGGCTTGCGGTCGCGGGCGTAGCTTGCGGCCTTGTTCAGGGCATAGTCGCCGATGCCGAGCGCGGCGGCGGCGGCGAGCAGGCGCTCCGAGTTGAGCCCCTCGAACATCAGTTTGGCGCCCTTGCCCGCCGCCCCGATCAGCGCGTCGGCAGGCAGGCGCACGTTGTCGAAGAACACCATGTACTGGCGCTCGGCGGTCTCGACCTGGATGTTCAACGGCTGGAGGGTGATGCCCGGGGTCTTCATGTCGACCACGAACAGCGACATGCCCTCGGTGCGGTGTTTGACATCCGAAGCCTTCTGCGTCCGCGCAATCACCAGCATGATGTCGGCGTCGCGGGCGCCGGAGATGAAGACCTTCTGTCCGTTGAGCACCCAGTCCTCGCCGTCGCGCGTGGCCAGCGTGCTCATGTCGAAGCTGTTGGTTCCGGCGTTGGGCTCGGTGATGGCGAAGCACAGCTTGACCGATCCGTCACAGGTCGGCGTCACGAACTTCCTGATCTGCTCCGGCGTGCCGTGTCGGACAATCGGTACGCGCCCCAGGCCGGTGACGACCAGGAACAGGGTCGGCACACCGCCCAGCGCGAGCGCTTCGGCCAGCGCCACGATCTCCACCACGCCGCCACCGGAGCCGCCGTATTCCTCGGGCACGGTCAGACCCAGCAAGCCGTACTCGCCCAGGGCCTTCCACATCTCGTCCGGGAAGCGGTCCTGATCGATGCACTCCCGGATATAGGCGCGCGGGTATTGCTCGGAGATGCCGCGTGTGGCTTCCTGCACCTGGTGGATGCGGTTGGCAAGGGATTCGTTCTGGAGAGATGGTTGGTTCATGGCGTCGTGGTCTTCGTGGTAGGGGCGGAGGGACACTCGTCTTGGTCCAGCGGCAGCCGGGCGCAGACGCTCGCAGGCACGCAAAGGCCGCGCGCCGTGCTCAGCGTGATCTCGAGGTCGACCAGCCCCAGCTCGGTCTCGCGATAGGCGCGCACGATCCGTCCCTCGACACTGAGCGTGTCGCCGGGATGCGCGCTGGCGACCATCCGCATCCGGCGGCGGCGGACCAGCGTCAGCGGCCCTCCCCAGTCGGTGACGAATCGGTCGATCAGCCCGTGGAAGAAGATCGTACTGGCGTAGATGTCCGGCTGGCCTTGAGCGCGTGCGTAGACCGGGTTGTGATGGCCCGGGAAGTAGTCCCAGGTCGTGGCCGCATTGAGAATGATTCGGGCGTAATCGATGGGGAAGTGCAGTGGCGGCAGCGCCTCGCCTTGCTGCACCTGACTCCAGCACTTCTGCGGGTAGTGCTCGTTCATGCGTCACTGCCCCCTGCTTCGTAGCGATAGAGCACATTGGTGATCGTCGCCACCGGCTGCTCGGCGGCATCCAGCAGCAGCAGCCGCGTGGTCACGAAATGGCCGCGCCCCAGGCGCGTGTGCTTTTCCGGCGAGATGTCGACCATCTCTTCGCACAGGCTCAGGCGCTCGCCCCAGTGCACGGGGCGGAACAGCTCGCAGTCGGTCTCCACATTGATCAGGGTGCGCCCGGGCAGCGGCACATCAATCGCCATGGTCGGCGCAGCGCTGCGTCCATCCGGTTTCCAGGGCAGCGGCATCATCAGGCTCATCAGCATGCCGCTGGGCGCCAGTGGCGCACCGAAGGCGTGACGTGCCCATTCGGCGTCCCAGTACGCCGGGTTGCCGTCTTCGCATAGTGCCGCGAAGTACTTGCAGCGCGATTCGTCCACCGCCGTGTCCACGGGCCGCGGCTCGCTGCGCCGCCCGACCCACGTGCGCGCCTCTAGATAGCTGCCCACGGTGGCGCCAACGTCGGTGGTATCGGGAGAGGCAGAGTTCATCGCGTCAGCTCCGTGAACGTCGCGACTGCCGGGGGGCGGACCGGGGGGCATTGGTCTTCATGAAGCGGTTGACGGCGGCCCTGGTGCCGCCGTAGACGGCCTCGCGCGGCTCGCCCTGTCGGCTGGCGTCGGAGCTGATCGACACGATGCTGTCTCGCTCGGCGGGAATCATCTTCTCGAGCGCGGCGCTCGTGCAGTTGAAGACGCTGAGATAGTTGACGCGGATGATCTTGTCCCAGAGTTCGGGCGTCGTCTGGGTGAAGAACATGGGCCGCTCCCAGCCGACGTTGTTCAACAGTACGTTGATCCCGCCGTGGCGCGCGTCGGCCTGATCCATCAATGCCTTGCCCTGATCGTGCTGCGTGATATCGGTCCCGACCACCCGCACCGCACCGCGCTCACGTGCCAGATCGGCGACCTTGCCAGCCTGTGCCTCGCCGATGTCGCCTATGGTGATGCTGTCCCCTTCCTCGGCGTACGTCAGGACGATGGCGCGCCCGATGCAGGAGCCTCCGCCGGTGACGACGACGGACTTGCCGGCAAGTTCGAGATTCATGAGCGGCTTGCTCCCTGCTGGCGCCATGACGGACGGGTTCTCGGTACGACCACGGCGCGAGCTGACGGCGGACGAAACCGACGCGATGCTTGACACCGCGCCACCCTTTAGGCTGTGATTCTATCAAATGATAGTTAGATTTCATAGTTGGACTGTGCCTCCGCTCGATGCAGCGGTTGAATGCCCGGAGAGTCGTGTATGCTGGGGGTTTGTTCAACTGCTACCCCATGGCCACCGTGACAAGAAAGAAGAGTGCGGCAGCCCGGAGCCGTGATTCAGCCGCAGAGTTGACGAGGGAACAGGTGCTCAAGGCGGCCGCCAGCCTTTTCAAGCGCCAGGGTTACGCGGCGACCACGCTCCGGCAGATCGCCGACGCTGCGGGCATCCAGGCCGGCAGCGTCTACTACCATTTCGAGTCCAAAGACCGGATTCTTGGAGAGATTCTGGATCTGGGGATCGATCTGGTTCACCAAACCGTGGTCGATCGGCTCGCGGCACTGCCCGATGATGCCTCGGGCCGGGAGAAGTTTGCGGCGGCTCTGGAGGGGCATCTCACGGGTCTGCTCCAGCACGGCGCATATACCTCGGCCAGCATCCGGATTTATGGGCAGTTGCCGGTGGAGTTGAGGCGTCCCAACCGGGAGCGCCGGCGCAACTACAGCGCCCTCTGGGACCGGCTTCTGGCCGAAGCGCAGGCGTGCGGCGAGGTGCGGGGCGGCGTAGACCTGCATCTTGCGCGATTGATCGTGCTGGGGACGATCAACTGGACGGTGGAATGGTTCGACGCAAGTCAAGGGGAGTTGAACGACGTCGTCCGGGAGATGGTGAACATCCTGTCGGACGGCTTGTTTGCGGCGCGATGACGCGTCACCGAAGGGGCGGGCAACCCAACGCTTGATGGCGATACAGGTCAAACCGTGATCGGACGAGTCCGATTCACCCGGCGCCCGCCGCGAGCGCCGATTCGGATCGGACTGCGATCGGGACGCTGGATCGGCGCACTGCGCGAGCGCCTGCGGCCGATCCCGAAGGCGGCAGCGGCAGGGTCCTTCGTGGCGATGCGGGGCGTGCCCAGAGTTGCCCAATCTCATCTGGAGCCTGGTGCAGGGTGTCGGCGGGGCGGTCGGTTTCGGCGCGCTGCCTGTAGGAGTGCTAGGAGCATGCGGCTTCAGCTCGCTGTCGAGCACGGGGAGGCGCTGGTGAATGACGGTGCGGACGGGCTCGCGGCACACTCGGCCTCACGCCGAGGTGGCTGAAGGGTCTGCACGTGCGCGCCATTGTCGATTCCGGCGGCGCCGCGATTTCCGACGTGGAGATTGGCCGTCCGGGGCGGCGCATCAAAGAGGCGAGCCTTCCGGGGTGGCGCGGCTACGGCCCTGCGGACAAGGTGCGTCGTCGCCCTGTTCGATTCGGTGGTGCGCTGCGGCCCCGCCCGTTTCCGGCGCCGAATCGACTGCTTGTCACAGCTGGAGGTCCGCACGCTCAGCAAGGTGGTGATCCCTTCGGTCACCGCGATCTTCTCCATGCTGCACGGACGCCGTTGCGCGCCCGGATCCACCCTTTCGTCGACGCCGGCCGCAAGCGGCGCCGCTCATCCGGGGCGCAACGCGGGTGAAGGCGCAGCAATGCGCGGCATGCCCGACGCCGGTGATGCTCCATGGCAGATTCCAGTGGCGGGACTTCACCGGCCGGGGCCATGGCTGCCGCGGTCGCTGGCGGCTTCATCATGCCCGACCGTTCACCCGTCGGGGCTTTGCCCGCGGCGCTGCCCCAAGGTGGCGATCGACTATGCGTGCATGATCACCCAGCGGGTGCTGACGTCCGAGGCGCTGCGCGCGTCCGCGGTTCAGCGGGACGAGCCGGTCCCGATCGCCGTCGGCGCCGTGCTCGGCCTACTGGCTGTCGAGCTGCGGGTGCACATTCCGCTGTCCCGGGCCCGCGTGCCGCACTGAGGAGCGCGCCGGCGCAGGGTCACGAGCAGACTTGCACGGCGCCGTGATTGCTGCGACACTAACAACTGTTAGTTAGAACCAATCGTCGCATTCCGGCCCTCCCCGAGGGCGCTTGCTGGAGACTCCATGATCGGGATCACTTCCTTCGGGGCCTATGTGCCACGTGGGCGCCTCAACCGGGCGGTGGCAGCCAAAGCCCATGCCTGGGCCAATCCGGGCCTGGCGGCGCAGGCACGCGGCGAGCGCGCAATGGCTGGCTGGGACGAAGACAGCCTGACAATGGCGGTGGAAGCCGCGCGCCATGCCCTGGCCGGTCGCCGGGTCGCGCTGGGTGCGGTCTACTTTGGCTCGACGACACACCCGTTCAGCGACCGCCAGAACGCCGGGGTCGTGGCCGGCGCCCTGGACCTGCCGGAGGCGGTCGCCAGTGCCGACTTCGGCGGGTCGCTCAAGGCCGGCACCGCCGCGTTGCTCGCCGGGCTGGACCGCGTTGCCGCCGGACGCGAGGGCGAAGTGCTCACGGTGGCGGCGGAGCACCGCCGCGCGCGCGCCGGCAGCGTGCAGGAACTGATGTACGGCGACGCCGCGGCGGCCTTCACGCTGGGCAACAGCGATGTCATCGCCGAGCATCTGGGCAGCCACAGCGTGTCGACCGATTTCGTCGATCACTACCGCGCCGCCGGCCAGCCCTTCGACTACCACTGGGAGGAGCGCTGGCTGCGCGACGAAGCCTTCCGGAAGTGGTTGCCCGAAGCCATCCGGGACGGGCTCGCCAGGCTCGGCATCGAACCCGGCTCGGTGGATCACTTCGTGTTGGCCGAACCGGCACCCCGGCTGGCCGCCGTGGCCGCCAAGCACGTGGGCATTGCCGACGAAGCGGTCGCCGACGGGCTGCACGGCACCGTCGGGCAGACGGGCGCTGCGCACGCCTCGTTGATGCTTGCTGCCGCGCTGGAGAATGCCAGGCCGGGGCAAACCCTGGTGGTGGTCGGCTTCGGCCAGGGCTGCGATGTGCTGGCCTTCCGCATCACGCCGGAAATCGCGCAGCTGACGCCGCGCACTGCCGTGGCAGCCTGCCTGGCCCGGCGCCGGGAAGAGACCGACTACGCCAAGTTCCAGGCATTCAACGACGTCGTGACCCTGGAAAAGGGTCTGCGCGCCGAAGCGAATCCGCAGACCGCGCTGTCCGCCATGTATCGCAAGCGGCGCATGCTGCTGGGCCTGGTCGGCGGGCGCTGCCGCAAGTGCGGCACGCCGCAGTTCCCTGCTGCCCTGCGCTGTGTGAACCCGAGCTGCCATCACGCCGAGGAGATGGATCCGCATCGCTTCGCCGACGAGCCGGCGCGGATCAAGACCTGGTCGTGCGACTGGCTCACCTATACGCCCGAGCCGCCGGCGCACTACGGCATGATCGAATTCGAGTGCGGCGGCCGCTTCATGGCCGACATCACCGACTGGGACCTGGGGCAGGTCAGCGTCGGGCAACCCGTGCGCATGGTGTTCCGAGTGCGTGGCCGCGATGCACAGCGCGGCATGATCCGCTACTTCTGGAAAGCGGCGCCGCTGGCGACCGCGAAGGAGGCCTGAGATGGCTGAAGGTATCCGTGACAAGGTGGCCATTCTCGGCATGGGTTGCTCGCGCTTCGGCGAGCGCTGGGACATGGGCGCCGAGGAACTGATGGAAGAAGCCTTCGCCGAGGCCCTGACCGATGCCGGCATCGAGGCGCCCCGGATCGGGGCAGCCTGGCTGGGTTCCTGCATGGACGAGGTCAACATCGGCAAGTCGGCCACCCCGGCCTCGCTGTCGCTGCGGCTCGACAACATCCCGGTGACACGCGTCGAGAACTACTGCGCCACCGGAACCGAGGCCTTTCGTGGCGCGGTATACGCGGTCGCCGCCGGCGCCTGCGACATCGCGCTGGCCATCGGCGTCGAGAAACTCAAGGACACCGGCTACGGCGGTCTGCCGGGGCTGGAAATCGGCTCGCTGCCGCCGCTGTGGTGGCCCAACCTGTCGGCGCCGGGCGTCTTTGCGCAAGTGGCCAGCGCCTACATGGAGCGTTACAAGGTATCGCGCGACACCCTCAAGCGCGCGCTGGCTGAGATCTCGGCCAAAAGCCACGTCAACGGCGCCAAGAATCCCAAGGCGCACCTGCGCAAGCCGGTGAGCTGCGATGCCATCATGGGCGCGCCCATGGTTGCCGAGCCGCTGGGCCTGTTCGACTGCTGCGGTGTCTCCGACGGTTCGGCCGCGGCCATCGTCACCACGCCCGAGATCGCCAAGTCGCTGGGCAAGCATCCCGAGCAGATGGTCACGGTCAAGGCGCTGCAGCTGGCGCTTTCCAATGGTTCCGAGGGTGGCTACAACGACTGGGACGGTTCCTACATTCTGACGACCCGCAAGGCGGCACAACGTGCCTATGCCGAAGCGGGCATCAAGAAGCCGCGCCAGGAACTGTCGATGTTCGAAGTTCACGATTGCTTCTCGATCACCGAGCTGGTGACGATGGAGGATCTGGGTCTGTCCGAGGACGGCGGCGCCGTCAAGGACGTGATGGACGGTTTCTACAACGCCGATGGCCAGATTCCGTGCCAGATCGACGGCGGCCTCAAGTGCTTCGGTCACCCCATCGGCGCTTCCGGCATTCGCATGGTCTACGAGATGTACCTGCAGCTGCAGGACCGTGCGGGCGAACGCCAACTCAAGGATCCGCGCTACGGTCTGACGCACAACCTGGGCGGCTTCCCCCACCAGAACGTCGTCGGCATTTCCATCGTTGGCCGCTATCGGTGAGCCCGGTGAGCTTGGTTCTTTCACTCCGGCAGGAGCGCAGCGAATGAATCCTCTCGCGGCCATCGTCGCGGTGTCCGAGATGAAGCCCGGACGCTACCCGCATTACAACGGCATGGAGATGTACCGACGGGTCACCGCGCAGTTCCTGCGCGAATGGCCGCAACTGCGACCCTCGGATATCGGCGGTCTGCTGTCGGCGCCGGCTGGCATGGCCTCCGCCGATGGCGTCGACGTGTTCGCGCACGAGAAGATCGCCGAAGAACTGGGCATCGAGCCGAGTTTCAGCGAAACCATCAATGCCGGTGGCGGCACCTACGCGCTGATGCTGATCCGCGCGGCCTTGGCCATCGAGCGCGGACTGTGCGATTCGGTGCTCTGCCTGGGCGCCGGACGCTTTCCCAACGTGGGCAGCGGCATGGCCGAGATGATGAGCAAGCTCATCAGCCATCCCGAGTTCGAGTACCCCTACGGCACCTACATCCCGCCCATCTTCGCGCTCAACGCCACCCGCCACATGCACGAATTCGGCACCACGCGCGAACAGCTTGCACAGGTCGCGGTGTCGCAGCGCGAGTGGTCGCTCCTGCACCCGGATGCGCTGATGGCCCCGCAGGGGGCGCTTACGATCGACAAGGTGCTGTCCTCGCGCCCCATCGCCTATCCGTTCAATCTGCTCGACTGCTCGGTGCCCAGCGAAGGCGGCTCGGCGGTGCTGGTGGTGTCGCCGGGCATCGCCAGGCGTTATGCCGAGAAGCCCTGCTTCCTGTACGGCTACGGCGAGAAGCACACCCATTCCAGCATCAGCCAGGCGCATGACCTGACCACCCTGGGCTCCAGGCAAACCTCGGCCCAGGCCTACCGCATGGCGGGCGTCGGGCCCGAGGACATGGACTTCGCCCAGCTCTACGACTCCTTCAGCATCAACCCCATCATCTATGCCGAAGACCTCGGCCTTTGTCCCAAGGGCCAGGGTGGCGCGTTCTTCGCCGGTGGCCGCACCGCGCCCGGCGGCGAGTTCCCGGTCAATACCTACGGCGGGCTGATGTCCTTCGGCCATGTCGGCGATGCGTCCGGCCAGACCATGATCGTGGAAGCGGCACGCCAGGTCATGGGCATCGCCGGTGATGAGCGCCAGTTGAAGAAGGCCGATATGGGCGTCGTCCACTGCTACGGGGGCATGATGTCCGAGCACGCCACGCTCGTCCTGGGGAGCCAGTCATGAGCAACGCCACCGTCAACCCCAAGCCGGTTCCGGAGATCAGCGCACACAGCAAGCCCTATTGGGACGGCGCGCAGCGCGGCGAGCTGATGATCCAGCGCTGCCGCGGCACCGGCCAGCCGTTCATGTATGCGCGCTGCTGGAGCCCCTTCGACTTCTCGCCGGATCCGACCTGGGAAAAGGCCAGCGGGTCGGGCACGGTGTTCAGCTACACCGTCGTGTATCAGCCGCCGTACCCGGCCTTCAAGGCCGACTGCCCTTTCGTGATGGCCATCATCCAGCTCGATGAAGGCCCGCAGATGATGAGCAACATCCTCAACTGCGCCCCCGAATCCGTGCGCATCGGCATGAAGGTCAAGGTCTGCTTCGAGACCCGCGGCGACGGCTTCAGGATTCCGCAGTTCGAACCCGCCTGAACCTTTCCGGCGGAACAACCCGTTTCCCAGAAGAAGACTGACAAGCAGGAGCATCCCATGAGCGAAGAATCCATCGCCGCCGTCCGTGAAGCCGCTGAAGGCCTGACCCGGGGCATCTCGCGCGAATACTGGCTGCAGTGCGCCCGGGAAAACAGGTTCCCGCAGAAGCTCTGGGACGCGATGGCCGAAACCGGCCTGCTTGGCGTCTCCGTGCCCGAGGAGTACGGCGGCAGCGGCGGTGGTCTTTCCGAACTGATGGTGCTCAACGAGATCACCGCCCGCGCCGGCATCATCTCGCTGTTCTTCGTGCTCGGCAGCTTTGCCCGCATGCCGATCATCAGGCACGGTACGCCCGAACAGATCGCAAAGTTCGTCACGCCCACCGCCACCGGCGAGGGCAAGATGTGTTTCGGCGTGACCGAACCCAATGCCGGCACCAACACATTCCGCCTGCAGACCACGGCGCGCAGAAGCGATGCGGGATGGCTGGTCAATGGCTCCAAGGTGTTCATCACCGGCGCGAAGGACTCGACGTCGATGCTGCTGATCGCGCGCACCTCTCCGCTCGATCCCGAACGCCCGCGCGCCGGACTCTCCCTGTTCATTCTCGATTCGCACACGCCGGGGATCGAGTTCCAGCGCCTGAACATCGATGTGCTCGGGGAAAGCCAGTACCTGGTGTTCTTCAAGGATGCCGAGCTGCCTCCGGACGCGCTGATCGGTGAAGAAGGCAAGGGCATGAAATACCTGTTCGACGGCCTCAACACGGAGCGTCTGGTGTTGTCCTCGATGGCGGTGGGCCTGGGGAACCGCGCGCTGGACAAGGCGGTGGAGTATGCCAAGGAGCGCGCGCCGTTCGGCACGCCCATCGGCAGCTACCAGGGGCTGCAGCACCCCATGGCTCGCGCCAAGGCGCATGTCGAGGCCTCGCGCCTGGTCATGCAGGAAGCCGCCCGCACCTTCGATCGCGGCGAGGATGCCGGCCCGCTGTCGAACATGGCCAAGCTGCTGACCTCGGAAGCCTGCGACGAGGCGGTGGACATCGCCCTGCAGGCCCACGGCGGCTACGGCTTCGACCAGGATTATGACGTGATCACGCTCTGGCCCTTTGCCCGCCTGATGCGCGTGGCACCGGTCAACAACGAGATGATCCTCAACTACATCGGCGAGCACGTCCTCGGCCTGCCTCGCTCCTATTGAAGCCGCACAAGCCCCCCATCCTCCTTTCACGACCTAGCCCATGGCCAACGATCTGCCCGCGACCGCAGCGCCCTATCTGTTCAAGGAACGCTGGAACGAAAGCCCCTTCATGCAGGCACAGGGTCTGACCGCGGAGGAGGTCACGCCCGGCGAGGTGGCCCTCTACCTGAGGTCGCCCACGCCGGCTCAGCGCGGCGCCGGCGGACCGCCGGACGCGATCAACGGCGGCGTGATTTCCTACATGTTCGACGGCGCGCTGGGCTATGCCATCGTTTCGGCGCAGCTGCCGTTGCTGCAGGCTGCCGGCCTGTCCCTGGCCGCCTATTCGCAGGTGACGATAAACCTCGACATCACCTATCTCGCAGCGGCACGGGGCGAGCAGTTCAAGGCCATCGGCCGCGTGCTGCGCGCCGGCCGTGGCACGGCCTTCGCCGAAGGCGAGCTGCTCAACGAACGCGGCGAGGTCTGCGCCAGCGCAAAGGGCATCTGGCGCGTGTTCTTCCCGCGGCAGTAATCCTCCAGTCTTCGGTCGGGTCCGAACATGAAACAGGATTCTCTGCGCATCGGCTGTGCCTCCGGGTTCTGGGGTGACACCGAGCATGCCGCCGCTCAGCTGGTGCAGGGCGGCAACATCGACGTGCTGGTCTTCGACTACCTGGCCGAGATCACGATGTCGCTACTGACGCGCGCCAAGGCCAGGGACCCACGGACCGGCTACGCGCCTGACTTCGTCGGCGCGCTGCGGCCGCTGCTGCGCGAGCTCAAGGCGCGCGGCGTCCGCGTGGTCAGCAATGCCGGCGGCGTGAATCCCGGCGGGTGCCGCGAAGCACTGACCCGCGCCGCCGAAGCCGAAGGTCTGAGCCTGAAGATCGCCACGGTCGCCGGTGACGATCTGCTGCCGCAGGTCGAGGCGATGCGCGAGGCCGGCGTGCGCGAGATGTTCAGCGGCGCGCCGCTGCCCGCCAAGCTGGCCAGCGCCAATGCCTATCTGGGTGCCTTCCCGGTCGCGGCCGCACTCGACGCCGGCGCCGACATCGTCGTCACCGGCCGCTGCGTGGACAGCGCGGTGGTGCTCGGCCCCTTGATTCACGCCTTCGGCTGGAAGCCCGACGATCACGACCAGCTCGCCCAGGGCAGCCTGGCCGGTCATATCATCGAATGCGGCACCCAGTGCACCGGCGGCAACTACACTGACTGGCGGTCGGTTCCGGGCTGGGACAACATGGGCTTTCCCATCGCCGACTGCGCGCCCGACGGCAGCTTCGTCGTCGAGAAGCCCGCGCGCACCGGTGGCCTGATCGACCCATCCACGGTCGGGGAGCAGGTGGTCTACGAGATCGGCGATCCGCGCAACTATCTGCTGCCGGACGTTGCCTGCGACTTCAGCCGCATCCACTTGGAGGCGATCGGGGAGAACCGCGTGCGCGTGAGCGGCGCCCGCGGCCGGCCGCCCGGCGACCAGTGCAAGGTCAGCGCTACCTATGCCGACGGCTTTCGCGCCACCGCGCAGTTCATGATCGGGGGCACCGACGCGGCGGCCAAGGCGCAGCGGACCGGCGAGGCCTTGCTGGCACGCTGCCGGCGCCTGTTCGCGGAACGCGGACTGGGCGATTTCACGGAGACCCGTATCGAGGCCCTCGGTACGGAATCCACCTATGGCCCGCACGCGCGAGCACAGACCCGCGAAGTCATCGTCAGGATCGCCGCCCGCCACCCGGACAAGGACGCGCTGGAGATCTTCTCGCGCGAAATGGCGCCGATGGCGCTGGCCAGTGCGCCCGCCATCACCGGCTTCTCCGGCGGCAGGCCCAAGGTCACGTCGGTGATCCGCCTGTTCTCCCTGCTCTGGCCCAAGGCACGCGTTCCGGTCAGTGTCGAGCTCGACGGCGAGCCCGTCGCCTGCCCGCAGATGCGCGGAGCGGAGCCGCAGGCTTTGCCGGCGGAGGAAACACCCGTGCCGCCGCCGGCCGATGCGTTGGCCGACGGCGCGCGCAGCGTGCCGCTACTGCGTCTGGCCCAGGGTCGCAGCGGTGACAAGGGCGACAGCGCCAACATCGGCATTCTGGCGCGGCGCCCCGAGTACCTGCCGTGGATTCGCGCGGCGCTGACCGAGGAGGCCGTTGCCCGGTGGTTCGCCCACCTCGTTCAGGGGCCGGTGCACCGCTACGAGTGGCCAGGCCTGAGCGGGTTCAATTTCCTGCTGGAACGCGCGCTCGGCGGCGGCGGCATCGCCTCGCTGCGGATCGATCCGCAGGGCAAGGCCTACGCGCAGATGCTGCTCGACTTCCCGGTGACGGTGCCGGCAAGCCTTGAGGTCCCGGAATGACGGGTGCGCCGATCCGACGGCTGCTGGTGGCCAATCGCGGCGAGATCGCCGCGCGCATTCTGCGCACTGCCAAGGCCCAGGGCATCGAATGCGCCATCGTGCGGCACGCCGCCGAGGACGGCGGCCTGGCACCGCAGCTCGCCGATGCCGTCGTCCCCATCGAAGGGGCAACGCCGGTTGCGGCCTATCTCGACGTGGCGCAGATTGTCCAGGCCGCGCGCCGCTGGGGCGCCGATGCGGTGCACCCCGGTTACGGGTTTCTCTCGGAGAGCCCGGCGCTGGCGCGCGCGCTGGATGAGGCCGGCATCCGCTTCGTCGGCCCGCCGCCCGCCGTCACCGAGCTGATGGGCGACAAGGTCAGCGCGCGCCGTTTCGTCGCCGAGCACGGCTTTCCGGTGGCGCCGAGCGCCATCGAGGCCGATGACCCGGGCAGCTTCACACAGCGCGCGCTGGCCGTGGGCCTGCCGATCCTGATCAAGCCGGCGGCCGGCGGCGGAGGCAAGGGCATGCGCATCGTGCGCAGCGCCGAGGTGCTGGACGCCGAGCTGGCGGCCGCGCGGCGCGAGGGGGAGCGCTACTTCGGCGACGGCCGACTGTTCGTCGAGCGCTATGTCGAACGGCCACGCCATATCGAAGTGCAGGTGCTCGGCGACCAGCACGGCAGCGTCGTGCACTTCGGCGAGCGCGAGTGCTCGGTGCAGAGACGCTTCCAGAAGATCATCGAGGAGACGCCCTCGCCGGCACTGGACGCCGGCACGCGCGCACGGATCTGCGAGGTCGCGGTCGGCATCGCGCGCGCCGCCGGCTATGTCGGCGCCGGCACCGTGGAGCTCATCCTGGGCGCCGACGGCGAGTTCTACTTCCTGGAGATGAACACCCGCCTGCAGGTCGAGCACCCGGTGACCGAGTGCGTCACCGGCTTCGACCTGGTGGCCGAGCAGCTGCGCGTGGCCGCCGGCGAGCCGCTGGGCTACAGCCAGGCCGACATCGGCTTTCAGGGCCACGCCATCGAGCTGCGGCTGTGCGCCGAGGACCCGGCACAGGGCTTCATGCCCGCCACCGGCAGCCTGCAGGTGCTGCGCGAGCCGGCTGGACCGGGCGTGCGTGTGGACAGCGGCGTTGTGGAAGGCCAGCGCGTCGGCAGCGACTTCGATTCCCTGCTCGCCAAGCTCATCTTCCACGGCCGCAGCCGCGGGCAGGCCCTGGCGCGCGCGCGCCAGGCGCTGGCGGACACGGCCTGCCTGGGCGTGGCCACGAATCTCGACTATCTGGACCGCATCCTCGCGCACGCGCAGTTCGCGGCCGGCGACTACAGCACCGCATTTCTCGACGAGCAGGCTGCCGAGCTCGGCGACGCCGGCGAGACCCACTCGACCGCGCTGCTGCTGGCCGCCGCCGCGCTCTCCGATGGCCACATGGTGGCCGCGGCCGCCGACATGCCGCGGCTCTACGCGCAGATGGGCGCCTGGCGCAACTGAAACCCCTTGCTCTGCCCATGAAAAAGATCTTCCGACTCGGCGAGTCCGAGCACCGCTGCAGCCTCAGGCAAGACGCCGACGGCCTGGTCCTGGACACCGAGGACGGGCCGCTGCGCTGCGCGCTGCAGCCGCTGGGCGCGGCGCGCTATTGCGTCAGCGCCGGCGAGGAGCAGGCCGAAGCCCTGATCGCGCGGCACGATGACCGCATCTGGATCCGCCTGCGCGGCCGTACCCACGTCATCGAGGCGGTCGACCCGTTGGACGCGGCCGCTGCCGGAGGTCACGACGGCGCCGCGGAGGCACCGATGCCCGGCACCGTCATCTCCGTCCTGGTGGAGCCGGGCGCCGAGGTCACTGCCGGCCAGGATCTGGTTGTCATGGAGAGCATGAAGCTGGAGGTGACCATCCGCGCGCCGCACGACGGGCGCATCGCCGCCGTGCACTGCGCGCCGGGCGACCAGGTGCCGCTCAAGTTCACCCTGGTCACTTTCGAGGCCGCGCCATGAGACGCATCCAGACCACCGTCGACCCCAAGGCGCCGGCCTTCCGCGACAACGCCGCGCGCATGCAGGCCGTCGTCACCGACTTCAAGGCCCTCCAGGAGCGCGTGCGTCACGAGCGGCCGCAGCGCGACATCGAGCGCCTGCGGCGCCAGAACAAGCTGCTGGCGCGCGAGCGCCTGGACCTTCTGCTCGATCCCGGCACACCGTTTCTCGAGCTGTCGAGCATCGCCGCCTACGATCAGTTCAACGGCGAGGCACCCGGGGCCAACGTGATCAGCGGCATCGGCGTGGTCAACGGCCGCGAAGTGATGATCCACGCCGACGATTCCAGCAACAAGGGCGGCGCCTGGTATCCGCTGTCGGCGCCCAAGATCGTGCGCGCGCTGGAAATCGCCATCGAGAACCGACTGCCGGTCGTGCATCTGTGCGACAGCGCCGGCGGCTATCTGGAGGATCTCTCCGGCGTCTACGTCATGGGTGGCCGCGTGTTCCGCCACCAGTGCATCCTGTCCAAGATGGGCGTGCCGCAGGTGGCCGTGGTGCTGGGGCATTGCACCGCCGGCGGCGCCTACGTGCCGGCGCTGTGCGAGCACACCATCATGGTCCGCGGCACCGGCGCGGTGTTCCTCGGCGGGCCGCCGCTGGTCAAGGCGGCCACCGGCGAGGAGGTCACGGTCGAAGCCCTGGGCGGTGCCGACATGCACACCACCGTCTCCGGCACCGCCGACTACGCGGTCGACAGCGAGGCCGAGGCCATCGCGCGGGCGCGCGAGCTGATCGGCGGCTTTTCGCAGCCGCGCAAGCACTTCGACTGGGCCGAAGCGGAAGCGCCCCACTACGATCCGCGCGAGCTCTACGGGATTCTCCCGGTCGACTACAAGCAGCAGTTCGACATGCGGGAGGTTATCGCGCGCATGGTCGACGGCAGTCGCTTCCAGGAATACCAGCCCGGCTACGGCGTGACGCTGGTCTGCGGCTGGGCGCGGCTGTGGGGCTGCAAGGTCGGCATCCTCGGCAACAACGGCGTGCTGTTCTCGGACAGCTCGCTCAAGGCCGCGCACTTCATCCAGATCTGCAACCAGCTCGGCACGCCGATGATCTTCCTGCAGAACACTACTGGCTACATGATCGGGCGTCAGTACGAGGAAGGCGGCATCACCAAGGACGGCGCCAAGATGCTGATGGCGCAGGCCGGCTCGGAAGTGCCCAAGTTCACCGTCGTCACCAGCGGTGCCTTCGGCGCCGGCTACTACGGCATGTGCGGCCGCTCCTGGGACCCGCGCCTGATCTTCTCCTGGCCGCAGGCCAAGATGGGCGTGATGGGCCCGGAGCAGGCCGGCAACACCCTGGCCGACGTCAAGCTGCGCCAGCTGCGCCGCGAGCGGCCGGATGCCGGCGACGAGGAGGTCGCCGAGCTGCGCCGGCGCACGCACGAGAAATCGGAACGTGAGACCAGCGCGCTGTGGTTCTCCGCGCGGATGCAGGACGACGGCGTGCTCGACCCGCTGGACACGCGCAACGCGCTCGGAATCGCCCTGTCCTGCGCCGCCAACCGGCCGGTGGCTGAACCGCGCTACGGCGTCTTCCGCATGTGAGGCGTGCGCCACGGGGGACGCCGTGGGCGAGGGTGAAGACCAGCCACTGATCGACCCCATCGAGCAATGCCTGTGCGCCGAGGTGCGCGCTGGCGATCAGCCCGGCGAGCGCTTCTTCGCCAGCGGAAGCCGCCGTGGAGAACCGTACCGAGCCCCTGTACGGGTACTCGCGCGGAACATGGGCGGCGCGATGGTCCGCGGGGGCACTCCTGCTCGTCATCGGAGAGCCCATCGACGAGCTGCAGCGCGTCATCATCGCGCGGCGGCTGCTCGAAGCCCGCGCCTGAACCCCGCCGCTGCCGCTTGCGCTGCCCGGCAGCAGCCCCCCGCCCCCGGCGGCGCGTCAGTCAGGCCGCGTAGGTCTTGTCGAGGTAGGCGACGATGGCGGTCGACTCGAACATCTCGACGCCGGTGTTGGGATCGATCAGGTAGGGCACCTGCACGCGGCCGGTGCGCTCGAACAGGAGTTTGCGGTTGCGGGTGGTGGCGCCGGGCGCGTGCAACAGCCGGTCGCGGACCGCTGGCGGGCCCATGTCCGTCCAGCGGCCCTTCCCGGTGTTGCGCAGCAGGTAGGGCAGCTCCAGCTCGCAGAGGCGCTCGCGCACCGGAATGACGTTCGGGCTGCTCTCGAAGCTGAACAGCTCCAGCGGCTGGTCCGGCGCGCGCGAAGGCCGCGCCTTCCGGCCGTGCCCGTAGCGCACCGCGCTGGCGGCCAGGGAAGTGGCCACGGCCAGCCGCCGTCGCAGGCCGTGTGTGCCCGGCGCCGGGCGCTGATAGGTGGTGGCAAGGTAGTCGATGATGTCAGCGGACTCGTAGAGCTGGCGCCCGGTGTTGGGATCGACCAAGAACGGGAACTGCTGCCGGCCGCCGAGCTCTTCGCAGCGCGGGCGATAGCGCTGGCCGCCGACCGGGCAGGGCCGGATCAGTGCGTCCAGGTCGAATTCGGTCAGCGCCTCGCGCACCAGGCGGCAGAAGGGGCAAGCCTCGATGTCATAGAGCTCGAGGGGGTTTTTCGGCTGCCGCTGCGCCGGATGGAACGCGGCGGTGCCACGCCAGCCTCGCAGCGAGCTGGTGAGCGAGCTGGTGGTGAGATCGAATGCAGTAGCCATCTGGTTTCCTCCCCTGGGGCGCCGGCTCGTGAGCGAGCCCGACCGGCGGCCATACCGCAGCTTCGTGAGGGTCGACCGCTCTCGCGTGCTACGTCAGGCGGTCGCCGCCTTCGCAATTGACATGGAACAAAAAACCGGACGGCGCGCACGGGCGGCCGTCCGGTCAGGCGCGTGAGAGTGGCTTAGGCGGCGAGCAGGCTGGCCACGCGTTGCACCGGCGACGCCGTCACGCGGCAATCATCGCGGTAGAAGCGCAGATAGCCATCGTGCAGAGTGCCATAGCGCAGGGCCGGCACATCGAGCAGGTAGTTCTGCAGGTTCTGCCAGGGCGGCTTGGTGCCCTGACGCGGCAGCCGGTCATCGGCACGGCGGATGTAGCCGGAGTTGAGGTTGAGGAAGTTCTCCTCGGCCACGCAGCCTTCTTCGTCCTCGGGCACGATGCGCTCGGCGCCGAGTCGTTGCATCTCCTGAAGGATCCGGACTACGAAGGCGTTGGCAATGTTCGCCTTGAGGGTCCAGGATGCATTGGTGTAGCCGAACACCAGCGCCAGGTTCGGCACGCCCTCGAGCATGATGCCCTTGTACATCAGCTTGTCGTGCAGGTTCAGCACCTGGCCGTCGATGCGGTACTCGGCGCCCCCCAGCAGCTGCAGCTCCAGCCCGGTGGCGGTGACGATGATGTCGGCCTCGAGCTCGGCCCCCGATTTCAGCCGGATGCCCGTTTCGGTGAAACTGTCGATGTGATCGGTGACGATCGAGGCCTTCTCCTCGCGCAGCGCCTGGAACAGGTCGCCTCTCGGCACGGCGCACATCCGTTCATCCCAGGGGTTGTAGTGCGGCTCGAAATGGCTGATGTCCACGTTGCCCCCCAGCTGCCTGCGCACGGCAGACAGCAGCACCCGGCGCATGGTCTTGGGCGCGCGGCGGCAGACGTCGAACACGGCACGCTGCAGCACCACGTTGCGTACGCGGGCCAGCCGATAGGTCAGCGCCTCGGGCAGGACCCGGCGCAGGTTCTCCGAGATCAGATCGCGCTCCGGAACCGACACCACGTAGCCGGGCGAGCGCTGCAGCATGGTCACGTGCGCGGCCTTGTCGGTCATCGCTGGCACAAGGGTCACGGCAGTGGCGCCGCTGCCGATGACGACCACGCGCTTGCCGCTGTAGTCGTAGTTTTCCGGCCAGTGCTGGGGATGAATGACATCTCCCTTGAAGCGTTCGACGCCCGGTAGCGGTGGCGTGTAGCCGGCGTCGTACTTGTAATAGCCGGTGCAGCCGTAGACAAAGCGGGTCGTGAAGCTGACTTCCTCGGGTTCCAGCGTGTCCTCTCTGACCGCTGTCACGGTCCAGAGGTTGTCCTCGCTGGACCAGCTGGCCTCGGTGACCTTGTGTCCGAAGCGGATATCTCGGCGCACGTCGTACTCGTCGGCGGTATCCTCAATGTACTGGCGGATCGAGGGGCCGTCGGCCAGCAGCTTGGTGTCGGTCCACGGGCGGAAATCGTAACCGAGCGTGAGCATATCGGAATCGGAACGGATGCCGGGGTACTTGAACAGATCCCAGGTGCCGCCCGCGCGCTCGCGGCGCTCGATGATGCCCAGCTTGATGCCGGGAATGCTGGACTTCAGGTGACAGGCAGCACCAATCCCGGACAGCCCTGCACCGAGAATGATGACGTCGAACTGGGCCTGGGCTTGTGGCATTGGGCAATCTCCATCGAAAACGTCGTTTGACGCGAATGTTGGTCGCGAAAGTCTGGCTACGGAAGTATAGGCTACCCGTAGTGCGGAGTCCAACAACGCGCAAACCGTTGCAATGATGGGCTGGCTCAGGCGCCGCGTGACCACTCCGGGTGCTTGAGCGCCATGCGATAGTACAGAGGCGGCAGCAAGAGCAGAGTCAGCACCGTCGAGGCGATCGTGCCGAAGATCAGCGAAGTGGCGAGGCCCGCGAACATCGGGTCTCGGTAGAGCACCAGCGTGCCGAGGATGACTGTCGCGGCCGTCAGCCCGATCGGCCGCAGGCGTACGCTGCCCGCCAGCTTCACCGCTTCCTCTAGAGAGTGCCCGCGGTGCTGGTAGTCATGTACGAAGTCGATGATCAGCAGGGAATTGCGGATCACCACGCCGGCCAGCGCAACGACCCCGATCATCGAGGCCATGCTGAAGGGAATGCCCAGCAGCCAGTGACCGGGGAAGATGCCGATCAGGCCGAATGGAATCGCCGTCATCGCCATCAGCGGCAGCGAGAACGAACGGTAGATTCCGACCATCAGCAGGTAGATGAGGACCAGTACCACGCCGTTGATCGCGCCCATCTCGCGCGCAGAGTCCAGCGTCAGGCGCATCTCGCCCTCCCAGAGCAGCTCGTAGCCGTCGATGGTGTCCGGAGGCTGGTCGAACAGGGTCAGATTGCCGGTTTGCAGCCGCGTGCCGGCCACTGAGCGTCCGTTGAGCGCGGGCTCCATGTCCATGATGGCGAAGGCCGGCGCGCTGGCGGCCACCACGTTGCCGCCGACGTAGGTCACGCGCTCGTTGTCCTTTCGCAGGATGGGATGCTCGCGTGGACGTCGGACCACGCGGACCAACTCGGAGAGCGGCACCGTCTCGCCCTGCGCGTTGCGCACCGTCACGCGGTCCAGCCCTTGCGGATTCACCTCGTGCTCGCGCGGCACATGCAGGCGGATCGGTACCGGATTGTGCTCGCCCGGAATGTGGGCCTGCGACACGACCATTCCGCCCAGTACCGCCCGCACGGTGAGCTCGACGTCCGCCGTGGTCACCCCCGACAGCAGCGCCTTCTCCTTATCCACGACCAGGTCGATCTGCTCGCGGTCCGCGGCCACCGTATCGAACACGTCCACCACGCCCCAGGTCTGACGGAACCGTGTCTTCACCGCCGCGGCCACCTCCCGCAGCGTGTCTTCGTCCTGGCCGTGGATGTTGGCCAGTACCACCGCCCGGGTCGGCGGACCCGGTGGCGCCTCCATGAAACGCACGTCCATTTGCGGATACCGCGCACGGATCGGGGCCGTCGCCTCGCGCAGCGCCTCGACGATGTGCATCGATGTGTCGCGGCGCTGCGACTCGTCGGCCAGCTTTACCCGGATCTCCGCCTGGTTCGGCCCTGCGCGCCGACCGCCGCCACTGACCTGGGACGAAAAATCGACCACACCGGGGAGACCGACGTAGGTCAGATAATGGCTGACCTGCGGGTGGTGCCTGAGGACTTCACCGAACTCGCGGGCGACGCGGTCGGTTCGCTCGACCGTCGCGGTCTCCGGCAGGTCCAGGGTGATCGCGAAGCTGTTCTTGTCATCCTTGGGCATGATCGACAGCGGGACGCCGCCCGCGGAAACCGGACCGCCGGGGCCGCCGGGGCGCACGAACTGCCAGGCCGGCATCAGCGCAGACCCCAACAGGGCGACAAGAACCAGACGCACCACCCAGCGTCGCCGGCGGGTGTTGTGCATCAGCGGTGCAACCAGCCACTGATACCGCTGCCGCAGGATGCCGTCCCGCGCAGGTTCGACCGGCGCGTCACCCGTGTGCTGCGGCAGCCAGCGCACGCAGGCCCAGGGCACTACGGTGTAGGCGACCAGCAGCGAGAAGGCGATCGCCACGGCGACATTGAACGAGATCGGCGCGAAATAAGCCCCGTTCATGCCGGTCAGAAGCTGCAGGGCGGAAAAGACGAGCACGATGGTGATCGTCGCCGTGGTGGTCGGCTTGCCGATCTCGTGGGTGGCCAGCGCCGCGGCGCGCCGCCGATCCTGCACCCCCAGCTCGTAGTGGCGGTGGATGTTCTCCATCACCACGATGGCATCGTCGACCAGCATGCCCAGGGAGAGGATCAGCGCGAACAGCGAGATGCGGTTGATGGTGACGCCCGCCAGCATGTCCGCCGCCAGCGTGAGGCTCAGGACCAGCGGCACCACCAGGCAGACAATCAGCGCCTGGCGCAGGCCCAGAATCGGCACCAGCACGAGCAGCACCGCGCTGATCGCAATGGCCAGATCAAAGAGCAGCTTGTTGACTGTGTGGTTGGCCTCCTCGCCGTCGTTGCGGGTATTCACGACGACCACATCCGACGGCACGAAGCGCGCCTGCATCCGCGCCACCAGATCGAGCACCTCGTCGGCGACGACAACGGCGTTGGTGCCTTGCTTCTTGGCGACGGAGATCGTCACCGAGGGCAGCTCTCCGTGCAGCTCGCGCCGGGCGAACCTTGGATCGGCCGCGCCGAAGGCCAGGCGCGTGAGGTGCTCTGGCTCCTCGGTGGGTCCGTCGACGACTTCGCCTATGTCCTCGACGTAGATGAGCCGGCCGTCGTGGGCGCCCAGAGGCAGGCGGCGGACCTCTTTCAGCGAGCGCAGCTGGCCCTTGAGATGCACACTGCGGTTCTGGCCCTCCTGCACCGAGTTGCCGATCACCGCGGACAGATTGCTCGCCTGCAGGACCGCGATGCCTTCCCGCAGTGTCAGGCCATAGGCCTGCATGCGCGCCGGGTCGAGGTCGAGGCGGATCTCGCGGGTGCGACCGCCATGGATATCGACCACCGACACTGCCGGCAGCGTGCTGAGGCGTTCGGCCATGCGCTCGGCGATCCGGCGCAGGGCATAGTCGTCGTAGCGCGCCGAAGCCAGCGAGACGGTGACGATGGGGACGTCGTCCACATCGAGCTGCTGGACGGTGGGCTCCCGCGTTGCTGGCGGCAGGCTCTCGCGATTGGCGGCGACGCGCTGGCGCACGCGACTGATCGCGTCGTCCTCGTCGACACCCACATGGAACTGCAACTGGATCTGCCCCTTGCCAGGCATGGCGGTGCCGAAGCTGTGCTCTATGCCGGCGATCTCGCGCAGTCGCGCCTCCATCGGCGCCACGATCAGCCGCTCGACCTCCGCGGCCGTGCTGCCCGGCAGCTGCCAGCTGACCACGGCGCCCGGCACGTCAATCTGGGGGTTCTCCTCGCGCGGCGTGATCAGTGCCGAGAGGATGCCGAGCAGGAACACGGCCACCACGAACAGTGGCGTGAGCTTGGAATCGATCGATGCCGCGGCCAGCCGGCCGGCAAGGTTCAAGCGGGGCTCAGCCACCGGCGCCTCCCGGCGCGCGCGGCTGCGCAAAGGCCCTCACGAAGCCTCCGCCGCAGCGGTGACGAGATCGCCTTCGCGCATCTGCTGCGGCGGCGCGAGCACAATGCGCTCGCCGGGATCCAGGCCGGCGCTGACGATCAGGCCCTGTCCGCTCGCTTCCTCGGTGCGCAACCAGCGGAAACGCACGCGCGCATTCTCATCCACTACATAAGCGCCGCGCACACCGCCGCGCTCCACCACCGCCGTCGCCGGCACGACGACCGCTTCGCGCGTACCAACCGTAAACCGGGCGCGCCCGAACATGCCGGGCAGCAGCCCCTCGGCTTCCGGCAGCCGGATCTTCACCTCGAAGCGGCGGGTGACCGGGTCGCCTGAAGCCACGCGTCGCTGGACCTCGCCCTGAAGGCGCTTCCTGCCCAGGGCGTCGATGCGCACCTGCACGGAATCACCGATCCGAATCGCGCTGATGGTCGACTCGGCCACTTGGGTCTCGAACAAGAGGATCGAGTCGGACTCCACTGTCAGCAGTGGCGTTCCCGGGGACGCCATGTCGCCGGCGCGTTGATGTCGCGCGACCACCAGCCCGTCGATCGGGCTCAGGATGCGGACGTACTGTCGTTGAGCGCGCGCCCGCGCGAATTCTGCCTCGGCAGCGGCGAGCGCATCGCTGGCCAGCTGCAGCTGCAGCCGCGCCTTGCGCAGTCTGGCGCCGGAGACGGCGCCGCGCTCGTGCAGGGTCCGAGCGTCCTCGAGATCGCGCCGCGCGTCGTCCCTTGCGGCGCGCGCCTCGGCGAGGGCCGCATCCGCGGCGCGGATGGCGGCTTCGATGTCTCGCGCGTCCAGGGTGGCGAGACGCTGGCCCTTGCTCACCTGCTCTCCTTCGCGGACCTCGATTGCCCGGATGTAGGCAGCAACGCGCGAACCGATGTCCACACGCTCGTCCGAGACCACCGAGCCGGTGCCCGTATGAAACAGCGGCAGCTTCTGCGCAGTCACCACCGTCGTCGGCACGGGGAACGACCGGGGCGGGGGCGGCTCATGCGGCGCACGCTCGCCGCCGCAGGCCGCGGACAGCAAGGCCGCGCCCAGCAACGCCGCGCCCAGCAACGCCGCGCGCAACGAGCCGGCACGCCTGCCCGGCACCCACTCCGCGCGCTCCGCGGCGCGCAAGGGCGTCCCCGGCATCGGTGTCATGCTTGAACGCTGCGTGTTCGCCGGCCGCCCCGAATCGGCCTGCGCCGGATCAATCGTCGCAATAGAATCCGCTCCTAACAGAAAGTTCGCTTGTGGTCGTGCGGTCGCGCACCTGCCGAACCGGCCGCAGCTATCGGCCCCGTTGACGGTGCCCTTGTATCCCCAGAACAACTTGGTTGACCCAGCAATGACATGGCGCGACCGCGCTGCGGCTGTTCGCCGTCAAAGCAGACGCCGAAAGATCAGGCAAGACTATCGAACATTTGTTTTGCGCGCCAGCGGGAACGCGTCTTATGGCCGGCGGCCAACCGGGAGGCCCCGGGTGTGTCAGCTCACCAGCTCGATCACGGGAAGCCGGAGTCGGCTGACGGGTGGTTGATCGTGCAAGCTGGCATGAGGTCGGCGCCAGTTGTAGCGATGCAGCCAATATGGCAGATGGACCGCGCACTGGTCGAAGGGTGCGTAGGCGTACGCATAAGCCGACCCGCGCGATGCAGTACGGATAAGCCGCTCGACCTTGCCGTTGGTGAGGGGGGCATAGGCTTGGTGCGCACATGGCGGATGCCCAGGCTGCGGAGCAGCCGGGCAAGGCGTTGCGACTTGTGGCAGGCACCGTTCTCGGTCGTGACGCGCTCGATAGCGATGCCGAAGCGCCGGTAGTAGCCGACGGCCTGGATGAGCGCCCGACACGCGCTGCGGCCCGTTTCATCGGCATGCACGGTGCTCGGTGCCAGCCGGGAGGCATCGTCGACGGCGACGTGGACGTAGTCCCAGCCGGCACGACAAGAGCGTTCTGCCTGATGATCGCTGGTCACGCGATGCTCCGGGGCCGACGAACTGCCGCCGAGCGGACTGCTGCGCACAGGCAGGGCCAAGATCCAGACATACGTACTGCGCGAAGGCGCCCGGGCGCCGACCAGCGCAGTGTCCGCTGGCAGCGCCGGACCGCAAACCATCCTTCGCTCGCCGGCAGTTCACCAACCTGCTCTCCCGACCCGCGCCCCCATCCGTGAACGCGATTTCCGTCGTGTCGTATTCGGAAGTGCCTGAGGCCGCCCGCCGCGTGGACCGAAAGCACTAAGCAGCCTGATTATGTCTCTGCCTCAGCCGTCGCGCGCAGATGCCGCAAGAGCAGTTATTGCGCAACCGTCATGGCGAGGAGCGAAGCGACGCGGCTAGGGACACGACCCGTCGGGATTGCCGCGCTCCCGCTGGTCGTTCGCAATGACGTACAAGGGGGCACTTTCCTGTAGCTGAGCGCGCGACATGATCAGGCTAAGCAGAGCCCCCGCTGCTGGCGTGCGTTGCCGGGGGCGATCCCGTCGTCGAGAACCAATGTCCGCACATGGCGCTGATGCCGGCCTGCCGCAAGCGTACTGGCTTTACGGTGTGCTGCGGCTGGCATGGCTCGCGCTGCAATCTCTGCAGCGGCGAGCACCGGGCTTGGTCGATTGCTTTGCCGGTGTGCCGATGCGAGGCTGGTCGCACGACTTGCTGGACGCGGACGCAAGTCGCGGACGCTGCAGGCGCTCCAATTTCGGAAGACGACGGACGCCTCTGGGAGGGGCTGTCCGGCGCGGGGCCGCACACTGAGCCTAACACCTGTTAGAATCGTGGCGGCTCAGATCCATCTGCGACTAAGGACCGCTTGCCCCGTCCATGGCGACACGCGATGAACATACCGAGATGCGCGAGCCGCTGCGCGGCTCGTGTCGGCACTATTCCGACGAGTGCTTCCATAGGATCGATGCGGAGCGGGGATATCGGGATACCGTCTTTCGCATCCGACCGACGCCGGCTGGCTGGCAGTGGTGATTTCCCCGGAATACAGCGGTTTCGCCCTGGGCCTGGCCGAAGTTCGGGTGCTTGTGGAGCAGGTCAACCGCTGCGGCGGCAACGCCGGCGCCGGCCACGGCCAGAGTTGCAAGATGCATCAGAGCGCGTTCGATGTGTACGGCCCCATCAATGAACAGCGGTCCGCACGCCAGTGGGCGTTTTCCATGAGCACGGTGCTGGACCTGCTCGCGGTGTGCGGCAGGGCGCAGTTGCTCGATCATGAGCAGCCCCCCCCTGAGCCGACCCGAGCCGGAGGGCAAGCCGCACCCCCTTGCTGCCGCCGTCGAAGACATCAGCCAACGCGAGATCGCGAACCTGATTGCGTAGACATCAATCCTGGCGCACCACGCGAAGCTGCGCGACCGGCTGCCATGATCGCGACGCGCAGCGGTCGGTTCATGCGGCGCAATCGCCCCGAGCGCATCCTCGATGTGCCGGCGGCGTACAAGGTTGCGGCGCGGGAGGTGCTGCGCCGCGCGCTGCCCGCCGATGCGCAGAGATCCTTGCGCTTCATCGGCGAAGGCGGGTCCGGTTCCAAGGTCGAGTGCGCCCGTGCGAACCCGGCACGTGCTGCCGCGCCGGACCGCGATGACCTATGGGGGGGGGGCTCGTGAACCGCGGTTTGCTCGGCGTCGCCGACGGCCTCGGCGAGGGTCTGCTCAATCGGTCTGAGGCCGGCAACGCCTTTGCCGTAGAGACGCTCGAAGCGCGGTCCGGTGCCAGGCAGCGCTGCATCGAGGACGAGGCTCTAGGCGCAGCGCTGCTGTGCGGCAACGGCCGGCCTCTCTGCGCCGGCGGCTACTCTGAAGGACATGCAGCGCGAGCCCGACGACTCGCCAGCATTCCGCAAGGACGAGCCTGGTTAGGCGTGCATCGGAACCCGCGGCTGATGCAGCCGCAGGACAAGCCGGTGGTTGCCGCGGTGCAGGGCGCGGCCAGGGGCGCGGGCATCGACATGGCCCTGCAGTTCGACCTGCGGCTGCGCCGCCGTGATCCGCATATTGGTTGGGGCGCACGGGAGCCATCCCGTGTGCAGGTGCAAGAAGAGGAGGAGCAATGATGATTCGCAAACGGCAGTTACTGGTATTGCTGGCCACGTGCCTGGGGGGTTCCCTGCCCGGTGCTTCGGCGGCGCAGGACGACGATGAGACGGCTTCGGCAGCTATCGAGAACCGCTTCTATGTATCGCCGATGGCGTCGTACACGCTCGCGGACTCGGACCGTGGCACCGACGATGGCATCGGCGGCACGCTGGTCGTCGGCAAGATGTTCGGGTCGCAGTTCGGCATCGAGCTCGAAGCCGTCTACAGCAGCTACGATCTCGACCGGGGTGGCGAATCCGCCACCCTGGTCGGGGGCGGCCTGCGCGGCGTGCTGTTCCCATCCATGGGCAACTACTATGGCGTGCTGGGCTTGGGGTACGGGCGCTTCGAGGATCACCCGGGCGCGGATCCGGAGTACGACTCGGCACTGATCACACTGGGCCTGGGCTATCTCGTGGGGCCTTTCGACTTCATTGCCAGCGGCATCTCGGTGCGCGCCGAAGCCGCTCTGCGCACGGACGCGCACAGCCGCGACCAGACCGCCGACAGCATCAACAATGCGCTCAACGAAGGCCTGTTTAGTCTGGGCCTGCTCATTCCCCTCGGGCCGGCGGAGAAGCCGCTGCCGCCGCCCGAGCCCGAGCCGGTCCAGGTTGTCGAGGCTGTCGCCGACACCGATGGCGATGGCGTCATCGACGACGCCGACCAGTGCCCGGACACATCACCCGACACCACTGTGGATGGACAAGGCTGCCCGCCACCCCCGCCGGCCTGTGAGAGCGGTGCAGGGGGCGTGGAGCTGGCCGGATGCGCGCCGGGGCAAACGCTTGTGCTGCACGGCGTCAACTTCGAGTTCGACGAGGCCACGCTCACACGCAACGCCACGAGCCTGCTCGATCAAGTCGTCTTCGCACTGGAGGAAGCTCCGCAGATCCGAGTGGAGATCGGCGGCCACACCGACGCCCGCGGATCGGATGCGTACAACCAGGAGCTGTCCGAACGCCGCGCGCAAAGCGTCGTCGGGTATCTGATCGGGCAGGGGATAGCGGCGGAGCGTCTGGAGGCGGTCGGTTACGGGGAAGTCGCCCCGGTCGCCGACAACGAGACCGACGAGGGTCGCGAACGCAATCGCCGGGTGGAGCTGCGCATCATCGAGTGATGCGGGCGAGCGCCTGTCCCTCGGACCGGCGCTCGCATGACCCGGTGCGCTTCGTTGTCGAGCAGGTTCTACAAGCAGATTGAGACCCACCCCAATGACCAAGCTACAGACCTACCTGAGCCGGACGCGCCAGTTTTTGGCGCCGGTCGTCCTTGTCACCGCGCTGTCCGTACTCGGCGGCGCGGCGGCTGCCGGTGCCGGTACCGCCGTCGATGCCGATCGGCTGGCCGCCGCCGATGGCGAAACGGCCAACTGGATCCAGCACGGCCGCACCCAGTCCGAGCAGCGCTACAGCCCGCTCGACCAGATCGATGTCGACAATGTCGACCAGCTTGGGCTCGCCTGGCATCTGGACCTGGGCACCAAGCGCGGCCTGGAGGCCACGCCGCTGGTCGTGGACGGTGTGCTCTACTTCACCGGCGAATGGAGTACGGCCTATGCGGTCGACGCACGCAGCGGCCGGCTGCTGTGGGAGAACGATCTTGAGGTCGATCGCGAGCGCGGCCGATTTGCCTGCTGCGATGTGGTCAACCGCGGCATGGCGATGTGGAACGGCAAGGTCTATGTCGGCACCATCGACGGCCGTCTGGTTGCACTCGATGCGGCCACTGGCGAGATCGTCTGGGACACGCTGACCGTGAATCTGGAGCGCCCGTACACCATCACCGGGGCGCCGCGCGTGGTCAAGGGCAAGGTGTTGATCGGTAACGGCGGCGGCGAGTATGGCGTGCGCGGTTACGTCAGCGCCTACGACGCCGAAACCGGCGTGCTGGACTGGCGCTTCTACACCGTGCCTGGCGACCCGTCCAAGCCCTATGAGCATCCGGTTCTCGAGAAGGCTGCAGCGACCTGGGATTCCGACGGAAAGTACTGGGAGGTCGGGGGTGGCGGCACGGTCTGGGACTCCATGGCCTACGATCCCGAGCTCGACCTGCTCTATATCGGCGTGGGCAACGGCTCGCCGTGGAACAAGTACATCCGCAGCCCCTCCGGCGGCGACAACTTGTTCCTCTCCTCGATCGTCGCGCTCGATCCCGATACCGGCGACTACGTCTGGCACTACCAGACCACACCAGGCGACGGCTGGGACTATACCGCCACCCAGAACATGATTCTCGCTGACCTCGAGATCGAGGGAGAGCGGCGCAAGGTGCTGATGCAGGCGCCCAAGAACGGCTTCTTCTACGTGATCGACCGCGCCACTGGCGAGCTGCTGTCGGCCGAGAACTACGTGCACATCTCCTGGGCGGAGCGCGTGGACCTCGAGACCGGCCGCCCGGTCGAAACCGATAATGGCTACAAGGACGGCGGTGTCTACCAGTTTCCCTCGCCGATGGGCGGACACAACTGGCAGCCGATGTGCTTTCATCAGGAAACCGGCTACCTATACATCCCGGCGCGCGAGCTGGCCATGATTTTCCGGCATGACGACGCCTTCCAGTACAACCCGAACTTCTGGAACGTCGGCATGAAGGTGATGAAGGATGTCACCGTTCCGGCGTGGGTGCCCTCGGAACTGGTTCGCAAGGTGGGTGCAGCCACCGCCCAGGGGTTCCTGCTGGCCTGGGACCCGGTGCGCCAGCGCGAAGTCTGGCGGCACAACAGTGAGAGCCCCTGGAATTCCGGAGCGCTTTGCACCGGCAAGGACCTGGTGTTCGAGGGCACTGGCCGCGGCTATTTTGACGCCTACGATGCCGCCAGCGGTGAGCGCGTCTGGCACTACGACGTGCAGCAGGGCGTGATCGGCTCCCCGGTGACGTACACGGTCGACGGAGAGCAGTACGTCTCGGTCCTGGTGGGCTGGGGTGGCGCCTTCGGCCTCTCCTTCGGCTTCGCCAGCAACACCCGCGAGCAGCCCTCGACCCAAGGTCGGCTGATGACCTTCAAGCTTGGCGGCCAGGCGCAGCTGCCCCCTGTGGAGCGCCCACGGCGGCTCCCGGAGCCGCCGCCGCAGACAGCCTCCGAGGACGAAATCGCGCAAGGGGCGGCGCTCTACCACCAATACTGCGTGTACTGTCACGGCCCCGGCGCGATCAGCCATCCCAATCTGGCCGATCTGCGCTACATGGACGCGGACACCCATCGGATGTTCGATGGCATCGTGCTCGGCGGCGCCCAGCGCGATCGCGGCATGGTCGCCTTTGCCGGCATGATCACGCCCGAGGAATCCCGGCTGATCCACGCCTACCTGACCGAGCTCGGTCACAACACGCTCGAGAAGGAACACGCGCAGGGCTCGCTGTGGTCACGCCTCAAGTCCTGGACCTACGACGTGGTTGCCCGGATCGCCGACTGGGGGGTAGCGCTGCTGCGCTGGTTCCTTAGCGCTGAAGACTAGCGCCTCCGCACTGCAGAGCGCCATGGACGGCACTCGCCGGGTTCAAGCAAGAGCGACTGCATAACAAACGTTTGGTTGACAACATGGTCGAGCGGAGCCATATTCGTTCCCCGCTCGGAATATGTCTCAATTGGTGAGGAGGAGCATGGACGCAGTCAGCCCCATTCGCGTTGCCGAGCCTGGCGAAGCCCCGGCAGCCGGACCGATCCACCGCGTCTTCGAATCCCAGCGCGCCACTGCCCTGCGCTGGCGTGAGTCCACCGCCGAGGAACGCATTGCCCGCATCCGCAAGCTGCGCGATGCCGTGCAGGCAGCGGCCGACGACATCCGTCGTGCCGCGGCGGATGACTTCCGCAAGCCCCAGGTGGAGGTGGACCTGACCGAGCTGTTCACGGTCATCTCGGAAGCCAACATGGCCATGCGCAAGCTCCGTCGCTGGATGAAGCCCAAGCGCGCCGGCTTCACGCCGCTGATGGCCGGCACCCAGGGACGCATCGAGTACCAGCCGCGCGGGCGCTGCCTGATCATTTCGCCGTGGAACTACCCGGTGAATCTGACCTTCTGTCCGCTGGTGCTGGCGCTGGCGGCCGGAAACACGGTCATCCTCAAGCCTTCGGAAATGACGCCGAACCTGTCGGCGGTGATGCAGAAGATCATCGACCGCACCTTCGCTACCGACGAGGTGGCCCTGTTCCAGGGCGATGCCGAGGTCGCCGAGACCCTGCTGGAGCTGCCCTTCGACCACATCTTCTTCACCGGCGCACCCGCGCTCGGCAAGGTAGTGATGGCCGCGGCGTCCAGGCACTTGACCAGTGTCACGCTGGAGCTCGGCGGCAAGAGTCCCACCATCGTCGATGCCAGCGCCGACCTGAAGACCGCAGCGCGGAATATCTGCTGGTCCAAGTTCATGAACAATGGCCAGACCTGCATCGCGCCGGACCACATCCTGGTCCACGAATCCGTGGCCGATGCCTTCGTCGAGATGGCCAAGGCGCGTCTGAGCGAGGTCTACGGGGCCGATGACGACGCGCGTCAGGGCTCGCCGGATCTGGCCCGCATCGTCAATGAGCGTCATACGGGGCGCATCAAGCGCTTGCTCGACGATGCGCGCACCAAGGGCGCACACGTGGTCTTCGGTGGTGAGATGCGCGAGGAGCAGCGCTACATCGCCCCGACGCTGCTCGAGCAGGTCCCGTCGGATGCCGCGGTGATGCAGGAGGAGATCTTTGGGCCGCTGCTGCCGATCATCCGTTTTCGCGAGCTGGACGAGGTCGTGGAGCGCATCAATGCCGGCGAGAAGCCGCTGGCGCTCTACATCTGGGCCCGTGACCGTGCTCGGGCGCGGGCCATCCTCGATCGCACCTCCTCCGGTGGCGCCTGCGTCAACAACACCGTCGTGCATGCCCTGCATCCGCTGCTGCCCTTCGGCGGCGTCAACCACTCCGGCATCGGCAGTACCCACGGCGAGTTCGGGTTCAGGAGCTTCTCGCATGCCCGTGCCATCGCCGACACCCGGATTCCGCTCGTCCAGCTTTTCTACCCGCCGTACACCAGCCGGGTGAAGTCGCTGATCGGCCTGGTGATGCGCTGGTTCGCGTGACCCACGCACGGGCCTGCGGGCGCGCCGCGCTACGGCCGACGCGCTGCGGCGCGGCGTTTCAACCGATCACTTACAACCGCACTATCGAGGAGAACAACCGATGAAGTCACCCGTTGTTGTTGCAGGCGTCGGCATGGTGCCGTTCGCCAAACCCGGCGCCAGCGCGGCCTACTACGAGATGGGCGCCGAGGCGGCTCGCCGCGCGCTGGCTGATGCCGATCTCGACTACGGCAAGGTGCAGCAGGCCTACGCAGGTTATGTCTACGGGGATTCCACCTGCGGTCAGCGGGCGCTGTATCCGGTCGGCATGACCGGCATCCCCGTGGTCAATGTCAACAACAACTGCTCCACCGGCTCGACCGCGCTGTTCCTCGCGCGCCAGGCGGTGGAATCGGGTGCCGCAGACTGCGTGATGGCGCTGGGCTTCGAGCAGATGCAACCCGGTGCACTGGGCAGCTACTACAACGATCGGCCCACACCATTCGAGTCCTTTGACCGGGTCTGCGAAGACCTGGTGGGGCAGCCCGAGGTGCCGCTGGCAATCCGCTATTTCGGCGGCGCCGGCATGGCGCACATGGACAAGTATGGCACCCGGGCGGAGACCTTCGCCAAGATCCGCGCCAAGGCCAGCCGCCACGCCGTGAACAACCCGGTTGCCCTGTTCCGCAAGGAGGTGTCGGTGGCGGAAGTCATGGAATCCCCGGCGCTGATCGGCCCGATGACCCGCCTGATGGCCTGCCCGCCGACCTGCGGCGCTGCAGCCGCCATCATCTGCTCGGAGACTTTCGCCAAGCAGCATGGCCTGGACGCGCGCGTGACCATCGTCGCGCAGTCGATGACCACCGACACGCCAAGCACCTTCGACGCGCGCAACATGATGCAACTGGTTGGCAGCGACATGGCACGGGCCGCTGCGGACCAGGTCTACGAGGCCGCCGGCGTCGGTCCCGAGGAGGTCGACGTGGTGGAATTGCACGACTGCTTCGCCACCAACGAACTGCTGACCTACGAGGCACTGCGGCTGGCACCGGACGGCGGTGGCGAGAAGATGGTGGAGGACGGCGACAACACTTACGGCGGGCGCGTGGTCACCAATCCCTCCGGCGGCCTGCTGTCCAAGGGGCACCCGCTGGGCGCGACCGGGCTGGCACAGTGCACCGAGCTGGTCCAGCAACTGCGCGGACAAGCCGAGGCCCGTCAGGTCGAAGGCGCGCGCCTGGCCCTGCAGCACAATCTGGGCCTGGGCGGTGCCTGCGTGGTCACGATGTACCAGGCTGCCTGAGCGAGGGGACACATGATCGATACCAAGCACATTGGTCTGGAGCTCCCGGCCGCCACCTTCGAGGTCGAGAAGGGGCGTCTGCGCTTCTTTGCCGAGGCCACCGGCGAGACGCGTCCCGAGTATCTCGACGAGCGGGCCGCCAGGGCGGCCGGCTATCGCAGCCTTCCGGCACCGCCCACCTTTCTGATGGCCGCCGATCTCGACGCCGGCACGACGACGATGCTGCTCGACACCCTGGGCGTGCCGATCGAACGCATTCTGCACGGCGAGCAGAGCTTTACGTACCACGCGCCGGTATGCGCCGGCGATGTCCTCAGTGTCGAGGCCAGGATCAGCGACATCTACAGCAAGAAGGGCGGCGCGCTCGAGTTCGTCGTCAAGGATTCGCTGATCAAGGATGCCCAGGGCCAGACCGTGCTCGAGGTCCGCAGCGTTCTCGTCGTGCGCAACCCGAAGGAGAAGGCGGCATGAAGACCCCGCATCGTGATGAAGTCGGTATCGGCCAGGAACTGCCGCCGCTGCGGCTCCCGCCCGTGACACGCACCACGCTGGCGTTGTTCGCCGGTGCGTCGGGCGACCACAATCCGATCCACATCGACAGCGACTTCGCCAAGTCTGCAGGCATGCCGGATGTGTTCGCGCACGGCATGCTGTCGATGGCCTATCTGGGCCGCTTCCTGACCCAGTGGGCCCCGCAGACCCAGCTGCGCCGATTCTCGGTGCGCTTTGCCGCGATCACCCCGGTCGGCGCCAGGCTGACCTGCACGGGCAAGGTCACCGAACTCACCGAGGGCGACGGCGAAGCACTGGCGCGGCTGGAGATCGGCGTGATCGATGATGCGGGGGAAGTCAAGCTCGTCGGCGAGGCCCTCGTGGCGTTGGCCTGAGCCACCCCTTTCCTGTCCGTATAACCAACATTCTGGGAATCAGCATGAAACTGCAAGATAAGGTGGCCATTGTCAGCGGCTCGGGCCGCGGCATCGGCCGGGAGATTGCCCTCAAGCTGGCCGCGGATGGCGCGAGTGTCGTCGTCAATGACCTCGACGCCGCCCCGGCGGAAGAAACCGTTGCGGCGATCGAGGCCGCCGGCGGCAAGGCGGTGGCCTGCGTCGGCAGCGTCACCGAAGCCGGCTTTGCCGAGCGCTTCGTCAACACGGCGATCGAGCAGCTCGGCGGCCTCGACATCATCGTCAACAACGCCGGCTACACCTGGGACAATGTCATTCACAAGATGACCGACGAGCAGTGGCACGCCATTCTGGACCTGCACGTGACCGCGCCGTTCCAGATCCTTCGTGCCGCCTCCGAGTACTTCCGGGTGCAGGCCAAGAAGGAAGCCAAGGAAGGACGCGAAGTGTCGCGCAAGGTCGTCAACATCTCGTCGATCGCCGGCACCGGCGGCAATGCCGGGCAGGCCAATTATTCGTCCGGCAAGGCGGCGGTGATCGGCCTGACCAAGGCGATGGCCAAGGAATGGGGGCGCTACAACGTCAACGTCAACTGCGTGGCCTTCGGCCTGATCAAGACACGGCTCACCGAGGCGACCGCCGGCTCGGACGCAAGCATCGACGTCGAAGGCCGCAAGATTCAGGTCGGCGTAAATCCCGACCTGCTCAAGACCATGGAGGCCATGGTGCCGCTGGGCCGCAGCGGCACGCCGGCCGAGGCCGCCGGGGCCGTGTATCTGTTCTGCATTCCGGAATCGGACTACGTCAGCGGTCAGACACTGATCTGCGGCGGCGGGTTCTCGATGTGAGCGGCATGAACCCGGACCAGGCACCCTGGATGAACGAAGAGCTCGCGCTGTTCCGCGACAACGTCCGCAAGTTCATCGCCGCCGAAATCACACCGTTCGAGGAGGAGTGGGACGCGCAGCAGTTCGTCGACCGCGCGCTGTGGACCAAGGCCGGCGCCGCCGGCCTGCTGTGCACCGATGTGGCGGAGGAATACGGCGGGGCGGGGGGAAGTTTCGCCCACGAGGCCGTGATCCTGCAGGAGCAGGCCCGCGCCGGCAACACCAGCTGGGCCAAGGGCGTGCACGAGATCGTCACCCACTACATCGTCGGCTGCGGCACGCCCGAGCAGAAGCGGCGCTGGCTGCCCAAGCTCGTCTCAGGTGAGTGGGTGGGGGCCATCGCCATGACCGAGCCGGGCACCGGCTCGGATCTGCAGGCAGTACGTACACGGGCCGAGCGCAAGGGCGAGACCTACGTGGTCAACGGCGCAAAGACCTTCATCTCCAACGGCCATCACTGCGGTCTCCTGATCATCGTCTGCAAGACCAACCCGGCCGAGGGCGCCAAGGGCGTCTCGCTACTGGTGGTGGAGGAGCCGACCGAGCACCCGGGCTTCCGCTGTGGTCGACTGCTGCACAAGATCGGTCAGAAGGGTCAGGACACCGCCGAGCTGTTCTTCGATGATCTACAGGTGCCGGCCGAGAACCTGCTCGGCGGTCAGGAGGGGCAGGGTTTCTACCACCTCATGAATCAGCTGCCGCGCGAGCGCCTGATCATCGGCCTCGGCGCCATCGCTGCCGCCGAGGCAGCCCTGGAGCACGCGCTCGCCTATGTGCGCGAGCGCAAGGCCTTCGGCAAGCGCCTGCTCGAGTTCCAGAACACGCGTTTCCGGCTTGCTGAGCGGCACACCGAGCTCACCATCGGGAAGGTCTTCATCGACCACTGCATCCAGCGCATGCTCGACGGTCAGCTCGACGCGGCGACGGCCTCCATGGCCAAGTGGTGGGGCACGCAGAAGCAGTGCGAGATCGTCGACGAATGCCTGCAGTTCTTCGGCGGTTACGGCTACATGCTCGAGTACCCCATAGCGCGCATGTACGCAGACGCCCGCGTGCAGAAGATCTATGGCGGCACCAACGAGATCATGAAGGAACTGATCGCGCGGACGCTCGAATGAGAGCGGACCATTCCAGGCTGATCCTCTGGTGCCCGTGCCCCCGTGCCGACTGTCCGCAGCTACCAGATGGGCGCCATCCACATGCGCCCCCGGCACAGGGATCGTCGCTTCCCGGGCGGCGCATGCACTAGCGCTGTGCGGTGATGCCGGGTGGATTGCAACCGCGCTGGCGCAGCCTGAGCGGCTGGTCCTGAGCGTGATCGTTCCGAATCCTGCTGATGCAAATGCCGAACTGACGAGATCTGATGGCTGACGAGCATTCGAGTACTCCCGCGCAGCGCTCGCTGGCGTTTTCCGGCGCCGGCGGTTTGCGCCTGGCGGCCGAGGCCGTTGGCGGGCGCGGCGCTCCGCCCGTGCTGCTACTGCATGGCGGCGGCCAGACACGCCACGCCTGGGCCGGTACTGCGATGCGGCTCGCGGAAGCGGGCTTTCTGGCGATTGCCCTGGACGCGCGAGGTCACGGCGACAGCCAGTGGGCAGAGGACGGCGACTACAGCGGCGATGCGCTGGCCGCCGACCTGGCGCGCGTATGCGCCTCACTGCATGCGCCGCCGGCGTTGGTCGGTGCATCGATGGGCGGCATGGCCTCCATGCTGGCGGTTGGCGAAAGTCCGTCGGATCTTGCGAGCGCTCTGGTGCTGGTCGATATCGCCACGCGGTTGGAACCCGTCGGTGTGGCGCGCGTGCTCGACTTCATGCGCGCCCATACCGACGGCTTCGCCAGCCTCGAGGAGGCGGCGGACGCGGTCGCTGCCTACAATCCGCATCACAAGGCGCGCGGCACAGCCGGTCTGCGCAAGAATCTGCGGCAGCGCACGGATGGGCGTTGGTATTGGCATTGGGATCCGCGCTTTCTCGATCACGCCACGCGCTCCCCGGCCGGCGAGGCGCTGATCCCGCAGGAACGCCGCGAGCAGGCCGCCCGGCGCATTCGCATTCCGACCCTGCTGGTCCGCGGTGGATCCAGCGACGTGGTCAGCCCGGAAGGCGCGCGCGAGCTGCAGCAGCTGATTCCGCAAGCCGAGTTGTTCGACGTGGAGGACGCCGGCCACATGGTCGCCGGAGACCGCAACGATATCTTCAGTAACGCCGTCATCGGCTTTCTCCGCCGCGAGCTGCCCGCGGGCAGCTAAGAACTAAGACCTTACGATCTTCCCCTGCAAGAATATGGAGCTTCCATGAATCTCGACTTTTCCCCCGAGGACCAGGCGTTTCAGGCCGAGGTCCGCGCCTGGATGCGCGACAACGTGCCGCCTCAGGAGGGCCCGTCTATCGGCATTCCCAGCCACAAGGAGACGCAGTTCGCCTGGGAGCGCAAGCTCGGCGCCAAGGGCTGGCTCGCCTACACCTGGCCCGAGGCGTACGGCGGCCCCGGCTGGACCGCCACGCAGCAGTACATCTTCGACACCGAACGGGCCCTGGCGGGGGCGCCGCCGTCCAGCCCCTTCGGCCTGTCCATGCTCGGCCCGGTGCTGATGCAGTATGGCAACGAGGCGCAGAAGGAACGCTATCTGCCGCCGATCGCGCGCGGTGAGGAGTTCTGGTGCCAGGGCTATTCCGAACCGGGGGCTGGCTCGGATCTCGCCGGGCTCAAGACCCGGGCGACGCGCGAGGGCGACCACTACCTTGTCAACGGCCAGAAGATATGGACCACGCAGGCGCATTGGGCCCACTTCATGTTCTGCCTTGTGCGCACCAATCCCGACGTGCCCAAGCAGCAGGGCATCTCCTTCCTGCTGATCGACATGAACACGCCGGGTATCGAGATCCGGCCGATCACCACCATCGACGGTCACCACCACCTCAACGAAGTCTTCCTCACCGACGTCCGTGTGCCCACAGAAAACCTGGTCGGTGAGGAGGGGCAGGGCTGGACCATTGCCAAGTACCTGCTCACCCACGAACGCACCAGCATTGCCGGCGTGGCCGACAGCTACTATCAGCTCGGACGACTGCGCGACGCGGCGGCATCCGATGCGGCGCTGGCCCGGGACCCTCTCGTAACCCGCCGCCTGTCGGCGCTGAAGGTCGACCTGCTCGCGCTGGAGTACACCAATCTGCGCACGCTCGACCGCGTCGCCAAGGGGCAGCCGCCGGGCAGTGAATCCTCCGGACTCAAGATCAAGGGGTCCGAGCTGCAGCAGGCGATCTCCGAGGCACAGATGGAGCTGGGCGGCCCGGGCGCGCTGCCCTGGCTGTCGGCCGGCGAGGACGTGCACCCGGTGTTCGCGGCCGCCGCACAGCGCTACAACTTCCTGCGCGCCAGTTCGATCTACGGCGGCAGCAACGAAATTCAGAAGAATGTGCTGGCCAAGCTGCTGCTGCAGCTCTGAAGCGCAAAACCGCAAGGACACTGACATGGACTTTTCCTACTCCCAAGAACAAGAGATGCTGCGCGAGAGTGCGGCCAAGTTCGCTGCCAAGGGCTACGGCTTCGACCGATATCAATCCACGCTCCAGCTCCCCGGTCACTGCGACGCCACGATGTGGTCGCAGATGGCCGAGTTCGGCTGGCTGGGCTTGCCGCTGCCCGAGGACGCCGGCGGCCTTGGCGGCAGCGCGCTCGACGTGTCGCTGATCTGCGAGGCGCTGGGGGCGGGCATGGTGCTGGAACCCTATGTCTCGGGCGCCGTGCTGCCTGGCCACCTGCTGGGGCTGTGTGCGGGGCAGCCAGATCTGCTCGGTCGTCTGGCCGAAGGCGAGACGCAGCTCGCCGTCGCCTGGGCCGAACCCGGCTCTGCCGAGGACCCGGCCTACTGCGCTACGCGCGCCGATGCCGATGGCGACGGCTACGTGCTGGGCGGGCGCAAGCAGTGCGTGCTCAACGCACCCAACGCTACCACCCTGATCGTCAGCGCCCGCAGCGCTGGCGGCGACCATGATCCGGATGGAATCAGCCTTTTCGCCGTCGACCCCCAATCCGACGGCCTTGAGCTCAAGCCCTACCCGCTGATGGGGGGCGGTTACGCCGCCGATATCCGGCTCGACCAGGTGCGGGTCGGCGCCGCCTCGCGGGTCGGCGCGGCCGACGCCGGCTTTGGGCCGCTGGATGCCGCACTCGACCACGCCACCGTCGCCGCCTGTGCGCAGGCTCTAGGCGCTATGAGTGCGTTGCTCGAGCGCACCAGGGAGTACCTGCGCGTGCGCAAGCAGTTCGGAACGCCCATCGGCAGTTTCCAGGCACTGCAGCACCGCCTGGTGGAAATGTTCGTGGAAGTTGAGCAATCGCGTTCGATGGTGATCATGTCCGGCGTGCGCGTGGAAAGTGCCGAGCCGGCGGTGCGGCGGCGCGCGGTGTCCGCCGCCAAGGCCTACCTCGGGCAGTCCAGCAAGTTCGTCGCCCAGCAGGCGGTGCAGCTGCACGGTGGCATAGGCGTGACCGAAGAACTCGACGTGGGCCACTACTTCCGCCAGCTCAGTGCTTTCGGCACGCTCTACGGTAGCCGCGAATACCATCTGCGGCGCTTCGCCGACAACGAGGCCGGGGCTGGGGCCGAATGAGCGCAGCCTCGTAACCGCCGCACAAAGAACCAGCACTGCCCCCCATTCTCCCCGAGACCCATGAGGCCTGTCGCAGCCAGCGGCGCCGATTCGTGCAGAAGGCCTGCGAGTCCTGCATCGGGAGCGGGGAGCGCATGGGGGAGCTGCTGCACGCTGGCGTGGCGAGTCTGCGCGCCACGGCGCGGCGCTGATGTCGGGAGCATGGGCAGAGGCCGGGCAGCCGTCGGCGGTGGGCGACCCGGCGATGTCGGTTTTGTTGCGGGATCGCTGCCCCCCCTCCGGGCCTCGCACCCAGGCCGGTGACACCGCTCTCGGCAGTCGCTCCGAGTTCGCTGGCTCGGCCAGCAACATCATCAAGAACCGGATGGTCAACGCGAGGTGATCCATGTCGACGGAGCCTTGCGCATGGCCACACCCGGAAATCCGCTGAAAGAGGAGGTCGCCATGACGTTCCGCTTCACCGCCGATCCCATCGTCACGGGCTACCCGTCGACCATGGGTGACGACGTTCAGCTCAACACGACCACGCTGATCCGGCACGCGGCCCGCACGCACCCCGAGCGGGAGATCGTCTACCGCACTCCGCAAGGGAGCTGGGACCGCTACACCTATGCGGCGGCGTACGAGCGGATCATCCGGGGCGCCAACGCCCTGCGTGGTCTGGGCGTTGGGGTCGGGGACCGGGTCGGCATTCTCGACTGGAACAGTCGCCGCCACTACGAGAACTACTGGGCCATTCCGGGCCTTGGCGCCGTGATGGTGCAGCTCAACCTCCGCCTCGGAGCGGAGGATCTATCCTTCGTCATCCGTGATAGCGGCACGTCCGTCATCTGCGTGGATGAGACGCTCCTGCCGGTCGCCGAAGCCGTTGCGCCCATGCTGCCCGAAGTGCAGGCCTGGGTGGTCATGACCGACAGGCCCTTGTCGCACATCGAGACCACCCTCCCCAACGTGCACCACTACGAGGATCTTGTTGCCGCGGCCAGCCCGAACATCACCTGGCCCGAGCTCGAGGAGCGCTCGGCATACAGCGCGTGCTACACGACAGGCACGACCGGCCGTCCCAAGGGGGTCTACTACTCCCACCGGGCGATTTCCCTGCATGCCTACGCCATCGCAACGAACATCGGGATGGTGCTCGACGACTGCACCATGTTGATTACCCCGATGTTCCACGGTCAGGCTTGGGGTCTGGTGCAGGCGGCGACCCTGATGGCCAACAAGATCGTGCTGCCCGGTCGCTATGTGGCCGAGGACACCCGCCCGCTGACCGACGCGATCATTGCCGAAGGCGTCACCATCGCCAACGGGGCACCGGCGATCTTCCTGCCGATGCTGGAATACATTCAGACGCTGGATACCAAGCCCGACCTCTCCCGCTTGCGGATGATGTCCGGAGCGACCGAGCCACCACTGACCATGATGCGCGGCTTCCACGAACTGACCGGCGCTGAGGTCGTCCACGCCTACGGTGCTACAGAGACCACCCCTCTGGTGACGATCAACCGCTACAAGCCGAGCGTCCGCGAACGCCTCAGCGAGGACGAGCTGTACGAGCTGAAGCGCAAGCAGGGGCTGCCGGTCGCCGGTGTCGACATCCGGCTCGTCGACGGTGCCGGCAAGGACGTGCCCTGGGACGGCGTCACCCAGGGCGAGATCTGCATGCGTGGCCCCTGGGTCACCGGGACTTACCACAACATGGCCGAGGCGGACCGCGCCGACCGGTTTCTCGACGGCTACTGGCGCAGTGGCGACGTCGGCACCATCGACGCCGACGGATACCTGAAGGTGACCGACCGGCTCAAGGATGTCATCAAGAGTGGCGGGGAGTGGATCTCCTCCATCGACATGGAGAACCTGCTCCTCGCCCACCCGGCTGTCGCCGAGGCTGCGGTAGTCGGGCTGAGCCACCCCAAGTGGCAGGAGCGGCCCTTCGTCCTCATCGTCCCCAGGCCCGGCCGGGAAGTCTCGCTTGAGCAGGTGCGCATGCACCTGTCCAGTGCGTTCGCCAACTGGCAGTTGCCCGACGCGATCGAGATCGTTCCGCAGATTCCCCGCACCAGCGTCGGGAAGTTCGACAAGAAGCACATCCGCGCGCTGTACGCCGGCACCTACGGGGGGGAGCAGACGCATGGCTGAAACGCCGGGCGGCTCATCGCATTCCACCCTGCCGGGCGCTGGATCGACCCCGCGACCACCCGGAGCACACGGTGCTCAAGGAGGCCAGGAGGCCGTGTTGACTGAAGACCGGAAGACCCTGTCGGTCGAACGCATCGGGCAAACCCTGTGGATCATCTTTCGGCGCAGCGAGCAGATGAACGCGATGTCGATGCAGATGCTCGACGAGATGGCCGAGACGCTCGCCCAGGCGATGGCCGACGACGCCGTACGTGCAGTCGTGCTCACCGGTTCCGGCCGCGCCTTCTGCGCCGGAGCCGACCTCAAGGAGGTGGCCGAGGCCGAGTTGAAGCCGGGCGAACCGGATCTCCTCGACCGTGTGGACCATGCCTTCGGGCTGATCCGCAACGGCCCCAAGCCGGTGGTTGCTGCAGTCAACGGCCTGGCGCTGGCGGGCGGGCTCGAGATGGTAATGGCCTGCGATCTGGTCTTCGCCGCCGAATCCGCGAAGCTCGGCGATGCCCATTCCAACTTCGGCGTCTTCCCCGGTGCCGGCGGCGCCGCGATCCTGCCGTGCCGGATCGGGCTGAACCGTGCCAAGTACCTGCTGTTCTCGGGCGATCAGATCCCGGCGCGGGAAATGATGGACTGCGGGCTGGTGAACCGGGTCGTGCCGGATGACGAGCTGCGTGACACGGTGCAGACCTTCACCGACAAGCTTGCCGACAAGAGTCCCGCAGTGCTGAGGCGGATGAAGGCCGTGGCAAACCGTGCCATGAACGTGGATGAGGCCGCGGCCCTGGCCGAGGAGATGCTGAACCTGCGTGCGCACATGCGCTCCTGGGATTTCCACGAAGGAATCGCTGCCTTTGCCGAGAAGCGAAAACCGCGATTCAGAGGCTACTGAGGCCGGAGGGACGTGCGATGCAGGACGTGTACGTGGTTGGCGTTGGAATGACGCCGTTCGGAAAGTTTCGCGACAAGTCGATCAAGGCCCTGACCCGCGAGGCGGTTTCCGCCGCGCTGGAGGACGTCGGTCTGGAGGCCAGGCAGCTTGATGGCGCCTTCTTCTCCAACGCCGTTCAAGGCCACATGGAAGGCCAGCACATGATTCGCGGCGAGATCGCGCTGCGTGAAATGGGAATCCAAGGAATACCGGTCGTCAACGTCGAGAACGCCTGTGCCAGCGCCTCGACCGGGTTCAAGCTGGCGGTCGATTTCCTCAAGGCCGGCAACGGGCACTGCTGTCTCGCGGTGGGCGCCGAGAAGATGTATTCCGAAGACCGCGCGCTGATGTTCTCGGCCTTCGATAGCGGCTGGGATGTGAGCGTCGGAATGGAGGTGGCGCGAAGGCTCGCCAATCTGGGGAGAGGCGTGGAGGAGCCTCCGGGCTCCAGGTCCACCAAGCCCTACAGTGCGTTCATGGACGTATACGCCGGATTCGCCAGGCTCCACATGAAGACCTTCGGCACGACGCAGGAGCAGTTCGCGGCCGTGGCGGCCAAGAACCACGCGCATTCGGTGCACAACCCGCTGGCGCAGTATCGCAGTGCCATGAGCGTCGAGGAGGTGCTGGTGGCGCCGCCAATCACTTTTCCGCTCACACTGCCGATGTGCGCGCCGATTTCGGACGGCGCGGCGGCGGCAGTCGTCTGCACGGCCGAGGGGCTGCAGCGGCTCGGAATCGACGCACGGCGCGCGATTCGGGTCAAAGCCTCGGTATTGCGTTCGGGCACCGACCGCGACCCCGAGGATGTCCGCAAGCACCTGACCCGTGTTGCCGCGCTCGAGGCTTACGAGAAGGCCGGCCTTGGTCCGGAGGACATGTCGCTGGCCGAGGTTCACGACGCGACCGCGGTCGGCGAGGTCATCCAGATCGAGAACCTGGGCTTCGTCGCGTTCGGCGAGGGCGGCCCGGCCAGCCTGCGCGGCGAGACGAAGATCGGCGGTCGCATTCCGGTGAACACCTCGGGCGGGCTGGAATCAAAGGGCCATCCTGTCGGGGCCACGGGTCTGGGCCAGATATACGAACTGGTGATCCAGTTGCGCGGTGAGGCGGACGCGCGTCAGGTCGAAGGCGCCACGAATGCCATTGCCGAGAATGGAGGCGGGCTGCACGGCATAGAGGAAGCCGTGGCCTGCGTCACCATCCTCGGGCGCTGAGGGAGACGTTCCATGGAAAACGTCTTCGCCGCAGCTCAGGCAACGCATACCGACGAGCAGCGAATGCTCTTGGAGAACTTCCGTCGCATGGCCGAGACCGAACTCGCGCCGCTTGCCGACAAGCACGAGGGGCTCGGGCATCCTCCCGAAGCGGCGGCGCTGAAGGAGCTCTTCGCCCGGGTCGAAGAGTTCGGTTTGATCAGCGGCCTCATTCCGGAGGCTGACGGTGGTGCGCTCATTGACCGGGTGAGCTACGGCATCCTCTACGAAGAACTGGCGCGGGTCTGGCCCGACCTCGCAATTGCTGTGCTGATCCAGAGCCATGCAGCGTTCACCCTCAGCCTTCTGGGCAACCCCGGGCAGAAGGCGATGTATCTCGATCCGCTCCTGAGCAGCGAACGAATCGCCTGCACTTGCATCTCCGAGCCGGACGTGGGCTCGAACGTGCGCGAAGTGAAGTGCCGGGCCGAGCGCCAGGGAGACAAGATCTTCGTCAGCGGCCAGAAGCTGTGGATATCGAATGGCGCGCAGTCCGATTTCTCGATCGTCGTCTGCAATCTGGACGACGGAATCTCGATGGTGATCGTCGACCGCGAGACCGGCAAGTACGAAAGCCGCGAACTGCGCAAGCTGGGCCTGGTGGCCGCCTCGACCTGCGAGCTCTTCTTCGATCGGTCCGAAACCACCTCGGACCATGTGCTGGGCAAGCCGGGCGGCGGCCTCTTCCAGACCCTCAAGCTGTTCGAGAGCGCGCGGGTCTTCGTCGGGCTCACCAGTGTCGGGATTGCACAGGCGGCCCTGGAATGCGCGGTCACATACGCGAGGGACCGGCATCAGCACGGCAAGCCGATTGCCGGTCACCAGCTGATCCAGGGCTACCTGGCTGACATGGCCACCCAGCTCGACGCCGCTCGGCTTCTCTGCCAGCGCGGCTTGCAGCTTCTCGATCTTGGCGTCCGCTGCGACACGCAGACCTCGATGGCCAAGTGGTACGCGACCGAGATGGCCGTCGAGATCGCCGGCAAGGCGGTGCAGATCCACGGCGGCAACGGGATCACCAAGGAGTTCGCGGTGGAACGACACTTCCGCAATGCCAAGGTGATGCCGATCCCCGACGGCACCACGGAAATTCAGAAGCTGGTGATCGGTCGCAACCTCACGGGGGTCGGTGCGTTCTGACGCGGCGCCGCAAGGGCAGCGGTTGCGGTGATCAGGCACGCCCCTTCCATCCTTCCCGCTAGCTGTGACGTGTCGAGCGGTGTTCATTCGAGGCACCGGCCCGACCCTGCTTGGTTCCGTGCCGTCGGCGCTCGGGCGATTCAAGAGCAGGAACCGGATAGCGGCACCCCCTCGCCACGGGCAGATTTCTCCACTCTCACCATGAAGACAGGAGTTGGAGATGCCCGCACTCGCAGGGAAGACCGCCATCGTCACCGGTGCCAGTTCCGGCATCGGCCGCGCTACCGCGAGGCTGTTCGCCGAACAGGGGGCCCGGGTTGTGGTCGCGGCGCGCCGTCAGCGCGAACTGGACACGCTGGTTGCGGAGATTGCCGCCACCGGCGCGGAAGCTGCGGCCCTCGCCGGCGATGTATGCGATGCGTCGTTCGCACAACGACTGGTGGAGACGGCGGTGAAGCAGTTCGGCGGCCTCGACGTCGCCTTCAACAATGCCGGCATGTTCGGAGAACTGACCCCGACCCGGGACATGCCCATCGACGACTGGCAGGCGGTTATCGCCACCAACCTCACCAGCGCCTTTCTCGGCGCCAAGTACCAGATCCCGGCCATGCTCCGGCGGGGCGGCGGCGCGATGATCTTCACGTCGTCCTTCGTGGGCTGCGGGATCGGGCTGCCCGGCGCGGGCGCCTATGCCGCAAGCAAGGCCGGCGTCGTCGGTCTCGTGCAGGTGCTTGCCGCCGAGCTGGGGGAGCAGGGCATCCGCGTGAACGCCATTCTCCCGGGTGGCGTCGACACCCCCATGAACATGGCGAATGCGCCCGGCGCCGGACCGGAGGTACGGGCGTTCGTCAACGGCCTTCACGCCGTCAAACGTATAGCGTCGCCCGAAGAGATCGCGCAATCCGTGCTGTACCTTGCCTCGGATGCTTCGAGCTTCGTGACGGGAGAGGCCCATCGCGTCGACGGTGGTGTATCCATCAGCCGCAACTGACCGCGTGGCCACCGGCGCTCCCGGTGGCCGCTCCAACCGCCTTCGTCGGGCCGGCGAATCCAAAAGCAGAATCCGGAGTGTGGCGCCCCCGGGCGGGTTCTACCCTCGGATCAAGACACCGAAACGGTGGAGAACATGCGTCATGGATACCGCATCGAACACCCGAATCCGGACTGATATCACCAGCGACGACCCGCGCTGGGCAGCCGTCGTGGCGCGCGACCCCACCGCCGATGGACACTTCTACTACGCGGTTGTCACCACCGGCGTGTACTGCAGGCCTTCGTGCCCTACCCGGCTCGCGCGTCCCGAGAACGTGCGCTTCCACCCCACTCGGGAAAGCGCCGAGCGCGCGGGATTTCGCCCATGCCGGCGCTGCCGTCCGGACCAGGCGTCGCTCGCGGAACAGCGCACGGCAGCGATCGCCGCAGCCTGCCGCAGCCTTGAGGCATCGGAGACGATGCCGAGTGTCAGCACCCTCGCCAAGAGGGCAGGCATGAGCAACTCGCACTTCCACCGCGTCTTTCGCGAGATAACCGGCGTGACACCGCGGCAGTATGGCGCCGCCCACCGCGGCCGCCGGCTGCGAGAAGAGCTGCGGCGCGCGAAGAGCGTGACGGACGCCGTCTTTGAAGCGGGATTCAATGCGGTCAGCCGCTTCTATGAACACGCCGACGACCTGCTCGGCATGCCCGCCGCGCACTACCGCAACGGCGGGGCCAGTACGACCATCCGCTTCGCCGTGGGCGAATGCTCACTCGGGTCCATCCTCGTCGCCCGGAGCGAGCGCGGTGTATGCGCCATTCTCCTTGGTGGCGACCCCGATGCCCTCGCCCGCGATCTGCAGGACCAGTTTCCCAATGCCGTTCTCGTAGGGGGCGACGCAGCATTCGAATCGCTGGTTGCGCAGGTGGTGGGCTTCGTCGAGGCGCCGCGGATCGGCCTGGATCTGCCCCTGGACCTTCGCGGCACCGCCTTCCAGCAGCGTGTGTGGCGGGCCCTGCGCGAGATTCCATCCGGCGATACGGCCACCTACGAGGAGATCGCGCAGCGCATCGGTGCGCCCAAGGCGGCTCGGGCCGTGGCCCGCGCCTGCGCCTGCAATCCGCTCGCGGTGGCCATTCCCTGCCATCGGGTGATTCGACAGGACGCCACCATCTCCGGCTATCGCTGGGGCGTGGAGCGCAAGCGTGCTCTGCTGGCCCGGGAAGCGGAGGAAGTACCGTCTGGCTGTGGTGTTGGCCCACCAGCTTGTTCACGGGAAGCTGGAGCCGGCTGACTGACGCGTGGTTGACCGTTCAAGCTGACATGAGAAAGGCCGTGCTCAAGGGTGCGACGTACCAATAGGGTTCGACCGTGAAGGGTCAGACGCGCATTCTCTCGCGTGTTCATCCGGGCTGCTCCTTGCGCTGACGGACGTTGGCACCAATCCGCGTGGGCCCCTGGCTCGGACGAACAACCTTTTGAGAACGCACCTTTCGCCATACACAGCCACACCAGGGTTTGACATTTGGTTGGTGGACCAAATAAGGTTGCTGCAATCGAACTGCTCTGGAGCATTCACATGGCGATTGCGAGCCGCAAGCTTGGTTTTGACGAAGTCGAGCATCGAGACTTGAACTTCGGCATGAGTCCGGAGACGGTGCCCCGCCACTGGTTCGGCAACGATCCGTGGACCACCCACTGGATGAACGCGATCCTTGCCGCAGTGCCGGACGGCGAGCGCTGGGTCATGCAGGCCACGCGCAAACAGCTCGACAATATCCACGATCCCTCCGTGCGCAAGGCCGCGATCGGCTTTATCCGCCAGGAACACACTCACGCGCGCGAGCATGACGCCATGAACGAGGCGATGGTCGCGCACGGGATTCCGGTGGATCGGGTGGAGGCCGTGTTCAAGGTGGTCAGGCAGACCCTTCAGCGCTATCTGGGGGATGTCAGCCAATGCGCCATTGCCGCGACCTTCGAGCATTTCACGGCCGTGATCTCGCAGGTCATGCTCGATCATCCGGAGTTGTGGGACGACACCAAGCCGGAAGTCTCGGCCATGCTGTTCTGGCACTTCGTGGAGGAGACCGAGCACAAGTCGGTCAGCTTCGACGTGTTCATGGATGCCAGCGGCGGCGGTTTCCGCGCTTACGCGATCCGTATGGCGACGCTCGCCTTGGGTGTGGCCATTTTCGTGCCTCTGGTGCACGGCAACTGGCTGTACTTTCTCTGGAAGGACCGGCAGCTCTCGAATGTTGCCTCGGCTCTGCGCGCCGCGAAGACGTTGTTCCTCTCGCCCGGAATCTTCACGCGGGCCTTCGTGATCGAGACATTGCCATTCCTCTCGCCCCGCTTCCATCCATGGGACACCGATAACCGGGAAGTCATCCACGCCTGGAAGCGCGCCTATGAGGAAACGGGCGACGCGCATCAGGCCTATCAGGCGTTCCGGCAATGGCACGCTGGCGACAGAAATGCCGCGCCAGTCGGGCACGCGGCAGCCGCATGAGCGCGAAGCGCAAACGTTTGGAGCCGTCGAGAAGCGCAGCAGCCGTCGTCACTGGGGCGGGCAGCGGTATCGGCCGCAGCTTCGCCTACGAAATCGTGCGCCGTGGCGGGTCGGTGATCTGCGCCGATATCGACGGCCAGCGCGCCGAGGAAGCCGCCCGGACTCTCTTGGAGCTGGGCGAAGGTCACGCTGTCGCCTACCGCTGCGATGTCGGCAGTGAGAAGCAGATGGCCACGCTGGCCGAAGAGGCCGAGTCGCTGCTGGGACGACCCATCACGCTGGTCGTCAACAACGCCGGGGTCGGCGTGGGCGGCTCCATTGGTCAGGTGCCACTAAAGGATTGGCGCTGGTGCCTCAAGGTCAATCTCTGGGGTGTCATCCACGGCTGCCACTTCTTCGCGCCCAAGCTGCGCGCGCTCGGCTACGGCGGTATCGTCAACGTGGCTTCGGCGGCCGGTTTCGGCGCGGCCCCCGAGATGAGCGCGTATAACGTGACAAAGTCGGCGGTGCTTTCGCTTTCCGAGACGCTTGCCGCCGAACTGACCGGCACCGGCGTGCATGTCTCGGCGCTGTGTCCCACCGTGGTGCCCACCAATATCCTGGACAAGGCGCGGTTGCCGGAGAGTCGCAGCGGCTTTGCCAGCGCTGCCATGCGCAATTGGACCTTCGCCACCAGCGACCAGGTAGCGCGCCAGACGCTGGACGCCCTCGACCGGAAGCAGCTCTATGTCGTGCCGCAGTTCGACGGTCGCATCATGTGGCGCTTCAAGCGCTACGCGCCACGGCTGTACGCACGCACCCTGGGTGAGGCCTACCGTCTGGCCGCGGACTGACGATCGGGCAGGAGGCAGATCATGACTTCAATGGCGGCGAGACTTGCCGACCGTGGTTTCCGGATGCTGATGAAGCGCGACCCGGCAACCCCGGAAGCGCTGGTGACGCGGCTGCGGCGCATCGCCGCGGCAGTCCGCCTGCCGGGCGGGGTGCCGTCCGGAGTGAGGGTGCACAAGACCACTATCGGTAACGAACCGGCGGTACCTCCCGGTGTGCCGGCGGTGTGCGTCAGCCCGGACCAGCCCACGGCGACCGTGCTGTACCTGCACGGTGGCGCCTTTGTCAGCGGTCGTTTCGCCATATACGCGAGCCTCTGCGGGCAGCTGGCCAAGCGGCTGAACGCGCGCGTGTTCTGGGTCGACTACCGGTTGGCACCGGAGGCGCCCTATCCGGCCGCCCTCGACGATGCCTGCCATGCCTACAGCGCGCTGGCCGCCGACCATCCCGACGACCCCATGGTCGTCGTCGGTGATTCCGCGGGCGGCAACCTGACCCTGGCTACGCTGCTGCGGCTGCGCGATACACTGGCCGTGGGCTCCGGGCCGCGCATGCCAGCGTGCGCCGTGGCGATTTCGCCCGGCGCCGATGCGGTCGGCGATTCGCCGTCGCGGCAGGCCAACGCGGCCAGCGACGCCATGCTGACTCCGGGCATGATCGAAATGGCCACTTCGTTGTATCTCGATGGCCACAGCCCCCGAGACCCCTATGTTTCGCCGGTTTACGGGGACTACAGCGGCTTGCCGCCGCTCATGCTCACGGTGAGCGAATCCGAGGCCCTGCGGGACGACGCTTACCGGGTTGCCCATCGTGCGCGCCTGGCCAGGGTGCCGGTGACCCTGCACGCCCGACGGGGCATGCCGCATGTATGGCCGGTGTTGTACTCGATGTTGCCCGAGGCACGCCAGGACGTCGCCGAGATCGCCGGTTTCATGCGTCGACATTTGTCGGCGCCGGTCGTCGACACCCGGACGACGCCTCGGGCAGGGCTGCAGGTCGCGAACAGCGGCTAGGCGGCCTACGGACGCCCGATTGCAAGCATTGGATGTGGAGGATCCCTAATGAGCGTTGCCGAGGACCGGTTTCACGAGCATTTCCGCCGTGACCAGCAAGTGCCGCGCCACGGCGCCGCCGAGCCCGACCACGAGATATTGATCATCGGCGCCGGCATTGCCGGCATGGGCGCGGCCATCGAACTATTGAGCCGCGGCATCACATCCTTCTCGATCATCGAGCGCGCCGACGACGTCGGCGGCACCTGGCGCGACAACCGCTACCCCGGCGTGGCGGTGGACATCACCTCCTTCGTCTACTCCTTTTCCTTCGAGCAGGACCCGAACTGGTCGCGGGTCTTCGCGCCGGGTGACGAGTTGCAGAACTACGCCCGCCGCGTGGCCAGCAAGTACGGTCTCTATCCGTACATGCGCTTCGGCGTCAGCGTGGAGCGCGCCGAGTTTGACGAAGGCAACCACCTGTGGCGGGTGACGACCGACAAGGGGTTGGTCACCGCCCGTCATCTGGTGTCCGCCACCGGCGGATTGATTTCACCCAAGCTGCCGGATATCACGGGTGTCGAGGATTTCCAGGGTGAGCGCATGCATACCGCGCGCTGGGACCACAATGTGGACCTTACCGGCAAGCGCGTAGCGGTGATCGGTACCGGTGCCACCGCGGTGCAGCTGATTCCCGAGATCGCCCCGCAGGTGGCGCACCTGGATGTCTATCAGCGCACCCCCATCTGGGTGCTCAAGAAGCCGGACGCCCGTCTCCCGGGCTGGTTGCGCACGATTTTCCGTTGGTCGGGCCTGGCCCAGCGCGGTGTGCGCGCGACCACCGATGCGCTGACGGAAGCGCTGATGATCATCTCGGCCGTGTACTACAACCGCATGCCCTGGCTGGTGCGCTGGGCCGAGCGCGCGGGCGTCAACAACATGCGCGAGCAGTTGCCGGACAACCCGGAGTTGTGGGAAAAGCTGACGCCCCGTTACGGCTTCGGCTGCAAGCGGCCGACATTCTCGAACGAGTATTTCGCCACCTTCGGCCAGGATCACGTCGATCTGGTCACCACCCCCATCCAGCGCATTACGCCCAAGGGGATCGAGACCACCGACGGCACCGAGCGCGAGATTGACGTGCTGATCCTGGCGACCGGCTACAAGGTGTTCGAGAAGGGCAACCTGCCATCCTATGACGTCGTAGGACGCAATGGCATCGATCTGGGAGAGTTCTGGGAAGAGAGCCGCTATCAGGCCTACGAGGGGATGACGGTGCCCGGTTATCCCAACTTCTACATCATGCTGGGCCCGTACGCACTCATCGGTTCGTCCTATTTCAAGATGGTCGAGGGCAATGCGATTCACCTGGCGCGCTGCATCGAGGCTGCCCGCGCACGTGATGCGACCAGCGTGGAGATTCGCCGGGACGTGCACGACCGCTACTTCCAGAACATCCAGAAGCGCCAGCGGGGGACGGTATTCCTGAACCATAGCTGCGGGGCGTCGAACAGCTACTACTTTGATCGCCATGGCGACGCTCCCTTGCTGCGGCCATCCACCTCCTTCGAGATGCTGTGGCGAGCCAAGCATCTCCCCATGAAGCACTATCGCTTCGAACACGCTGCATCAGCAACCCGAGAAGACGGCTATCGGGCCGCGCAGCCCTGATGGCTGGAGTAGGCGGTGCTTTTGCCTGGCAGTGACCCTGTGGCGGTGGTGCGGCAGTTCAGCGAGCAGGTGCCGCACAGCCGAGATCTGGGCATGGAGGTGGTTGCGGTAGAAGCCGACCGGGTCCGCATGCGCCTCGCTCCGCCGCAGTGGTTGCGCGCCGACGATGGTGCGGACGAAATCTGCAGCGGCGTGCTGTATTCGCTGGCGGACTCCGCTGCCGGGCTCGCGGTATTCGCCGCCGCGCAGGAGCTGTCACCGATCGCCACGCTGGATCTGCGCATGGACTATCTGCGGCCGGCCACCATCGACCGTGCCTTGCTGGCGATCGCCGGCTGCCTCCATATCACGGACGAGGTCGCGTTTGTCCGTTGCGAAATCTTCTCCGAAGGGAAGGCGCAACCGGTCGCCACCGGCAGCGCCACCTTCATGCGCAACACCCCCGGTCAACGATTCAAGACGTTCAACGAGCAGGAAGACGGCACATGAGCGGCATCGTCGAGCAGGCGGAATCGCGCGACGATCACGCGGCCTGCATCGCCTGGCAGTCGCTGCTGGCGCGCATCCCCTACGCCCGGCATCTCGGGCTCGAGGTCCAGCTGGGCCAGACCGGCATCGAGGTTCATCTGCCGTACCGCGAGGCCCTGGTCGGCAACAGCAAGCTGCCCGCCCTGCACGGCGGCGTGATCGGCGGGCTGATCGAGATCACCGCGCGGGTTGCTGCGCAAGATCAGGACACGCGGGCCCGTCGCCCGCGCATCCTGGACTGCAACATCGACTACCTGCGCTCTGCTCGTGCACGATCCACTTTCGCCAGCGCCGAGGTGGTGCGCCATGGTCGCCGCACCGGGGTGGTACAGGTCACCTGTCGACAGGAAGGCGCCAGCGCGTGGATCGCCCGCGGACGGATACAACTGCTGTTTCCCGCCACCGATCGATAGCCACGAGAACCCGCATGACCAACAGGGAGAACACGACGCCGGTACTCGTCGGCGCCGGCCAGATCACCGCGCGTGAGCCGGATGCCGAACGCACGCCCATCGGCTTGATTGCCGACGCGGCCCGGGCCGCGGCCGCGGACTGCGGCGTGGCCGGCGTGCTGGACCAGATCCAGTCACTGACCTGCCTGAACATTCTGGCGCCGGCCTATCCCGATGCCCCGGGGAGCCTGGCGCGGTGCCTGGGCATTGATCCCGGCGAGCGCTTCTACACGCCCATCGGCGGCAATATGGGGCAATGGCTGGTCGGCTACTACGCGAGTCGCATCGCCGCCGGGGAGCTCGACTGCGCCCTGATCGCAGGGGGTGAGGCGCTGGCCACGCAGATGCGCGGCCAGGGTGCCGGCCTGTCCGGGGTGATCGACAACGCAAGCGGGGAGAGCCCGCGGCTGCTCGGCGACGACCGCGCGCCGACCCTTGCGACCGAGCAACACCATGGGCTAGACCTGCCCATCCAGATTTATCCATTGTTCGAGCAGGCTCTGCGCGGCCGCTACGGGCATGGCCCGGTCGAGCACCGGCGGATGCTGGGCGAATCGTATGCCCGGTTCAATGCCGTCGCGGTGAACAATCCGCAGGCCTGGCGCCGCGAGCCGCTATCAGCGGCCGACATCGCCGAGCGCACACCGCGAAACCGCATGGTCGGCGCCCCTTACACCAAGCAAATGAATGCCATCATCGCGGTGGATCAATCCGCCGCACTGGTGATGATGTCCGCCGCCAGGGCCCGGGAACTGGGCATCGACCCCGAACGCTGGGTATACCCCCTGGCCGCGGCCGACGCGCACGAGCGCTGGTTCGTGTCCGAGCGGGCGGACCTGTCCCGCTCGCCAGCGATCACCGCCTGCGGCGAACGGCTGTTTGCGGCCAGCGGGCTCGCCATCGATGACATCGACCATATCGACCTGTACAGCTGTTTCCCCAGCGCGGTGCAGATGGCGCGCGACGCGCTGGGTATCACGGCGCAGGACCCCCGGCCGCTGACTGTTACCGGCGGACTGGCCTATCACGGCGGCCCCGGCAACAACTATTGCACCCACGCCATCGCCGAGATCATGACCCGCATCCGCGCCGACCGAAGCGCCACCGGACTGGTCAGCGGTGTGGGCTGGTACATGAGCAAGCATTCGCTGGGGCTCTACGGTGGCCGACCGCCCACCGCCGGTTGGCAGCCCACTGATGCGGCCGGGCTGCAAGCAGAAATCGACGCCGGTCCCGTTGTGGACATCGCGGAGCAGGCGCAAGGCACCGGCCGCATCGAAACCTACACCGTCATACACAGCCGCGCCGACCGCCCGGTTCAGGGCATCGTCCTGGGGCGGCTGGACGATGGCCGGCGCTTTGTGGCCAATACGCCAGACGATGCCGGCCTGCTCGATGCGATGACCAACGAGGAGTTTCTCGACCAGACAGGGTGCGTGCATCACGACGGCAAACGCAACCTGTTCACTCCGGACGAGTAAGCGAGAAGAGGGGAAACGATGAATGCGGCACCCGAATCAGCATTCGACCAGGCCAGCGTAGCCGAGCGCATGCGCGACATTCGCGAGGCCAACCGCGTGGTCAGCGAAGCTTTCGCCGGGAATACATGCGCAGTGCATCGATCACCATCACTTCCCACAGGAGGCCTGGGAGGCGCTGGGCGAATACGGGCTGCTCTGCATCACCATTCCCGAGGAACTGGGCGGCGGCGGCCAAGTGGAACTGGTCGCGCTGATGGAAGCGCCGGCCGAGGCCGGACTGGTGTTGCCCATGTTGCTGCTCATCGGCTTTGCGCGGGAGCCGTTCATCCGCCACGGTACGCCCGATCAGATGGAGCGTTTCGTCAAGCCGACGATCAGCGGCGCCCAGAATCTTTGCTTCGCCATTACCGAGACGGATGTCGGCACCAACAGCTTCGCGATGTCCTCGCTGGCGACGTCGGATGGCGACGGCTACCGCCTGACCGGGCGCAACGTGTTCATCTCCGGCGCGGCGGACGCCGATCGCATGCTGGTCGTCGCCTGCAACCGGAAGTCCGGCGAGGTCGAGCGGCGCACCGAGGGCATGTCCCTGTTCGAGGTGAATGCCGACGCGCCCGGCGTGGAACTGCAGCCCCTGAATATCGACGTGGGCTGGTCGGAGCGCCAGTACCTGGTGTTCTTCGACGACGTCGAGCTCGGCGCGGACCGCTTGATCGGCAACCCGGGACAGGGCCTGGCCGGCATGTTCGAGGCGCTGAACTCGGAACGCCTGCTGGTGACCGCCATGTCCGTGGGCCTGGGCACCTACGCGCTGAAAAAGGCCGTGGCCTACGCCAACGAACGCAAGCCTTTCGGCGTACCCATCGGGCGCTACCAGGCCCTGCAGCACCGGCTGGCCGAGGCCAAGGCCGAACCGGCGGCCGCCCGGCTCATGATGATCCAGGCCGCCGCGACCCCCTAGATGCGGGCGGCAACGCCGGCGACCATGCCAACATGGCCAAGTTGCTCGGCTCGCGCGCCGCGGTCAAGCCTGCCGAGGCCGCGGCTGCAAGCCCAGGGCGGCTACGGCTTCGACAAGGATCACGACATCATCACGCTATGGCCCTCGGCCCGGCTGATGGAGATCGCACCCATCAATAACGAGATGCTACTCAACTACATCGGTGAACATGTCCTCGGCCTGCCAAAACCCTACTGAGACGCCCCGCGCGATCGAGCGCGACGGATTCACCGCCCCGGATGGCCGTGACATCGCGCTGTGGCGCTGGCCGCGATCAGCCGGGCGCCCCACGCTGCACTGGGCCCATGCGACGGGCTTTCATGGCCGGTTGTACAGGCCGCTGCTCGACCAGCTCGCGGACGATTGCAACGTGCTCGCCTGGGACATGCGCGGCCACGGGGCCAGCGCCGCGGCGGCGGATACTGCGACGTTCCGGGGTTGGGAAACCTACTACCAGGACCTCACCGCCTGGTTGGATCGCCTGGATGAGCCGGTCTGGCTGGCCGGCCACTCCATCGGCGCCACCACCAGCATCATGGCCGCGGCCCGGCGGCCGGGCAAGGTGCTGGGCCTGATCCTGGCCGAGCCCGTGATAATGGATCGCTGGCAGGGCTGGCAGTTGTGGTTGGCCAAGCTGCTGCGCCAGTCCCACCGGTTGTCCCTGGCGGCCGGCGCGGCACGCCGGCGCCGGGCGTTCGACTCGCACACCGTGGCCCTGGACAACTACCGTGGCCGCGGAGGCTTCAAGACCTGGCCCGAGGCTTGGCTTGAAGCCTATGTCCAGCACGGTCTCGTGCAGCATGGCGATGAGGTTCGACTGGCCTGCACGCCGGAGTGGGAAAGCACCACCTTCGCCCATACCGAACACAACCCCTGGCCCGGCATCCGTGACTTGCAGTGTCCGGTGATCGCATTGGCCGCGGAACGCGCATCAACCTTCTCGCCAAGGGCACGTCAGCGTATGCGCGCCTTCCTCCCCGCCGCCGAGGTGTACGTCCTGACCGGAACAACCCATTTCCTACCCATGGAGCGAGCCAACGCGGTGCGGGATGCCGTGCGGGAGATGATGTCACATTGACGCCGAAGCGTGGTGGCGAGCTGGGGGGGGGACGCGCCACGAACGTTGTGGGGACTAGCTCGTTGATGCGGAAACTCACGAGAAGGCCCAAACCGAGACTTGAACGCCGCCCGAGCAGTTGGTGCGTACGAAGGATGGGGTCGATGTGGTTTGTTCTGTACCGGCGAACCAACAAGTGTCGCAGAGTAGTGCACTGGTAGTTCAGCGCTCGGTGGCATTGGAATCATGCTTCCGTTGTATTTCCGCTGGCGCCGGTACTCCTTGGTGGCATGGGTCTACAACAGACTCAGAGTGTTCGCACTGATTGTCGATCCGGGCCATTGTGCCCGGATCTTTTGGATCCGCGTCGCGCGTTCACCACGGGAGGCTTGGAGTGAGCAGTGATCCGCGTCCGCCAAAACAAACCGAACTCACCCCGCGTGAGGCTGAGGCCGGCCTCAAGGTAGCGCTACGGCTGGCCGAACAATGGGCAATCTCAGACGCCGAGCTCGCAGCGCTGCTGGATGTCGATGCCGCGGAACCGGACGCGTGGCGCAGCAATGGTTTCGATCCGGCAGCCTATAGCGATGCGGCTATCCAAGAGATGCTGACCCGGGTAAGCCATTTGATGGGCATCTATAGGGTGTTGCATGACCTTTTCGTCGACTCGTCCCAGGCCGACGCCTGGCTCAAGCGACCGCACGAGTTTGGCCCGCTGGCCGGCCTGTCTGCCTTGCGGTACATGCTGGATGACGGGCTGGAGAGAGTGCGTTATGTCCGCCGCTATCTCGGCGGCGTCCTGCATGGTTAGGGCACGGAAGGGGCCTCCAAATGGACGGAGCAGCCGGGGAGCACGGGTCTGCCTCCAAGGCCGTTCGGGCGCAGCGCTCCTGGCGGAGCGTGGCGACCGGGCCCACCGCCATAATCGCGAGCTTTTTCTCGCTTGCCGCGGGTGACGCAACAATTCTGACGGTGAGCAGTGCCCACTCGGATTTGGAAGGCAGCTTCTGGTGCTCGTACCGCTGGTATCATGGGAGCGAGGCGCGCACGTCGCAGGACAATCAAGCAGACTCGTCTTTGTTCGATAATTTGTTGGCAGTGCTCTATGGGGCCCGTCTCGCTATGACGCCATCGCACCTGCATCTCGTCCGCTGTGCGGTGAATCCTCGAAGGAACGAGCGCTGCGTGCATTGTTCGATGCCCTCAAGGCCCCCGAAACTTCGGTGTCGGAAGCGGTAGCCCGCATGCGGCAATGGCAGGAAGCCGCTCGCAGGCCACAACTTGGTCTCGCAAGGCAGGCACCTCACGTGCTGCCAGCGGAGGCTGTCCCTGACGATGAGGAAATGCTGCATCTGCTCGCACTTGGTGAGCGACTACTGCGGTAGTGGGAGTAGCTGGCCGCATAGCGCCCAGCTGCTCCTAGGTCGGCGAGAGCGGTGTGCCGCCATCCGCAACCAGGGCCGGTGCGGTGCTTCATTTTTGGCTTCGAGAGAAGTGCACAAATTGACCTCGATGCGAGCTGTCTCGGGGGGAGGGCGCCCAGTCATCGCCGAACATCGAGGAGCGATCATCGTGCGACGGCGGTGTGCACAGCTCGCACCCCTGATCCCAGCAGTTGCGGCAGAAGTACTAGCCCTCCCCCGTAGGATCATCGTCATCCGTATCACTGGCGGCGAGATAGAAAATCAGGCCGCCTACCTGTGTAAACCCACCAGGTTGTTCACGGATAAGCCGAGGGTGCTGACGGGCGTTTGGTAGTTCAGGCTGGCGTGTGGCCGATGCCAGTTGTACTGGTGGAGCCAGGCGGGTAGATGCTGGGTGCGCTGGTCGGCGTTGTCATAGCTTTTGGCGTAGGCCCATTCGCGCAGGGCGGTCTGGATGAAGCGCTCGGCCTTGCCGTTGGTGCGCGGGGTGTAGGGCTTGGTGCGCACGTGGCGGATACCCAGGCGGCGGAGCAGCCGGGCAAAGCACTGCGACTTGTAGCAGGCGCCGTTGTCGGTCATGACGCGCTCGATGGTGATGCCGAAGCCCCGGTAGTAGCGGATGGCCTGGATGAGCGCCCGGCACGCGCTGCGGCCGGTTTCGTCGGCATGCACGGTGCTCAGCGCCAGCCGGGAGGCATCGTCGACGGCGACGTGGACGTAATCCCAGCCCGCCCCGCGTGAGCTCAGGCGCCGGCTGTCGGTGACGCGATGCCCCGGACGGTGGAAACGCCCGAGCTTCTTCACATCCAGGTGCAGCATCTGGCCAGGCCGGTCCCAGGCGTAGCGCCGTACCGGTCGGGGTGGATCCAGCACCGACAGCCGATTGAGCCCGGCGCGCTGCAGCACGCGGCCAATGGTGGCCATCGACACCCCGGTGCACGCATGAATCTGACGGTAGGTGCGTCGCTCGCGACGCAGCGCAATGATCCGCTCGCACAGCGAATGCGCCGTCCGATGCGGACAGCGCGCCGGGCGCGAACCCCGATCGCTCAACCCCGCTTCGCCTTCATCCAGGTAGCGGCGGCGCCACTTGTAGGCAGTGCGCACACTCACACCCGCTGCCTGCGCCGCTTCCTCGGCCCGAAGCCCCTCTTCCAGCATCCGCCGAACCAAAAGGGCTCGACCATAGGGCGTCAATCGGGCATGTTGATGGCTGTTCATCCGGGGCCGCTGGCCCGAAGCTGATGGGTGTCAAGGCCCGTCAGCCTAAGGAGCAACCCGGATGAACACGCACAAGAATGCGCGTCTGACCGCTCACGGTCGAGCCCTGTTGGTACGTCACATCGTCGAACACGGCCTTCGACCGGTCGAGGCCGCCCATGCGGCGGGCGTGAGCGCCCGTACCGCGTACAAGTGGCTGCGTCGGTATAAGGAGGAAGGTTGGCCCGGGCTTCTGGAACGCAGCTCACGGCCGCGGCGTTGCCCGCATCGCCTGTCCGAGGCCACCCGAGAGCGGATCGTGACCTTGCGGCGCGAGCGGCGTATTTTGTCGCGAGATCAGCGGCGAGCTCGGAATCTCTACTGCCACGGTGGCGCGCGTGCTTCGGCGCGCTGGACTGAACCGGCTGTCGGCACTGGATCCCGTACCGCCGGTCACGCGCTATGAGCACGACGCGCCCGGCGATCTGCTGCATCTGGACATCAAGAAACTCGGCCGGTTCTGGCGCCCGGGGCATCGCGTGACCGGCGACCGTCAGGCAGGACGCTCGTATCGGGCGGGCTGGGACTATGTGCATATCGCCATCGACGACCACAGCCGTGTGAGCTGGGCGACGATCAAACCGGACGAAACCGGCGCCAGCGCCTGGCGCGCCCTGATTGCAGCTGTGCACTACTACCGCGGCCTGGGTGTGCCGATCCGCCGCGCGTTGACCGACAACGGCGCCTGCTATCGCTCGCGGGCCTTTGCCAAGGCCTGCCGACGCCTGGGCATCCGGCATCGCCGCACGAAGGCCTGTCGACCGCGGACCAACGGCAAGGCCGAGCGGCTGATCCAGACTGCGTTACGCGAGTGGGCCTATGCCCGCTCCTACGCACACTCCGACCAACGCGCAACCCATCTGCCGTACTGGCTGCATCACTACAACTGGCACCGCCCTCATGCCAGCTTGAACTATCAACCACCCGTCAGCCGGCTCTGCCTTCCCGTGAACAACCTCCTCGGTTTGCATACCTAGCGCCAAGGCGAAAAATTCCGCCGACCGCGATCAGTATCCCTGTCATTCCCAACCCTCTGGTCGCTTGCCCGTGTTGCAGATGTAGCACGCATTGAACGGAAACCCGCCGAGTGTTCCGGGCTTGGCGCACTGGTAGTGCGGCTGGTCAGGGAGCCACTTCCAGGCCTCCTCGAGCCAGTCCCTCGATGCCTGACAGTGCGGGGCGTTCCGAAGATGGCGGGCGAGCTTCTCCGCGGAAACGCAGCCGAGAAGCTCATCCAGTTCCGTCAGCGTCAGCTGCGGCAACCCGATCAGCGCGAGCTGGCCGTTTATGCGGGCGGCGTTCTCAATGTCGTCCTCCGTAAAGTCGAGATAGACCCCCATGTGTTCGGCCGGGTTGATGCGCTCACTCATGAGCAGTCCTCCCGGCGGTGTTTGCGGCTTCGGAGGCAGCAGCCTCTCGTCCAGGCTCTGCCCCGTACTCCTGAGCCGCCTCGTCGTGGGCTTCCAGAAGTCCGGCGGAGCTTTCGCCCCCGTCCGCTTCCATCACGATGCCAACGAGGTATCCGCTAGTGTCCGTGGCGGCGGTCTCTTCCATGAAGCCCGGCCGTTTGATGCTCGTAGTCGCAGACATTGATGTTCCTTGGTTGATGAATGCATGGCGTGCGAATTCACGCGCATCCAGTTCACACCCGGTTCCAGAATATGCAAGCGACCTGAATTCCCCGATATTTCTGCGACTTGGCGATTGCGCCTGTGACGCGTATGGGAGGGCTACACAGCCGGACCGGGTGAGCGTGGGGTCCAGAGGATCTCAATCGCACGCAGACCACCAACCTCTCGGTCCGGTGGCATAGATGGGGCTCCTGTTAATTGCCGGGCTATGCCGGATGAGCGCCGCCAGCACTCACGTAGCTGTCGCGCCGGTGGTGCCGCCAGCAGCACGCTAGCTGTCTCTTGTGCCCGCGCAGCCCTTTCCCGAAAGGGGGTGAATCGGTCCGCTTAACGGGCTTGCGTAATTCCCGGCGGCGGCAAGAATGCGATGAAGTGGATCCATCAAGGGAGCCGTCATGCCACGAAAGAGACAGCCATCAGCGTTCTCCCCGCCCACCCCCTCTGACCGGGAAGCAAGCGCAGCGAACAGCACCTCAAGCGAAACGGCCTTCGACGCGCTCTATGCGCGCATTGCGGCACCGGCCTCGCGAGTGGCCGCTGACGCCGTCTTCGAGGCAACCGAAGAGGACCTCGGCCGCCATCACCGCCCCGGCGATACCGAGGTACCAACGTGATCACCGTCATTGCAGGCGTCAACGGCGCCGGCAAGAGCTCGATCATCGGCGCGTACATCCGCCAGGCCGGTGGCGACTACTGCAACCCCGATGAGATCACCCGCCAGTTGATGGCCGGTGATCCCGGGATCGGGGAGGAGGCGGCCAACGGTGAGGCCTGGCGGATCGGGTTTCGCCAACTCCAGCGGGCGATCGCGCAGGACGACGACTACACCTTCGAGACCACGCTCGGCGGCAACTCGATTCGTGATGCGCTGCTCGACGCAGCGGAGAAGGGGCGATCGGTTCGGGTCCTTTCCATGGGGCTGGCTTCCGTCGAGACCCATCTCGAGCGCATCGCGGCGCGGGCGGCGAAGGGTGGCCATGCGATCCCCGCCGACAAGGTCCGTCAGCGCTGGGAGACGTCGCGCCACAATCTGACGCAGCTCATGCCGCACTGTCACGAGGTGCGCGTTCTCGACAACACCGCACCGATGCACGAGGGTGTTCCGAAGCCTCGAATCCTGCTGCACTTGCGGGGGCGGTGCTTGCTCGTGAACCGTGGCGAATCGACGCCAGAATGGGCGCAGCACCTCATGACTGAAGCAACGCGCTGCGCCGAGTAGCGACCGGAAAGCACCGCATGGACGACATCAACAGCTTGCGAAGGGGGCATTGAACCAAGTGCCCGCCCTCAACGACCACCTCACCGATGAGGCCCGGTGGCGTCTTTGGCGGCTCTCGACAGGGGCCATGTCGCCCCTGGTACTTCGGGGAGCCCCCAAGGCATGCCAACAGGCCGAGCAGGCTCTGTGTGAGCAGGCAAGGGAAGAGGGCTACACGACGCTGCAGATCGACGCCTCCGCGTCGTGCGATGTGCTGGCCACGCTGCGGGATCAGGCCGCTGCGCTCACTGCAGCCGAACTAGGGGAAGCGGTCGTCAGGCTTGCCTCGTGGCAATGGGCCGACTACCTCGATGATCTCCACGAGATCACCGATCGCCCGACCCTCATTGTGGTCTCCGCGTTGGACGCTATTGCTGACCGCCCGAACCCCGACGTGGTCTGCGCCAGCCTCCGCTCCGCGATTCAGCAACGGCGTAAATGGCTCTATCTCGTCCTGAGTGGCGTCGCTCACGGCGCTTTGGCTCGATGGCTCCAGGATCACTCACATCCCATTTATGAGCTAGGGCCGGTCGAGTATTTGCGCGGAGAGTAGGTCGCGCTACTTCGCGTTTGAGGAATGTTCGAAGACGCGCGGCCTCCAAAGTGGACAAGTATGGCCATGACTTCTCGGAGCTCGTGAAAGAGGCGCGCGTCGTTGCAGGTAGAACGGAGAATGTGTATCTGCTCGAGCGCGACGCCATTAGCTTGTCTGGTGTCCGCTTCCTGGGATGCACCCTGTGGACCGACTTCGAAGCCAACGGCGCACCGGATGCCACCATGGCCCTAGCGCGGGAGGCCCTTAGCGACTTCAAGACCATCCGCGTCGGTGACCGCCCAATCAAGCCCGTGGAGATACGCCAGTACTGCCAAGCCAGCTACCAATGGCTTGCCTCCATGCTCAATCAGCCGGGACCACCCACGGTGGTCGTGACGCACACCGCCCCGAGTACGGATGCGTCACTCATTCACCCGGACCACGGACGAAACGCGCTGACGCCGGCGTTCCACAATCGCTTTGACCAACTGCTCAGCGACACTGTTCGGCTCTGGATCTACGGACGCACCCATCACTCCTGCGTCGCATCGGTCAATGGCGTGACCATCGCGACCAACCAGCGCGGCTACCCCATGGAGAGCGGGACGTTCCGTTGGGCGCAAACGATTGATCTCTGATGGCGCCTGGCTAACAGGCGGATGAATACAGCAGCTACGCCAAGTGAACAAACCACGCCATGCTTGCTGGCAGACCGACTAGCCTGAGATCTTCAAAAAACTGATCG
>JALEHA010000099.1 GCA_022763315.1 Algiphilus sp.
GCCAACAAGGCGCTGCGCGATCTCGAACGCGGGCGCCGCCTGCGCGCCGAGAATGTCATCACCCAGCAGCAACTGGATGATCTGGAAACCGCCTATGAAGTAGCGCGAGCAGGGCTGCGCAGCGCACGCTTCAACCAGCGCCATGCCGTGATCCGCGCACCGGCGGACGGGGTGGTGCTGCGCCGTCTGGTGGAAGCCAACGAAACCGTCGCGGGCGGACAACCGGTGCTGGCCGTGGGCAATGTCGGTGGCGGTTTCGTGCTGGCGGCATCGCTGCCGGACCGCGAGGCCCTGCGCGTGGGCGTGGGCGACCACGCCCGCGTGCAGCTCTCCGCCTATCCGGAGCTGACCCTGACCGGAACGGTCTCGGAGATTGGCCGTCAGGCTGACCCACGCACCGGCACCTTCGATATCGACATCGCCCTTGATGCCGAACAGAGCCCCCAACTCGCCAGCGGCCTGCTCGCCCGTGCCCGCATCCGCACCGTCGAACGCGACGACACGCACAGCAGCATTCCCTTCGACGCGCTGGTGGAACAGCGCGACGAGGGCGCCTTGATCTTCCGTCTCCGCGAAGGCGGCACGCGCGTGGCGGCCCAGACGGTACGCGTGCGCTGGTTCGACGATCGGCGCGCCGTGCTCGAAGACCCTTTGCCGCCTGATGCGCGCATCGTCACGGCTGGCGCCGGCTTCCTGCGCGACGGCGAAGCCGTTCGCCTGCTCGACTAGCGCCGCTCACCATGCGACTGACCGAATTCTCCGTCCGCAATCCGGCCTTCATGCTGGTGGCCTTTGCACTGCTCAGCGCCATCGGGGTGACCAGCTGGCAGCAGATCCCGCGCACCGAGGATCCTGTCTTCGACATTTCCGCCTATCGCGTGATCGCGGTCTATCCCGGCGCCGACGCACTGGAGGTCGAACGGCAACTGGTGGAACCGATCGAGGATGCGTTGAAGGCGGTGGACGACGTCAAGGTCATTGCCGGCACCGCCGACGATTCACTCGGCACGGTGCGCGCGGAATTCATCGTCGGGGTTGATACCGACCGCACCTTCGACGCCATCAATCGCGAGATCGATCTGCTACGCCCCGACTTCCCGGAAGGGGTCGCCCGGGTCGAGGTGGAGCGCATCAATCCGGGTCTGGTCAACATCGTGCAGCTTGGCATCGTCTCCGAGCGCGCGACCTGGGAGACGCTGGAGAACACCGCGGAAGACCTCAAGGACCGGCTGGAGAGCATCGACGCCATCAAGGACGTGGAGATCCAGGGCCTGCCCGAGCGCGAGCTGCGCGTGGAACTGGACTTCGCACGCCTGGCCGAGACTGGCATCGCCGCCGTTCAGGTGCATCAGGCGGTGGTCGATCGCGCGCGCAATGTTCCCGGAGGCTCGGTGGACGCGGGCGAGCGCCGGCTCAACCTGCGCAGCAGCGGAGATATCGAACGGCTCGATCAGCTCCGCAATACCGTCGTCGTCTCCGACGGCAACCGTCTGGTGCGGGTGGGCGACGTGGCGGACGTGCGCTGGGATTTCGGGCCGGAGCGACATACCGCGCGCCTGGACGGCGAGCGCGCGGTCTACGTGGTGGCCAATCAACGCGAAAAGCGCAGCGCCATCGATACCCGCGCCCTTATCTGGGACACCCTCGACCGCTTCGAGGCCGAGCTACCGGGCGACGTGCGCCTCGTGCGCGCCTTCGATCAATCACGCAATGTAGAGGCGCGCATCGGCCGCCTCACCAAGGATTTCCTGATCGCATTGATCGCGGTGTCCTTCACCTTGCTCCCGCTTGGCCTGCGCTCCGCTGGCTTGGTCATGGTGTCGATTCCGTTATCGCTGGCGATGGGCTTGTCCGCGTTGTACTTCACCGGCTACACGCTGAATCAGCTCTCCATCGCCGGCTTCGTGGTGGCGCTCGGCCTGCTGGTGGACGACTCCATCGTGGTCACCGAAAACATCGCGCGCTACCTGCGCCTGGGCCACGATCGCGCCGAGGCGGCGCTGCTGGCCACGCGCCAGATCACGCTGGCAGTGCTCGGCAGTACCGCGACCCTGCTGTTCGCCTTTCTGCCCCTGCTCGCACTGCCGGGCGAATCGGGCAACTTCATCCGCGGGTTGCCGCTGGCGGTGACCTTCACCGTAACGGCGTCGCTCATCGTCGCCCTCACCATCATCCCTTTTCTCGCCAGCCGTACCTTGCCGCGCACCACGGACAGCGAAGGCAACCTCATCCTGCGCACGGTCATGCGCTTCATTCACGGCGTCTACCGCCCCCTGCTGAAGGGCGCGTTGCGGCAGCGATGGCTGACGCTAGGTCTCAGCCTGGTGGCGGTGCTGGCCACGGTCGCCCTGGTGCCACCGGCAGTGGGTCTGGCCATGTTCCCCAAGGCGGACACGCCGCAGGCCCTGGTCCAGATCAGCCTGCCCGATGGCAGCAACCGCATGGCCACCGACCGGGTGCTGCGCGAGGTCGAGACCATCCTGCTGGAGCAGGAGGAAGTCGACCACGTCATGGCCAACCTCGGCCGCGGCAATCCGCAGATTTACTACAACATCTTCCAGCGCGAAGTGGCGCCAAACTACGCCGAGATCTTTCTGCAGTTGAAGCGCTTCGACGGCGAAACCACGCCGCTGTTCTATGGCCGCATGCGCGACCGCTTCGAGGACATCGCTGGCGCCGACATCGTGTTGCGCGAATTCGAGAACGGCCCGCCCACGGAGGCGCCTATCGCCCTGCGCGTGCTCGGACGCGATCTCGACACCTTGCGCACCCTGGCGGCCCAGGTGGAGGACATCATGCGCGATACCCCCGGCGTGCGGGACATCGTCAACTCGCAACGGCGCACCCGGCTCGATCTGGCGCTGAACCCGGACGAGCAGCGCCTCGGCCTGCTCGGCGTGGATGCCCTTACCCTGGACACCACCACCCGCATCGCCCTGTCCGGACTGCCAGCAGGCACGGTGTACAACGCCCGCGGCGACGATTACCCGATCATCGTGCGCGGCCCGATGGAGACCACCGCACGTCTGGACAGCCTGCATGATCTGCACGTACCCAATGCCCAAGGCGCGCAAATTCCCCTGGAGCAGCTGGCGCGCATCGAGCTGGCGACCTCTCCGGCCCGCATCGAGCGCGAACAGCGCAGCCGTGCAGCCCTGGTCACCGCCTTCACCGAACCCGGCTACAACACCGAGACGCTGACCTGGGACATCGTCGAGCGCATCCGGGCCCTGGACTGGCCCGCCGGCTACACCCTGGATATCGCTGGTGAGGTCGAAAGCCGTCAGGAGGCCTTTGGCGGCCTCGGCACTGCCATCCTGATCGCGGTCTTCGGCATCCTCGCCGTGCTGATCCTGGAGTTCGGCAGCTTCCGCAGCATGCTGATCGTGGCCGGCGTCGTGCCACTCGGCATCATGGGCGGGCTGCTGGCACTGCTGCTGACCAACAATCCGATCAGCTTCACGGCAATGATCGGCTTCATCGCGCTCATCGGCATCGAGATCAAGAACTCCATCCTGCTGGTGGACTTCACCAATCTGCTTCGCCGCCAGGGCAAGGAATTGCGCGAAGCGGTCATCGAGGCCGGCGAGATCCGTTTCCTGCCCATCCTGCTGACCACCTCCACCGCGGTGGCCGGCCTGCTCGCCCTGGCGCTGGCAGACTCCGCGCTGTACTCGCCGCTGGCCTGGGTCATCATTGGCGGGCTCATCAGTTCCACGCTGATCGGACGGCTGGTCACGCCGGTGATGTACACCCTGCTGCCACCGCCGATCACGCTGCATGCCGACGTCGAGGGACCATCCCCCGCCCATGTCTGAAGACAGCGCCTGCCCGCTCTGCGGGCAGGCTGCTATGCGACACCTGAGCTGCGTGCGCGGCGTCGACTTCGGCCAGTGTGACCACTGCGGCCTGGTGCAACGCGACCCCGCACAATGGCCCGATGCGCGCAGCGAGCGCGCCTATTACCAACTGCATCGCAACCAGCCGGACGACCCCGGCTACCGGCGTTTCCTGCAGCCGCTGTTCGATGCATTGCAGCCGCGTCTTCCGGCGGCCGCGCAGGGCCTGGACTTCGGTTGCGGCGAGGGCCCGGCCCTGGCCGAGATGCTGCGTGAGGCCGGCCATGAGGTCGCGCTCTACGATCCGTTGTTCCAGCCGGACAGCCGCTGCCTCGATCGTCGCTACGACTTCGTCACCGCCAGTGAGGTCTTCGAGCACCTGCACCGTCCCCCCGAGACACTGCTGCAGCTGGACCGACTGCTACGCCCGGGCGGCTGGCTGGGGATCATGACCGGCACCCCGCCGGCGGCCACGGAGGACCTCGCGCACTGGCATTACCTGCGTGATCCCACCCACGTGCTGTTCTATCCGCATCGGACCATGGCGTGGATCGCCAAGCACCGCGGCTGGCATGTCGAGATGCCGGCACACAATGTCACGCTATTCCACAAGCCCCGAGGCTGAGATACCCTGAGCGGCCCTGCGACGCGCGGAGGCAACATGCTCGGAGCCATCGCTGGAGACATGATCGGCTCGGTGTACGAGGCGGCACCGATCAAGCACGAGGATTTCCCCCTGTGGGATCCCCATTGCCGCGCCACGGACGACAGCGTGTTGACCGTCGCCATCGCCGACGCGGCCATGCGCGACGCCGACTACCGCGCCGCACTGTTGCGGTGGGGCCACCGCTATCCGCACGCCGGCTACGGCGTCGGTTTCGCGAAATGGCTGCGCGCGCCGCACAACGGTGCGGCGAGTTTCGGCAACGGCTCCGCGATGCGGGTCTCGGCGATCGGCTGGCTGTTCGATGCCGAGGCCGCTGTTCTGGACGCAGCACAGGCCAGCGCTCTGCCGACGCACGATCACCCCGAAGGCATCCGCGGCGCACAGGCTGTCGCGCTGGCGGTGTTTCTGGCGCGCAGCGGCATCACCAGGGAGGATCTGCGCATGCGGCTGCGGTTGCGCTTCGGCTACGACCTCGATCGCAGCCTGGACGAAATCCGCCCGCACTATGGATTTGATGCCAGCTGTCCCGGATCGGTGCCGGAGGCCATCATCGCTTTCCTCGAATCGAGCGACGTCGAAGACGCCATCCGCAAGGCCATCAGTCTGGGCGGCGATGCCGACACCCAGGCCTGCATCGCCGGCGCCATCGCCGAAGCCTATTACGGTGAAGTCCCGCCCCGTATTCTGCGACCGCTGTACGACCGGCTGCCGGTCGATATGCGCGACGTCGTGGCGCGCTTCGAACAACGCCGGGGGGCGGTACGTGCACCAGCATAGCCTGCACCACCATGCCCGCCATCTCGGCTGGGACCGCGACACCCCGCCGGCCCTCACGATTGCCCCCGGCGACCGCGTCGAGGTGCGTTGCGCGGACGCCTCGGGCGGACAGATTCGCCCGGATGCCACGGTAGATGCGGTGGCCGGCCTGTCCGCCGAGCGCGCCAACCCGCTCAGCGGTCCGCTCTATGTCGATGGCGCCGAGCCCGGCGACGCGCTGGCCATCGACATTCTCGCCGTGCAGCCTTCGGGCTGGGGCTGGACCGCAATCATTCCCGGATTCGGGCTGCTCGCCGCGGATTTTTCTGCAGCGCATCTGATCGTCTCGCGCCACGATGCACAGGCCGCGGAATTTCTGCCCGGCGTGCGCATCCCAGTCCGCCCCTTCATCGGCACCATCGGCGTGGCGCCGGCCGAACACGGCACGCACGTGGTGATCCCGCCCTATCGCACGGGCGGCAACATGGACTGCCGCGATCTAGTCGCCGGGGCGAGGCTGTGGTTGCCGGTGGCGGTCCCCGGCGCCTTGCTGTCGCTGGGCGATACCCACGTTGCCCAGGGCGATGGCGAAGTCTGCGGCACCGCTATCGAGGCGCCGATGGACGTCCACCTGCGCGTCACACTGCACAAGGGCAAGGGCCCGCCGAGCCCGATGCTCGATCTGCCAGCGGCCCCGCTTCGCAGTGAGTATCAGCGTGGCTTCTGTGTCACCACGGGCATCGGGCCGGACCTGATGCAGGCCGCGCGCGATGCCGTGCGCCACCTGGTGGACACACTCTGCGCGCGCCATCACATGCAGCCGGAAGACGCCTACTGTCTGATCAGTGTGGCGGCCGATCTGCGCATCAGCGAGATCGTCAACGCGCCACACTGGACGGTGTCGGCCTACTTCCCCAATGCCGTGATGATGGATTGAGCGCCGCGCTGTCTCCGGAGCGGCGCTGTCACGCGCGTGTCAATGCAAAGTCACTCGCCTGCAATTTGTGCGTACTAGCGTCGAGGCGTCTGCGGGAGAGGGCCATGCCGTCACCGCGTGAGGCGCTCGGCCCGCCACGGATACCGGCGGCTGCGCGCCTGCAACAGGTCCGCGTTGTAGTTCCTTGACCCTGCTGCGGCGGGGTCATCTTTTTGGGGGGCCGCGCCGCCTCAGACGCCCGTGACGGTGGCCACGCTGGCTGCCAGGGCCATCTGCGAAGCGAAATACAGCGGCATACCGACGAGCCGGTTGATCGGACTGGCCCGTACAAACCGCTCGCGCGCCATGGCCACATCCGAGGCCGCGAAACCCAGGGCGCCGAGCGCAAGCAGCACCGATGCGCCCGCCCAGAAGGCGCTGACCGCCGTCACCAGCATGACGCCGATCACGCCGAAATAGGTCAGAACGGCGGTGCGCAGATCATCGGAGATATGCGGAAGCAACCACACGGCAAGGCCCGCACCCGTCGCCACCGTGGCGACGGCGGCCAGCGCGGCCGCGCCACCATGCAGGGGCAGCGCCGCAAAGGCGACGACATAGGCGACATGCCCAAGCAGGAAGAGATTCAGCGCGCCCATAAAGGCACGCGCATGCCAGCGCGGGATCAGCAGGACGTCGCCCACCGCCCCCAGGCACAGACCGACAAGCAGGGTCTTGCCATAGCTGGTTTCCCAGGCCCCCCAAACCAGCGCGGCCAGCACAAAGCTCACGGCCGCCAGCGGCTTGCCCACCCATTGCAGCCTTTGGCTTCCGGTGGATTCGCCGAAGAGCGCCAAGCCCACCCCGAGCGCACAGCTTGCAGATAACCACAGCGCCATCATCGGTGGCCGCCCCCTTCGCACTGCCCGTTGACGCGCCCATGGTAGCCGGCCACGGCAGTGCGAGTGGCGCCGCGCTTTACGC
>JALEHA010000100.1 GCA_022763315.1 Algiphilus sp.
AAAAAGTCAAGCAGCATTGTCCAGGGAGCGGCATCCCGCCGCACGTTAGCAGTTGCGAACGAAGGAGCAGGCCATCATGGCGGACACCAAGACGGCGACAAAGAAGGCTTCCAAGAAGTCAGCGGCGAAGAAGGGGGCTGCCAAGAAGTCAGCCGCCAAGAAAACAGCGACCAAGAAGACCGCGGCCAAGAAGGCAGCAGTGAAGAAGGTCGCCGCCAAGAAGACAGCCGCAAAGAAGGCGGCCGTCAAGAAGTCTGCAGCAAAGAAGACCACCACCAAGAAGGCGGCGTCCAAGAAGTCGCCGGTGGCCAAGGTGTCGAGTGCGGTCAGCAAGCGTGTCGATACCGCCGCCAAGACCGCGTCCAAGAAGGCCGCGGCGGTCAAGAAGACCGTCGCCGAGCGCGTTGACAAGGTGGCGGCTGCGCCTGCCAAGAGCCGCAAGCGGCTGAAGTCGGCCGCCGACAGCGCATTGACCACGGCGCGCAAGACCGCCGGCAAGGTCAGCAAGCGCGTCAAGGACCTTCGCGGCAAGGTCAAGAAAAAGAAGAAATAGCGCCGATGTGCGGGCGGCGGCAACGTCGCCCGCGCTGGTTACAATGCGCGGTCACATCACTTCGCGGATACGCGCATGACGCAAAGCATGACCGGCTTCGCCCAGGGTGAAGCGGAAGCGCACGGCGGCACCATTCGTTGGGAACTGCGGTCGGTCAATCATCGTTACCTCGACCTCAGCTTTCGTCTGCCCGATGATTTCCGCGCCTTGGAGGGCAATTTCCGACAACGCGCCGGCAAATACTTGTCCCGCGGCAAGGTCGAGGCGCAATTGCGCTACCTGGCCGACGCCTCGGCCGGCGCCATCGAGGTCGATCCAGAGCGTCTCAAACAACTCAAACACGCCATCGACAGTACCGAGCGTGCCTGGGGCTCGCTCGAAACGCCCGATCCGATGGACGTGCTGCGCTTTCCGGGCGTGGTGCGCGAACAGAAGCCGGATCTGACGCAGCTCTTCGAGGCCGCCGAGACCGCCTTTGACCGCGCGCTACAGGATCTGCGCGAGGCCCGCCGCCGGGAAGGTCAGCATCTGGCCGATACTCTGCGCGAGCGCTGCAATGCCCTGGCCGAGCAGGTCGAGCAGGTCCGCACCTGTCTGCCCGAAGTCCGAGAGGAGTGGATGGAGCGGCTGCGCACGCGCTGCCGCGACCTGGGTGTCGAGGTCGACGCCGGGCGACTGGAGCAGGAGCTGGCGCTGGTGGCCCAGCGCGCCGATGTCGACGAGGAAATGGTCCGACTCGACGGCCACATTCACGAGGTGCGTGCGGTGCTGGAGCGCGACGAGGCCATCGGCCGGCGCCTGGACTTTCTGATGCAGGAACTCAATCGCGAAGCCAATACCTTGTCGTCCAAGTCGCAGGATCAGCGCTTCACGCGTGCCGCGGTCGAGATGAAGGTCATCATCGAGCAGATGCGGGAGCAGGTGCAGAATCTTGAGTGAGCGCGACCCAGGGGTTCTGCTGATCGTGTCCGCGCCCAGCGGCGGCGGCAAGAGCACACTCACCCGCCACTACGTGCAGCAGAGTGCGGCCTCCGACCGACCGGCAGCGCTGTCGGTGTCCTACACCACGCGCGCGCCCCGGCCCGGGGAAATCAATGGCGTGCACTATCACTTCGTCGATGACGAGCAATTCGACGAAATGATTGCCGAGCACGCCTTCATCGAGCACGCCGAAGTCTTCGGGCGACGCTATGGCACCGGTCGTGCGGTGACCGAGACGGAACTGGAAGCCGGTCGCGATGTGATCCTGGACATCGATTGGCAGGGCGCGCGTCAGGTGCGGGCCTGCATGCCGGAGGCGGTAGGCGTGTTCATCCTCCCGCCGTCGCGCGACGCCTTGGAGGCCCGCCTGCGCGCGCGCGCGCAGGACGCCGACGAGGTCATTGCCCGGCGCATGGCCGCGGCGGCCGACGAGATGCGGCACTGCGACGAGTACGACTACTTGCTGATCAACGACGATCTGGCGCGTGCCCAGGCGGATTTCGCCGCCATCGCGCGTGCGGCGCGTTCGCGCAGCGCAGTCGTACAGCGTCATCACACGGCGCTGATTGATGAACTTCTGGCCAGTGGCAGCGCGAAGGGGTAAACTATCGGGCTGTCTGATCACGACACACCGAGAGCACCATGGCGCGCGTTACCGTTGAAGATTGTCTGGACCACCTGCCCAACCAGTTCGAGCTCACGCTGGTCGCCGCCAAGCGTGCGCGTCAGCTGACGCGCGGGGCCGAAGCCCACATCACCTGGGGCAACGACAAGTCCACGGTGGTGGCGCTGCGCGAGATCGCCGAAGGCAAGATTCATAAGGGCGTGCTCGACGAGCAGGACCTTCCCGCCGTGTCGGCCCCGAAGGTCGAACTTGAAGCCCTCGACCCGCTCGACGCACTGGATATCTAACGGCCGACTCCCGCCGAGCGTGCGACTCCATTGATCGCACGCTCGAGCAAACCCCCCTATCGCGCCCTCAAGTCGCCGGCGACCCACCCGGCGACACCCCTGCGGGCCTGATTGCTGCCGCGGGTTGATCGGCGGCACGGGCCGTAGCCCGCGACGCTGGTGGCAGCCGCCCCCCCCCAAGCCGTTGAAACGACCGCTTCAACCGGCAGCGCTGGGCGCCCGCCAGGCATGCGCGAACTCGTGTGACAGCGCTGTCATGGCACTGCGCCAGCGCCCTATACTGGTGCCATGACCCGTCAGCAACTGCCCGTCATCGGCCGTATTGGCAATGCACTGCGCGCGCAGCGCGTGGCGCGTACCTTCGGCATCGACGCGCT
>JALEHA010000101.1 GCA_022763315.1 Algiphilus sp.
ATGGGCAATGAGCCTGCGCTGCGCCGCCACTGGCGCGCCTTCCTGATCGCACTGCAATTCCTGAGCATTGTTCCCGTTAGGCTGCAGCCCGCTCCGGAGGCGCGAGAAAATGGACTGTCACTGCTGTATTACCCGCTGGTGGGGCTGCTCCTTGGCCTGCTGCTGGCGGCGGTGGCAGGGACCATCCAGGGGTTTTTCCCGGCACCCGTCGTGGCAGCGCTGCTCATCGCGCTCTGGGCGCTGCTGACAGGCGCGCTGCATCTCGATGGCGTGGCGGACAGCGCGGACGGCTGGCTCGGGGGCGGCGGTGACCGAGCGCGCACGCTACGCATCATGCAGGACCCGCACAGCGGTGCCGCCGGTGTGGTGGCGTTGATCGTTGCGCTGCTATTGAAATGGTCCGCGCTGAGCGCGCTGCTGCTCACCGCGTGGTGGTGGCTGCTGGTGCTGGTGCCCATGCTGGGGCGTGCCGCTGCGGTCCTGCTGCTGGCCCACACGCCCTACGCCCGACGCGGCGGTATTGCCTCGGCGATGCTGCCGCAGATGTCGCGGACGGCAGTGGACGGCGTGGCTTTGGCCGCAGTTGCAGCGGCGCTACTGTTGACCGTCTGGGCGGCGGGCCTCGCACAGGCGCTTTGGTTGTTGCTTCTGCCCGCCGCGGCGGTGTGGGGATGGCGCCGATGGGTTCAGAAGCGCTTGGGCGGAACCACGGGGGATACTGCCGGCGCCGCCATTGAAGGCTGCGAGGCCGTTGCGCTGATGGCGCTCAGCGCTACGCTATAGAAGAGACGGACCACTCAGGCGGCGCGCTGGGGATGGTCGACTTCGCTGTTACAGGCGGCGCCTTCTAGCAGGGTCTTGCCCAGTGTCTCCACGGCCTGTTCGCTCTCGCAGAGCAGCTGCCATTCGTGGTCGCTTACATCAGCCTTGGCCCGGCGAGCCTCTTGGTGCGCGGCGCGCAGTGCCAGACGCACTTCGGCCAAGGCACTGACTGCCTGCGAATGGTCGGCAGCGGCGAGGGCGTCGATCAGGGCTTGCTGCGCCTGCGCCAATTCCTGCTGACGGCGGTGGCTGCCGAGAATGGGGGCGGGAACAGCGGGGGTGCGAGAACGGGTCGTGAACAGCATGGTCTGGCTCCAAGTCGGCCTTGGCATGAAGCCTGACGCAGCATTCACCTCCGCGCGCAGCGGCGCCGATGGGCGGTGGCGCGCAGGAGCCGAACGCGCCGGGCCGCCCCATCGGGTGGCTGCTAAGGGGTGATGTCGAGTTGCGTACGCGCCTCGGCGGTACCGCCACGACCATCGCTCACCGTCACCGCGAGTTCCACTGCGCTGTCCCCGCAGTTTGCGTTCAACGTGACTTCGGCCTGGGCCTGGTCGGCCGCCGTCAGTGCGTCCACGCAGTCTCCACCCGCCGCCACGCGCCAGGCATAGCTGAGCGCGTCGCGGTCCGGATCCGCGGCGATGGCAAAGACTTGGGCCATGCCGCCCGCAGCCACACTGGCAGGGCCGGGTGCGCGTACCAGCGGCGCGGCGTTGCCGGCGGCGCCGCTGGCCACGGATGGCGATACATAGTCGCGCGCGAAGCAAGGGCGCCCACCGCACACATCCGTGAAGCGCTCGCGAATCAGGAAGTCGTAGCGCTGGATTCCACTGCTGACCTCCTTGCGCGGGTCGCTGTGCGGATCCTGGCCTTCACGCGGTGGGGTATTGGTGACGGGCGACGCTGGGGTGCCGTCGTTGAAGCCATTGTCCAGCGGCCCGATATCCCAGACCACGAGCGCCGAGCCGCTTTCACCTTCGCTGGCCGCGGGCATGCCCCAATAGGGGTTGACGTTGGTATGGCGGCCGGGCTCGGTGGCGGGGCGGTGCACCGCGCCGTCGATGGTGCGATTCATGACTTCCGCGGAGACATCGGCCACCTGGTGATCGCCGAAGGCGACGTGCAACAGGACTTCGTGATCCGGCGTGGGATGGCCCAAAGCGTCGAAGGCATCGGTACGGCGCAGATCCCCGGCGAATCCGTTGTTCTCGCCACGGTCCCAAAGAATATTGACCAGCGAAAGAATGAAGCTTTGGTCGAAGCTGTTGGGATAGCCCGCGTAGAAGAAGGTGCCGTAGGGGTCGAAGTCGACACTACGCCGCAAGAGCGTCGAGTAGTTCATGCCTATCACACCAAGGACGCCGCGCTTGACCTCTGGCGAGGTGGCGATGACCGGTCCTGCAAGAATGCCGCCCTGGCTATTGCCGTCATAGACCACACGCGAGGGATTGAATACCGCGCGGCCATCCGCGGTCTGGAAGGCGGGGTGGCTGGACAGCCCGTCGGGATGCGTCAGCAGACGTGACAGGAAATGCCAGTTCACGACGCCTTGCTGCAGTCGGTCCGTCAGGCTGCGGAACTGCCCCATCTCCAGCAGGATGATGGCGGTCATTGGCACGTCGCGCGTCGCCATGCCAATCCAGTCGATGGCGCAGTGCATGAAGTTCAGCTCGCGCAGGCGCTCGGTGCTGCTTCCGCCGACCTCGCCCTTGCCACCGAGCAGGCCATGACCGTACAAGGTGGCGTGCGCCGGGCGAAGCCAGGTCTCAGCTTCGCTGAGACTGCCGGCTGCGGTACGCGGAATCTCGCACTGAAAGCGGAAGTCCTGGGTGGGTTGCAGCGCATTGATTTCCGGCGCCGGGCCGCGCGGGTTGCCGTAGTTGAGCCGCGAGAAGGGCAGCTGGCCGACGTCACGGATCAGCAGCTGCAAGGCCTCGCTGATGGCGCCGGAGACATCGCTGATCACCGGGGCGCCAGTATCGGTGAGCTGATCCGCGACGCCCTCAATGGCGGCGCAGTAGTCGGCAACGTCGCTGAGCAAGGGCGTGTTGTCGCACAGGCCGTCAGGCAGGTTGAGGAAATTGGGCACGCTCATCCGGCCCTCGATCCGGCGCAGGGTATCGCCACCATCGAAGTCTTCGACCGAGACGATCTCGAACTCCGGCGCGCCGCCGCCGAGGGTTTCCAGCGCGCGGTCGCGCATGGCGAGTACCGGCTTCGCCACGCTGGCGCTGCTGCGCACGGTGAAATCCCAGGCCATGTACAGCGTGTCACGCGCCACGCCGTGCGCGCCCAGCCGTTGGAAGATGTCCTCCATGTCCGCGCGCCGCGCCTGCACCGCTGCCAGATCGCTTGGATGGCGGTCGCGGAAGACGCGGAACTGGGGCGGCGCAGGAATGGCTTCGCCGTCCGCAGTGCGCAGATTGCGCATGGCAACGATGTAGCGGTGGCCTTCTTCGAAATTGGCGCCGGGACGCAGAATCAGCGCGGGTGGATCGATCTTGAAGGCATTGTTGGGCAGCAACGGATCGAGGGTGTCGCCGATGACGGCGAAGATGGGCGCGAGCGCTGCGGCGCAGGCATCGCTCAGCCCGTTCAGCACCGTGCTCAAGCCTTTAGGCGCGTCGCCGACCAGCGCCAGCAGCTCGCTGATGCCGGGCGCGGCGTCGCAGACCGGGGTGGATGCGGTGTCACTGGTATCGACCTCGATCCAGATCGGGTGGCGCTCCAGCGTTTCGGCGTCGATGACGAAGATGGGGGCCTCGGTACGGAGCGAGGCTTCGATATCGGTGACCGGAGCCGCACCGGTGGCTTCAAGATCGAGCTCGGGCACGTAGGTCAGCATCATCTGCCCCTGCGAGAAGCCGTCCTCGACGTTGTACTCGGCCGGGTTGAGTGGAATACCCGCAATATTCATCGGCATGCCCGCCCGTTGCAGATTGAGGCGGCGGCCGGTGGCGGTACTCGAATCGGCCACCGTGAGGGCGTTGCTCGGCCAAGGGAACTGGCAGTAATCCGGGACGAGGAAGTCGCAGCCGCGTCGCTCGGCGTCGTCCACGCTGGCCTGGATGCTGCTGTCCAGCGACGGGCCTTGCAGTGGAA
>JALEHA010000102.1 GCA_022763315.1 Algiphilus sp.
CCGCTGGCGGAAAGCCGTGCCGGCTGGCGGATGACGGTAGGGCAACCGATCTACCGCCGCTTTCTGCTGGCGCGCTGCTGTCTGCTGGCGGTGGAGTTGGCCGCGCCGCTCTATGTGCTGCTTGCAGAAAAGCGTGGCGGGGTGGGGCTGCTGGGCCTGCTGCTCGCCGCCCTGGCCCTGGCCGATGTGCTCAGCAGTCGCCTGTGGGGCGGTATGGCCGACCGCGGCGCTCAGCGGGTGCTGGCGGCGGCCGGCGTCTGCGGACTGCTCTCGGCGCTGTTGCTGGCGCTGCTGGCCAGCACGGCGGCGACACCGGCGTGGGCCTTCGCCGTGCCTTTCCTGTTGCTGGGTATTGCCGAGGCGGGTGTTCGGCTGGGGCGCAAGACCTGGGTGGTGGACCACGCCGAGAGTGCGGCGCGCATGACGGCCAGTGCCTTCAGCAATACGGTGTCCGGTGTGGTGGCGCTTGTGCTCAGTGGTCTCGGCTTGCTGGCCCTGGCGATGCCCATTGCGCCGGTACTGGGCGTGGCGACCTTGTCGGCGGTCGGCGCATTGCTGGCCTGGCGGCTGCCCGAACGGGCCGAGATCCGCGACGTCAGCGCCTAGTGCGCGCGGGCTTGCTGCGCCGCGGCTGATTGCAACAGGCGCAGGTTGTAGCGCGTGATCTGCGCCAACGCCGCATATTCGAAGCCCGCCTGTCCGCGCAAGGGGACGGTGGCCGCTGCCGTGACCAGCGCGGTGAAGGCGGTTTCGTTCTCGCTGCAGGCGCGCAGGAGCGGATCGTCAGAGGCGCTGCGGCGCAGCGCGCTGAGGAAGTCGAGCAAGGCCTCGATGCGCAGGCGTTCGGCGTACTGATCATCCGCTAGGGTCTCGCGCGCCTGTTCCACCGGGTGCACGTCCTGCGTGACGATGGCGGTGATGCGGCCATCACGCTGCAGCGTGGCCACGGCCTGCTGGGCATCGGCGGTATGGTTCTGGGCGACCTCCACATAGCGCAGGAAGTCGTCGTGGAAACGATCCGGCCGTACCACCGTTGACAGCGGCCCGGCGGCGCCCAGCTGGGCGGCGGCGTCGACATGGGCCAGCATCGTGCGCAGCTCGACGAGACCGCGCCCACCCTGCACCTCGTCTTCGCGACGCAGGCCGTCGTACAGCCGATAGATCGCACGTGCGAGCGCCTGGTGCAGGGCCTCGCGATCTCCCTCCGATGCGCTGATCGAGGTCGCCAACCGCTCGCCCTGCTCGTGCCAGGTGGCGTGGTCGGCGCTGGCGGCCAGCTCCGGCACCAGCATGGAAAGCGCATCGAGGACATCCTCGCTGTGCGGTTCCGCGAACGCGTTGTCGAGGCCAAAGCGCAGCGCCCGGTGCGCCGCAAGCGCAGCGCGCAGCAGCAGCCACAGGGCACGGCTGCGGCCTTCGGCACCGCCCTCGGCAGTCACGGAAAAGGCGTCTTTGTCGTCTCCGCCGGTCAGGATGCCGGTGAGATCAGAGTACACCTGACGCGCCAGCTCGGCGGCGAAGTCGTGGGGGTGGACAGTCTCTTCAGTGTCTTGCGGCATCGGCGGAGGCGGGGAGGGAGTGGTCAGCGCATATCCTCGCGGTCCGGAATGAAGACATCGACAAAGGTCTCGGCGTCAATCCGGGCGAGGGTGCTCGCATCCAGCGAGCAGGCGTCGGCATCATAAGATATCGCGCCGATGCGCCATTGCCTGTGTTCGGCATCCCATTCCATGTCGCAGCTGTGTTCGGCGGCGAGCCGCATGGCTTCGGAGACGGTCATGTCTGCGCTCCCAAGGGTGTGGGGAGAGGCTACTGCGCTGTTGCCAGGAAGGCGCGCCTGTCGAAGGCCGATCTGCACTGTGGTTGCTGCGAGTGCGCCGCGTCGACCGGCGCCACACCGCAACGCCGAGATCGGCGAAAATGGCGGCTTTCCCGTCGGTCCCCCACCCATCCCCGCGAGTGCCCATGCGCGATTCCCCCTCCGCGTCCCCCAGCGCACGCCGTGCCTTGACTCAGCGGCTGCAGGCAGCGGAGGCCCGGATTCTCGACAAACCCGCCAACTCGCAGCCCGCGGTGCGCGTGACGCGCATTCTGCCGCTGATGCTGATCGCCACGATTGCCTTGTGGAGCTTCGCGCCGGTGAGCTGGTTGCGGGTGCTGACGCCGTGGGTGGGCGCCTTCGCGTTGCTCTGCGCCGGCATGTATCTGTCGGCGGTGGTGCTGCGCATTGGTCGCTTCTACTGGCGGCATCTGTCCGATCTCGATGAGGCCAATGCGTCGGTGCACAGCCTGCGTCGCGCGGTCTACCAGACCGTGGGCGTGCTGCTGGCCACGCTCTTGCTGGCCGTGGCCTTTTTCGTTCTGTCGGCGCAGCTGCTGGCCGATACCGAGGGCGCCCGCGAGTCGCGTCTGCTGTGGGCGCTGACGGTGGGGGGCATGGTGCTGTCGCTGTTCTTCGGTGAACTGGTGACGCGGCTGATCGAGGCCATGGATGCGCTGCTCAGCGATGCCGGCGATTCTGCGGACGAGGAGCAGGCATGAATCACGCCATGCCACCGCCCCTGGTCATCGGCCCGCATCGTATCGAGACGCCCTTGTTGCTGGCGCCGATGGCGGGTGTCACCGATCGCTGCTTTCGCATCCTGTGCCGCCGTCAGGGCGCCGGTCTGTGTTTTTCCGAGATGACGCACAGCGACCCGCGTCTGCGCGCCACGCCGAAGTCGCGCGCACGGCGCGATCACGAGGGTGAATCGGCGCCGATTGCGGCGCAGATCGTCGGCGCGGAGCCAGAAATGCTGGCGCGGGCCGCGCAGTACAACGTCGCCCACGGCGCCCAGATCATCGACATCAACATGGGCTGTCCGGCCAAGAAGGTGTGCCGCCGCGAAGCGGGCAGTGCGCTGATGCGCGACGAGCGCCTGGTGGCGCGCATCCTGTCGGCGGTGGCGCGGGCCGTCACCGTTCCGGTCACGCTCAAGATGCGCACCGGTCCGGCGCCCGGCCAGCGCAATGCGGTGCGGATCGCACGCATCGCCGAAGACTGCGGCGTCCGCATGGTCAGCGTGCACGGCCGGACCCGCGCCGATGCCTATCGCGGCGCGGCGGAATTCGACACCATCGCGGCCGTGAAGCAGGCGGTGGGGATTCCCGTCATCGCCAACGGCGATATCGACAGCATCGACAAGGCGCGCCAAGTGTTGGCGCACACCGGTGCTGACGGCCTGATGATCGGTCGCGCCGCGCAGGGGCGGCCATGGATCTTCCGCGAGCTGGCGGCCGGGCTGCGCGGTGCGCCGGTACCTGCGGCGCCCGATACCCGCCAGGTGGGGCGCTGGCTGCTCGCGCATGTCGAGGCCATACACGCCCTCTACGGCGCCGAGGCGGGGGTGCGTATCGCGCGCAAGCACATCCGCTGGTACTGCGCGGTGCACGCAGAAGGTGCCGCCTTGTGGGAGCGGGTCTGTCAGGTCCAGCAGGCGCCGACGCAACGGGCGCTGCTGGCCGAGGGCTTCGGTCTGGATGGATGGGCGGAGGCGGCGTGACGACCGCGCTGCGTGGCCTCCACCGAGCACAGGTTCAGCTCGCGCTGCAGGTGCTGGCCGAGGTGGTGGAAGACGGCGCCGCCGCAGATCGGGCGCTGGCGCGGCAAGTGCGTGGCAACCGCAAACTCGGCGCCAAGGACCGTCGCTGGCTCGCGGCCCTGGTCTATGGCGTGCTGCGCAGGGTCTGCCAGCTACGGGCACGCGCCGGTGACGAGCCGGGCGCCTGGCTCAGTGCCCTGCTGGTCGAGGAATACGATGCGGAAGTCGGCCAGCTCGACCGCTTCGGGCTGCCCGCGCCGCCACCGCCCGTGGCCCCCACGGCGGCCGCAGCGCGCAACTGGCCACCCTGGCTGAATGCCGCGGCCGAAGCGCATTTTTCTGCGCCGCGCTGCGATGCCATCGCGCAGGCCATGGCCGATCAGGCCGCGGTGGATCTGCGCGTCAACCGACTGCGCTGCAGCCCCGAGCAGGCGCTGCAGGCCTTGCAGGCTGAAGGCATCGCGGTGGAGCGTGTCGCTGCTGCCCCGCAGGCGCTACGCCTTGAGCGCCGGCAGCCTTTGCAGCAGACCACCCCCTGGCGACAGGGCTGGATCGAGCCCCAGGATGTCGGCAGCCAGTGGATCTGCGCCTTGCTGGAGGCACGGCCCGGTGAGCGGATTGCGGACTGGTGCGCCGGCGCGGGCGGCAAGGCGCTAGCGCTGGCCGCCGACCAGGAGGACCGTGGCGCCATCCTCGCCCTGGATACCGATGCCACCCGGCTGTCGCGCATCGAGGCGCGCGCTCAACGTCTTGGCGTGGGCAGTATCGCCACCGCGGCGCTGGCGTGGGATGGCCGGCTGGACCCGGCCTTGCTGCCGGAGGGGGGCTTTGACGCGGTGCTGGTCGACGCCCCGTGTTCAGGCAGCGGCACGCTGCGTCGCCATCCCGAGCAGGTGCTGCGCGCCGTGGATCTGGACGCCCTGGCAGAGCAGCAGCTCGCGATTCTCGGACAGGCCGCGGGCGCTGTACGGCGCGGCGGTCGGTTGGTCTACGCCACCTGCAGTTTTCTGCCGCAGGAAAACGATGCGGTGGTGGCGCGCTTTCTCGCCAACCATCCGGCCTTTTCCGTGGTCGAGGCCGCGCGCGTGCTGCCGGTGCCCCCGGCGAGCGAGACGGATCCCTGGCTGCGCACGCTGCCCGATGTCAGTGCCTGTGACGGCTTCTGTGCGCTGCGCCTGGTGCGGGCGCGCTAGGCGCGCTATTCCGGTGCGCGTGGCGGCTGCATCAGCCGCGTGGCGATGACTTCGAGCACAGCCGGGTTGGCGGGCAGCCCCATGTGGCTGCCGCGGACGCGCACATTCTCAGTATGCGGTGCGGGCAGTTCGCGGCAGCAGCGCGCGGCCACCACGCCGTCGCTTTCGGTGTAGATCGCGGTGCATGCCACCGGCGGTGCCGTCTCGCGGCGGGTGAAGGCATCCCAGTCCACCTCGCCGTTGTGGCGCGGATTGGCGAGCTGGAACAGGCGCTCCATGTTGTTGGCCTTGGGGTGATGGCTGATCGGGCTGCCCAGCGTGATGACCCGGCGGATGCGCTGCGGTTGGCTGCGCGCCAGTTCGCGCGCGAAGACACCGCCCAGACTCCAGCCGATCAGACTGACGGCGCCGTGGGCGTCGTGCAAGGCTTCGATGCGCGCGCTCAGCGCCTGCCCGATCTCGCGCCGCATGCCCAGGTTGCGTCCCTGCCCCCAGCCTTCCACACGGTAGTCGAGGCGCCGCAGCGCCCTGCGCAGCGGCGCGGTGGCGCGGTCGCTGGCGCCGAAACCCGGCAGCACCATCACCGGGTGGCCGTCGCCACGGGGCAGATGGCGCGTGGGCAGCCACACCACCGCGCGCGGCCACTCGGCGAGGGCGCGCAGCTCGGCAAGCAGCAGGCGCTTGGAGGGCGGCGCGGGGTTGCGGGTGGCAATGTCTTCCGGGATCACACTCATGCTTCGCTCACCGTGATGGGCGTACTGTCAGGGAGCTGTTCCACCAGTTGCGGGCCGAGCAGCATGGCGGGCGTGTAGGCGCCGCCTTCGACCGAATTCTCCATCAGGTATCGGCTGATGGCCAGCGCGCCTGATACCGTCAGGCTGTAGCCGTTGGCGGTGCGTACGCGGGCGGTGACGGTGCGCCCGGCCGCGTTGCGCGCCTCGCCCCAGACATAAGTGGGCTGACGCGCGCGCGTTTCCGCGTCGGGTCCGCGCACGCTGCGTTCCACCCGCCGCTTGAGCATGCGCTGGATCGGACCGAGACCGAGCAGCCAGCGCACGTAGTTGGCGCGTTGGGCTTGCTTGATCAGCCGCGGCGAGCCGGGCAGGTAGACCTCGATATTGCCGATTCCGGTGCTGTAGAAGGCGGTGGAGACATCACCCCAGGGAATGGTCATGGCGAGTTTCTCGCCGTCACCGAAGTCGATGGTGCGCGTGCGCCAGGCCAGCGGCACGCGTGTGATCTCGCCGTTGCGGCGCACGCGACCGCCGTCGGCCAGTCCCTCCACCGAGGTCTTCGCCGTACCCGGAGAGAAGCCGGAGCGGGAATCGAAACCGAGCGCCAGATGCGTGGCGTCGGGCAGCGCTTGCTTCAACGTGAGGGCGAGGCAGTCGGTGGGAATGACGTCGAAGCCCACCCCGGGACAGAGGACGACACCCGCCTCGCGGGCGCGTGCGCCCTGGGCATGAGCGTGCTCGAAGACCTGGATTTCGCCGCTGATATCGAGGTAGTGGGCACCCGCAGCCAGGCAGCCTTCGATCATCGGCGCGCTGGTCGCCGAGAAGGGGCCGGCGCAATGCAGGACGAGGCCGACATCGCCCAATTGCTCGGCAACGCGGGCCGCATCTGCCAGGCCGAACACGCGATGACTGAGGCCGAGTTCCTGCGCCAGCGGCGCAATCTTGTCCGCGCTGCGTCCGGCCAGAATCGGCGTTGCGCCGGAGGCCGCGGCTTCCCTTGCGATCAGCTCACCGGTGTAGCCATTGGCGCCGTAGATCATCCATTGCATGGTGTTCCCCTCTGGAGCGTCGATTGTTATGGGCTGCAGGATACGCTGTCCGCCGACCGCCACTATGCGCATGTGTCGACACGGCCCGCGGGCAGCGGTAGGGTACAAGCGGTCCCTTCATTCGTGCGTTGTGTGTCAGCGTTCGTGTTTTTCGGGGCGGTGGGGCACAACGGTACTTCAGCGTGTGCGGGGACAGCCGGCGCAGGGTCGTCCTGCATGTCTACGCTGTTCAGTGATCGAGGATGGTTGTATGTCGAATGTGTCCACCGGCACGGTGAAGTGGTTCAACGATGCGAAAGGCTACGGCTTCATTACCCCCGAAGGGGGTGGTCAAGACCTGTTCGCGCACTACAAGGAAATTCAGGGCTCCGGCTTCCGCACTCTGAAGGAAGGACAGAAGGTTGAGTTCGAGATCCGCGAGGGTCCAAAGGGCCTCCAGGCCGCGCAGATCCGCGGTCTGTAAGCCGTCGCGCAGATCAAACGGCGCGCAGGCGCCGCATTCAGCCCCGGCCCCGTGCCGGGGTTTTTTGTGCCGGCGGCGGGCGCGCTATGCTCACCAGCCAACCGATCCAGAAAGATGAGTAAAGGGGGAGACATGGCTGGCAAGGAGCGCGCCCAGCGCCTGCTCGACGCGCACGTGGCGTATGTGGTGGAACAACTTTCGGGCAAGGGTTTCGAGGCATGGCTGGAGGCCACCGTGCGCGCCACGCTGGAGGACGCCGCACGCCTCAAGTTGAAGGACGCCGTTCCCGCGAAGCAGCTGAAGTACTGCGTCGTCAATCTGATGGCGGAACTGGAGATCGACGATGCCCTGCGCGCGGCGGTACAGGATATCGCGCGCGCGGTGGTGGACAGCGAAGCACATGCCGACGCACGCATCGGCGAACTGGTCGAGCCGGAGGTCTTCGAAGCCGCGCGCGACAAGGCCATCGCCATGCGCACCCTGCGCGAGGAAATCGTCGGCTCTCTGTTGCAGAGCAAGGCCTACCGCGGTTTCGTCGCTGATCTGCTCTATCACGGTATCCAGGGCTGGGTGACCAACAATCCGCTGACCGATACCGTGCCGGGCGCCAAGCGCGCGCTCGCTTTCGGCCGCTCCGTGCTGAACCGGGCGCGGCCCGGCATCGACGCTGAACTCGACCGTCGCTTGCGCGACTACATCGACAAGAGCGTCGACGCCAGCGCCGAGATCGGTGAGGCCTATCTGCTCGGCGTCAAGGATGAGGACCTGCGGCGCGGTGCCGATGCGTTATGGCGGCAGGCAGCCGATATCCCGGTGTCGGAGGTGCTCGATGGCGTCAATGGCGATGACGCTGCGGATTGGGCGGGCATTGCCTACGACGCCATCCACCACCTGCGCAAGACACCCTACGTGCAGCAGTTGGTGGAAGAAGGCATCGACGCCTACTACGCGCACTTCGGCGAGCTCAGTCTGGCGGACATCGTTGGCGATGTCGGTTTGGATGCCGATCTGCTGCGTCGCGAAATCAGCCGCTTCACGCAGCCGGTGGTGAAGCTGCTCAAGAAGAAGAAGCTGCTCGAACCGGCCATTCGCCGCCAGCTTGAACCCTTCTATCTTTCCGAGGCAGCACAAGCCATCCTCAACGAATAGGGTGGTCTTCCAAGGCGTGGCTGGCGGCGGCCCTGGAGGCTGCCGCTGGTCCGCGCTAGTGGCGATAGCCCTTCACTCGAACGCTGAAACTGCGCGCCGGCCCAGGTGTGGGTGCGGTCTTCGTCTTCAGTTCGTAGTCGGGGGCGGGTAGCGCCAGATCCAGCTTGTAGAAGATACGCGCCATCGTGAGCAGCAGCTGGATTTCGGCCAGTGATTTGCCCAGGCAGGTATGCGGTCCGCGGCCGTAGGGCGAATAGACGCCCGACTGCTTGTGTTCCTCGCGCGGCGGGGCGTAGCGGTCGATATCGAAGCGCTCCGGATGCGGGAAGTACTCCTCCATCA
>JALEHA010000103.1 GCA_022763315.1 Algiphilus sp.
CCCCGGTTTTGACGATGACGCGCTTGGCGGCGGCGTCAAAGCGCCAGCCGGGCGTGCCGCTGCCCGACGGGATGGCGGCGTCGTTCAGCCATACATTCTGCGGAACTTCCTGCGAACGCGTCACCCGGGAGCTGCTGCAGCGCATCGGAAAGGCCGCCGCAGCGCATGCACGGGATGCGCGCGCGCTGGTGCGAACCGGGGTCCGCGAGACGTTCGCCTTTGTGGCCGAGCATCCCGCCAAAGGGCAGCTCATGATGATCGAGGCGATGTCGGTGCGCAGTCAGCTCGGCCGCCTCTACGTCAAGCAATTCGGCGCCTTCGTGGAGCTGGTGCTGTCGTTGACGCGGTCCTTCCTGCCTCCCGACACGGCTACGGAAGCAGAGCTGACCGTCATGGCGCGCGGTGTCATTGGCGCCATCATCCACCTTTGTCAGGGCTGGATCGCGACCGACTTCAAGCAGCCCATCGACGAGCTGGTCGCGGGCACGGTGCGCATTTTCGCTGGTGTCGGTCGCGAGCTGGGCATCCCTGACTGGATGGATCCGGCGCATCCCTAGCTTGCAGCCCCGCCTTCCCCCACGGCGGAGGCGGGGTCTGTGCGTTGCGATCGGGTAGACGCTCGTATCGGATTCGTGGACAATTGTGCACTGCAGCAAGCGATGGGCGCCTGCGTGCCGACGGAACGTCGCGAACCGATCGTGGCGAAACGATCCCGACGCGTCGCCATCCGCGCCATCGCCATCCATTCCACGCCTAGGCTCGACGACGGTCGCGTCGCCGGGACGGGGCGATTTTTTGCGGAGAAAAGTGCCTCGATGATGTCCCCCGCAGTACTCAAGACGAACCTCCTCAGTGGTCTCACCGTGGCATTGGCGATGGTCCCGGAGGCCATCGCCTTCGCTTTGGTCGCGCAGGTGTCGCCGCTGACCGGGCTCTATGCCGCCTTCATCGTGGCGCTCATCACCTCGATGTTCGGCGGCCGGCCCGGCATGATTTCCGGTGCCACGGGCGCGCTGGCGGTGGTCATGGTGAGCCTGGTGGTGTCGCACGGCGTGCAGTATCTGTTCGCCGCCGTGGTGCTGATGGGCCTGTTTCAGCTGCTCTTTGCGGCTTGCCGGCTGGGCAAGTTCATCCGCATGGTGCCGCACCCGGTCATGCTCGGCTTCGTCAACGGGCTGGCCATCGTCATCTTCCTTGCCCAGTTCGGGCACTTCAAGGTGGCGGGCGCCGACGGCGAGCCGGTCTGGATGTCGGGCATGCCGCTCTATCTGATGATCGGTCTGACGGCTTTGACGGTTGCCATCATCTATCTCTTCCCGCGGCTGACCAAGGCGGTGCCCGCGACGCTGGTCGCCATTGTTGCGGTGAGCCTGCTGACCCTGGGCCTGGACATCGATACGCGAACGGTGGGTGACCTTGGTTCCATCGCTGGCGGTCTGCCCAACTTCCAGGTGCCGGCCGTGCCCTGGAATCTGGATACGCTGATGGTGATCCTGCCCTATTCGCTGATCCTGGCGGCAATCGGCCTGATCGAGTCGCTGCTCACGCTGAATCTCATCGACGATATGACCGAAACGCGGGGGCGCCCCAACCGGGAATCCGCCGCCCAGGGGGCAGCCAATGTGGTGACAGGCTTCTTCGGCGGCATGGGCGGCTGCGCCATGATCGGGCAGAGCATGATCAACGTGGGCAACGGCGCGCTGCACCGCCTCTCCGGCGTGGCTACGGCGCTATTCCTGCTGTCCTTCATCCTGTTCGGTTCGTCGTTGATTGAGCAGATTCCGCTCGCTGCGCTGATCGGCGTCATGTTCGTGGTGGCCGAGAAGACCTTCGAGTGGGGCAGCTTCCGTCTTTTCGGCAAGGTGCCGCCGTCCGACGTGCTGGTGGGCCTGCTGGTGGCCGCGGTGACGGTGGCAGTGGATCTGGCGGCGGCCGTGGTGGTGGGCGTCATCGTGTCGGCGCTGGTGTTCGCCTGGGAGCATGCCAAGCAGGTGCGCGTCACCAGTCGCGACATGCCGGATGGGCGCAAGGTGTATGAGGTGGAAGGCACGGTCTTCTTCGCCTCGGCGGCCAACTTCTCGCAGCAATTCGTGCCGCGCGATGATCCGGAGCGCGTGGAGATCGACTTCCGCAACGCGAAGCTGATGGACCATTCCGCCATTGAAGCCGTCAACGCGCTGGCCGAGCGTTATCAACGCGCTGGTAAGCATGTATCGTTGCGGCATCTCAGTCCGGATTGCACGGAACTCATGGACAAGGCGCGCCGCATGATCATCGTCGACTACCACGAAGACCCGCGGTATCACGTAGCGGACGACAAGCTGGCTTAGGCGGCGACCAGGCGCATGGGCCACAGCATCCGAGGGCATCTGCCTCCGTACCGCGCCTTGGCGCACGAAGCGACGCGCGGCGCGGCATGATCAATCAGGCATCGGGCGACGCGATCATCCTGCTTGGCATGATGACCTTCGGCGCGGGCGCCATCTTCGCCTGGTTCGATCGCCATATGCCGGCCAGCCGCGCGCTGGCTTTGTGCCTCCTCGCCATCGGGGCGCGTCTGCTGCTGGATCAGGTGCCCAACGATGGACTCACCTTCTGGAGCTGGGTGACGGCCGCGGTCATCGCCACCCTGGAAGCCATCGCCATGGGCGCGGGCGTCGAGTGGGCGCGTCGCATCGGTCAGACCGCGCAGCAGCGGTTTCGCTACACCACCGGCGGCTTGTTCCTCGCCAGCCAGGCACTGATCGTGGTGTATTGGGGCTTGAGCATTGGCTACCTTGCAATCTCGCCGGAACAGGCGGCGAGCGATGCGCCGGGGATGGTGACGGTGCGGCCGCTGGAATGGGCCCTCTTTGCGCCCATTCTCGGCACCAGCATGCTGCTCGCCACCGTGGCGGTGAGCCTGCTGCTGATGATGCGCATCGACCCGGCGGAGAGCGCACGGTTGATATCACTGTCGCTGGCCGCGCCGTTCCTGTTGGCCGGATTGATGATCCGTGAGGACTGGGTGCCCTTCAGCGTGGGCATTGCCTTGCTGATCTTCATCGCAGGCTCGGTGCGTTACCTGATCCTGCAGAGCCGGCGCGGGCAATTCATGAGCCAGTTCTTGTCACCGGAGGTGGCGCGCATGGTGCGGCTCGAAGGCATGGAGCGTGCGCTGCATCGTGAGCGCCGGCTGCTCAGTGTGGTGGCCTGTGATCTGCGCGGCTTCACCACCTTTGCGCGCACCACGGACTCAGAGCGTGTCGTGGCGCTGCTGGAGGACTACTATCAGGTCATTGGTCGGGTGGCTGCCGAGCATGGCGGCACGGTCAAGGATCACGCGGGTGACGGAGTATTGATCCTGGTGGGTGCGCCGGCCCCGGTGGAGGACCACGCACGGCGCGCCATCCTGCTCGCGCTGCAGTTGGTACGCGATGGGCAGGCGCTGCTGCGCGCCAATGCGCCGGAGCTGGGCCTCGGTGTGGGTGTGACCACGGGGCACGCCACCGTGGGGGCGATTCAGGGCGCGAGCCGGCTGGAGTATGTGGCCATTGGCAACCCCGTGAACCTGGCTGCGCGCCTCTGTGACCGGGCGGAAGACGGTGAGGTCCTGTCGGATACCCGCACGGTCGAAGCCTTGCGGCCCGACGATGGAATCCACACTCAGGAGCGGCCCCCACAGCCATTGAAAGGCTTTGCCGAGCCGATTCCGGTCTGCGCCGTATCGGCCGAAGTGCTGCCACCCTATGTGCCGGAACACCGGCGGCGGAAGAAATGGCGCAGTCTGCGTGGACGGAAGCGACGCGCCCGCCGTCTGGAAGGCGCGCCCTCCTAGAGCCCGAACAGCCCGATGGCGCCGACGGCGATGAGATAGATCGCGACGATACGGCTGAGCAGGCGCGGCCACACCAGAATGGCGACGCCGGCGACGAGTGCGAGCAGGGGTGCCAGCTCCAGATGAAGGGTCATGGTCAGGCTCCTCGGGATGAAGCCTGTTTGTCGCACAGCGAGCGAGGATGCGCAAACCCGGACGCTGTTGCCCGTCCAGTCGGCTTCCTTCCTGGGCCAGCATTTGCTGGCAGCATGGGGCTTTCCGGCCCCGCCATCTCGGCCCCATCGCGAGCAAAGCCATGTCTGTGGAAACACGCGCAGCGCACGATCAGCAGCTGCTCCAGGAACTGATCAACGCCCGCGGCCCGGCCGGTGCTGAAGGCGAGGTGGCCGCCCTGTGCAAACGCGAGCTGAGCCGCAGCTGTGACGCGGTCTGGCAGGATGTGGCGGGCAATGTCATCGGCCTCATTCGCGCACGGGGACCGGCGGCGCAGCACGCACAGCGACCGGCCGTACGTGTGATGGCGCACATGGATGAGATTGCACTGATCGTCAAACGGGTCTACGGCGATGGTCAGTTGCGCATCGTCAAGCTGGGCGGACTGCGTCCGATGAGCTTTGGTCAGTGTCCGGTGGACATCCTGGGCGATCACGCCACTGTGCCTGGGGTTCTGGCGATCGGTTCCTTGCACGTCACCAAGGAGACGGCCGCACTGACCCAGCGCGGCGACGGCGCGCTGGACTGGGACGACATGTTCATCACCACGCGGCTGAGCAACGAAGCCCTGGAGGCCGCCGGCGTACACGCCGGAAGCCGCGTCGTCATCGGGCCCTATATGCGACGGCTGTTCCCGTTTGCGGACTGCATCTCCGGTCATTTCATGGATGACCGCGCGTTGCTGGTGGTGGGTTTCCAGACCATGCAGGCGTTGGCACGAAGTGACGACCCGCGCGACCACGATGTCTTCTTCGTCTGTACCGTCAAGGAAGAAGTCACCAATTCCGGCGCGCACTATGCCGCGCGACAATTGCCGGGCGAGGATGTCATTGCCCTGGAGGTGGGGCCGGTGGCCGCGGAGTACGACACCGTTCTCGACGCCAATCCCATCATCCCCTACGGCGACATGAAGGGCTTCTACTCGAAGGATCTGGCGGATGCGCTCAAGGCCGCTGCCGAAGCCGAGGGGCTCAAGCCGCAGCTGGCCTTGTTCGAGAATTTTGCCTCCGACGCCAGTGCGCTGCTGTCCATCGGCAACGCCGGGCGTGGTGCGTCGCTGTGCATCGCCACCCAGAATACGCATGGCTTCGAGATCATCCACAAGGACGCCATCGACAGTTGCAGCCGGACGCTGTTGCGTTTCCTGCGCCGCAACCCGGACGGCGCATAGCAGACGCCGGCGTGGAACGCGAACGTCCTCAATGGATCCTGCCAGCCATCGTCATCGGTCAGTTGCTGGTCACGTCGCTGTGGTTCGCCGTCAACGCGGTCATCGTTGATCTGCAATCCCGCTGGGGGATCAGCGGGGGCGAGGGGCTGGTCACCACGGCGGTGCAGCTGGGCTTCATCAGCGGCACGCTGCTGTTCGCCGTACTCGGCCTGGCTGATCGTTTCCATCCCAGCCGGCTGTTTCTGCTGTGTGCTTCGCTGGCGGCGGTGAGCAACGCCCTGGTGATGGTGGTCGCGGATGCCCTGGGTGCCGTGCTGGCGCTGCGCTTTCTGGTGGGCTTGTTCCTCGCCGGTGTCTACCCGGTGGGAATGCGGATCGCTGCCGCCTGGTATCGGGGTGGACTGGGGCGGGCGCTCGGCTTTCTGGTGGGGGCGCTGGTATTGGGAACCGCGTCCCCGCATCTGGTTCAGGCGATCGGTGCGGACTGGCCCTGGCAAGGCGTGCTGGCGGCGACCTCGGCGGCTGCGTTCGCGGGTGGGCTGCTCGTCGTCTGCGTGCCGGAAGGGCCCTATCTGGTACGCGGCGGCACCGTCCGTTTCGGGGGGGTGCTGCAGGCCTTCCGCGTCCCGGAATTCCGCGCCGCCGCCTTCGGCTACTTCGGGCATATGTGGGAGATCTATGCCTTCTGGGCATTCGTGCCCGTCTGGTTGATGGCGTGGGGGATGCATGGGCCGGAGCACGCCGCGGCGAGCTTCGCCGTGATCGCCCTGGGTGCGCTGGGCTGTGCCGGCGGTGGCTATCTGGCCGCGCGTATTGGCAGCGGGCGCGTGGCGCTGGGGCAACTGGCCGTGTCCGGTCTCTGCTGTCTGGCGTCGCCCTTGCTGTTCCTGGCGCCGTTGCCCGTGCTGCTCGCTTTTCTGCTGCTATGGGGCCTGACCGCGGCCGGCGATTCTCCTCAGTTCTCGACGCTGAGCGCGCGTCACGCGCCTCCCGCGGTGGTGGGCTCGGCGCTGACGCTGCTCAATTCCATTGGCTTTGGCATCACGGTCGTCAGCCTCAGCCTGCTGGAGGCGCTGCAGCATGTGTTGCCGCCGGCCTGGCTCCTGCTTCCCTTGGCCCTGGGGCCCGGCATCGGGCTCGGATTCGGGCGCGCGCTGTTCAGCCGGAGCCGCGTGTCGGCCTGACGGCTTGCTGCGCGCTCAGCGGTCCGGGTTCTCGTAGAAGACGTAGGGCGTCGAATAATCGCTGATCTCGAAGTAGACCTTCTTCTCGTTGTCGTCGATCTGACCGTTGAGGTTGGCGTCGAGCACACCGTAACCGTAGCGATAGGCGCGCAGGCCGCTGCTGCCGGTGCCCTGGCTGGAGGTGAGCTTGTCGATATCCATGAAGCGGCGCACCACTTTGTCACCGGCGTAGATTTCCAGCACCCCGTGGGCACCGGTCCAGTTCTGGATGGAACGACCGATCTTGTTCTGCGACTCCTGGGTGCAGGCGCTGGCGGCGAGCGCGGCAACGGCGATAAGGCCGATGCGTGTCCAAGGGGGCATGGGCGAGACTCCTGTAGGCGGTAGGACGCCCAGAGTCTGCCACTGGCGCGGCTTACTCGCCGAAGCGTGAGCGCCGCAGGATCTCGACCTCTTCGAGATAGACGATGCCCGAGTAGTAGGTGAACAGTCGATCGGCCACTTGCTCGGCAATGCGTTCTGCGGCGGCGCGGTTGGCCAGAATGACTTCGATCTTGACGATGTCGAAGGCATCGCCCGCGACCGAGGGACGCGCGTGCGTGCGCAATCCATGTCGCCCCTTGCCGCTGCCTTCGATCACCGTGTAGCCGGTGGCGCCTTCGGCTTCGATGATGGCCACGATCTGTTCCTGGATCACCTTCTCGGTAACGATGGTGACTTCAGTCGCTTTGTACGTCATGCCTTGTTCCTCCGTGCGCGCTAGGCGATGCCGAAGACCAGCTCGCCAAGGGCAACATACAGGGGAATGCCGACCGCAATCGCCATCGGCGTGCCGATGCTGGTCGAGGCTCCGATGTAGGCCGATGGGTTCGCGCCGGGAATCCCCGCACGCAGGGTCGGTGGGCCCGAGATATCGGAGTTGGAGGAGGCCATCACCGCCAGCAGGATGACACCGCCCGGACTGAGGCCGGTGGCATGGTGCGCCACCACGCCCAGGCCGAAGGCCAGCAGGCCATGGATCAGCGGGGCGAGCAGGGCGTAGACCGCGAACCAGTGCGCCACCCGCTTGAGTTCCGACAAGCGCGCCCAGGCCTCGATTCCCATGATCAGCATGAGTACGGACAGCAGCCCCTTGAAGAGTGGGTCGTAGAAGCTCTCGAACACCGGCTCGGGCCGGGTGAAGAGGCCGAGCATCAATCCCAGCAGCAGCGCCGAGAGGGCCGAGCCGCGCAGGCTGTCCTTGACGATGGGCCAGACCCGTACCTGCTTGTGCTGGCCGGACTGGCGCTGCTGATGGACGCCGGCGAGCACGATGGCGAGCACCAAGGCCGGGATATCCATGAAGGGGTAGAGCGCCGGAATCCAGGCTTCGAAGACGATGCTCTCCTCGTCCAGCACCACCATCGCCGCGGCCAGCGTCGAGGCAGACACCGCGCCGAAGAGGCCGGCGGTCGCAATGCCGTCTTCCATCTTGATGCCGGGCAGGCGCGCCAGCGTCCAGCGGCCCAGCAGCACGATGCCGCAACCGAGCAGGATGGCCCAGAAGGCCGGCAACAGCATGTCCGCGATGTTGCCATCGCGAATCTCCATGCCGCCTTCCAGGCCGATGCGCATCAGCAGCATGAAGACGATGAAGCGATACACCGCATCGGGAATGACGAGCCGGCTGCCCAGCGCTGCGATGAACATGCCTCCAAGCAGAAAGGCCAGGGTGGGCTTCTGCAGTTGGCTCAAAAAGGTGTGGGCGAAGTCGGCGATGGCTTCCATGCGGCGCGGATTCCGGATGCGGCGGTGCGCGCTACCTTACGCGCTGCGAGCCATAAGTAAAATTGATTATGAAGAATCAACTGTTCTATAAATAAGAACAAATGGCGGCCAAGCTCAACTACAACCATTTGTACTACTTCTGGGTCGTGGCCCATGAAGCCCATCTGACGCGCGCGGCCGGGAAGCTGTGCGTATCGCAGTCGGCCTTGTCGGTGCAGATCCGCAAGCTGGAGGATCAGCTGGGGCATCCGCTGTTCGAGCGACGCGGCCGTCGGCTGGAGCTCACCGAAGCGGGGCAGATGACCCTGGACTATGCCGACGCCATCTTCGCCGCGGGCAACGAACTGCTGGGAACCCTGCGCGAGGCCGGCCGCGTTAGCCGCCGACGCCTGACCATCGGCGCCCTGGCGACGCTGTCGCGCAATCTGCAGCGCCAGTTTCTCGCCCCTGTTCTCGGCGACGCGGACGTCAGTCTGGTGCTGCGCTCCGGTTCGCTCAATGAGTTGATGCAGGCCCTGGAGAGCCACAATGTCGACATCGTGCTCGCCAATCAGGTCCCGCTGCGCACCGACACCAGCGCCTGGACCGTATTCGACATCGAGCAGCAGCCGGTCAGCCTGATCGGCGCCGCGTCGCGGGATTCCGCCGGTGGCGATCTGCGCCATCTGTTGCGGCAGCATCCGCTGCTGTTGCCGTCGCGCGACAGCGGTGTCCGCACCGGCTTCGATGCGCTCGCGGTGCGACTAGGCGTGCAGGTCGAGATCGCGGCCGAGGTGGACGATATGGCGATGATGCGTCTGCTCGCGCGGGAGAACATCGGCGTTGCGGTGCTGCCGCCCATCGTCGTGCGCGACGAGCTGCGCGACGGCAGCCTGCGCGAGCTGGCGGTGCTGCCCGGCATCTCCGAGACCTTCTCCGCCATCACGCTGGAACGACGCTTTCCCAACCCGCTGGTCACGCGGCTGTTGTCAGCCAGCGCGGCGACCCGAAAAGACGGTGTGGCAGCCCGCTAGCGGCCACGAACGTGACGCGACTCATTGCGCGAAGAGCTGCCCCTTGACATCGGCGAAGCCCTTGAATTCCAGCGCATTGCCGGCGGGGTCCTGCAGGAAGAAGGTGCCCTGTTCCCCGGCCGTGCCCGCAAAGCGGCGGTGCGGCGCAATGACGAAATCGACGCCCTTCTGCTGCAGACGCTCCGCCAGCGCGTGCCATTGCGACAGGGGCAGCACGACGCCGAAATGGGGTACTGGTACCGCATCGCCCTCCACGGCGTTGTGCGCTCGCGGCCCGCGCGCAGCCTCCGGGGCGTGGTGGACCACCAGTTGGTGGCCGAAGAAATCGAAGTCCACCCAGTGCGTCGCGCTGCGTCCTTCGGGGCAGCCCATCAGCGCGCCGTAGAAGGCACGAGCGGCGGCGAGGTCATCGACCGCAAGCGCGAGGTGAAACGGGCAGGGCATGGAGCGGGTTGTCAGCGTGCGATGCCGCGGTAGCGCGCTGCACTGGCCAGACCGAGCGCGCGGCCGTGATCCCGGTAGTAGCGCTTGGCGCAGAGGTTCTGATGGTGCCAGTAGGCCTTGAGGAAGAGCGGCAGCTCCGGAATCCAGAAGCGCTCCTCAAGCGCCTGCACCGGCGTTACTGCCGCCAGGTCGATGTCTGCCACCACCACCCCGGGACCTTCTTGTGTCCGGCGCTGGGCGAGTACGTGGCCCTGCGCATCGACGATCTGCGTGCAGCCGACGAATTCCGTGTCATAGGGGGGTGCCCAGGCGAGGCCGGGCGCGACCAGGAAACCCGTGCGGAAGCGCCCGCAATGCGAGGCCTGCAGCACCGGGGCGCCGAGCCGGCGTGCAAATTCGGCGGGCGCATTTTCCGACAGGTAGCGGTTGTACTGGCCGATGGAGGCCAGGCCGCGATCGACCGCGCCGCCCCAGTTGGACGGCATGGTCCACCAGTGGGTGCCGGTGATGGCTACCTGCACGCGGCCAAGCAGGCGGCGCACCGTCTGCGTGCGAATCAGTTCCCAGCAAACAGCGGCGCCCACACCCCCCAACTGCGTTTCGAAGGCGCCATCGTCGTTGCCGGGGCCGTAGAAGGCGTTCTCCCACATCGTGGGCAGGTCCTTGTCGTGGCAGTGGACGCTGCCATCAGGCTCGACGAAGTGATAGCGGTTGTATACGGCCTCGCCCTCGGCGATGAGCATGGAGCCGCCGATCCAGCATTGATGGCGCGCGGCCAGTCGACGGAACAGGTCCACTGCTGCATTGTTCGGCGGGAGCACCGCCTCGTGCGCACGTGCATCAAAGGGGAGTCGCGAGGTGCAGAATTCCGGAACCGCGATCAGTCGGGCGTCGGCCCGCGCCGCTTCGTCCACAAGCGCTTCGATACGCCCCAGATTGGCGGCCACATCGCCGACTTCCGCCTCCAGCTGGATGGCGGCAGCGCGGATGCGGGAGGGAGAGGCGGGGGAGGGGCTGGCAGACACGCGACGGCTCCTTGGTTCAGGTCAATGGCAGGGTGCATACCATAGCGGGGGGCTCGATCGCGCGCCCGCGGATGCGGTTGGAAGCAATCAGCGGAGCCTGGGTGGATCGCTGCGATTGCCGGCGTACCAGTCCTCGAAGTGCGCCAGACTGTCCAGCCAGGGCCGGACCGCCGGCCAGTCGCGCCGGGTGGCTTCCACCACGCGCTGGTGGGCATCGGTGGTGACGTCGCGCTGCATCTGAGAGGCACGGCACAGTTCGCTCGCGGTGGCTTCGGCGGAGGGCATCTGTTCCAGCGCGCGTTGCATCTTGGCGAGCTGCGCCTCGGGCACGCCCAGGGCGCGCATCTCGCCGATCATGGCGCGCTGTTCGGCGCTGTCGTTGTCGGGGAGCCCCAGCGCCTGCGCCGCATCGGGGGCGCAATGGCGCTGGATGTCGTCCGCCAGCATGGCCTGTTCACGGTCGCGTGTATCGGCATTGTTGAGGGCGTTGACGGCGCCCCAGATTCGCTCGCCATGGGCATCGAAGCGTGCCGCGCCATAGCCGGAGGCGTCGAGCAACGCCTTGCGTTGCTCGGCGAAGGCGCGCGGCAGGTCATCGTAGGCGCCCGCCTGTTTCGCCATGCGCCGCTGCAGTTCCGCGGTCTCCATGCGCAGCGCCAGCCAGCGCCCGACGTCATCGCGCGTCAATGCCGGACCGTCGTCGGCAACAGCGGCTGGCACGGCTGCGAACAGCACAAGCCCAAGCAACAGGGAGGCCGTCAGGAGCGGGCAGAGCCCCGCGCGACGGGGGCTGGGCGAGGTCGGGTGCGGGGCGGCGCGCATGCGAAGGTCCGGTGCGAGGGAGTGTCCCTTGTAACGGATCGTCGCTGCCAGGGGAAGGCCGACGCCCGCAGTGGGCGTCGGCCGCTGGGCGCTAGCCGAGTCGGATCACCGAATTCAGCAGCAGACGCACCAGCATCGTCTGGCGCGTCACGCCGGTCTTGCAGAAGATGGAACGCAGATGGGTACGTGCCGTATTGCGGCGCACGTTCATCTCTTCGGCGGCCTCGTCGAGGGTCAGGCCTTCGGTGAGCAGTAGGGCCAGGGTGGCTTCCATGCGGGTGAGGCCAAACAGGCGGCGCACCAGTTCGTGCGAAGGCTGGGCGGCATTGGCTTCGGGGTCGCGCAAGTAGACCACGGCGGCCGGGCGATACTTGCCCTCCGAGTATTCCCCGGCGGGTACGGTCTTGACCAGCACGCCCAGCGTGGCGCGGCCGGACGGACGTGTGACGGCAATGGCGTCGACCATGGCGGGAGACTGCTCCTGGCCCTCACCGCTGCAAGCCCGACGGATGATGCGGTGCAGCTCGCGCTCCTCCTTGACCCGGTCCAGGCGGAGGGCATCGTGCGCCAGCCAGATGCCGTCCTTCTCGCTGAGGATGCGGCGCGCCTCCTCATTGGTTTCGATGATATTGCCCTGCTCGTCATAGCTGATGATGCCGAGCAACATCCGGTTGATGGTGCCCGCGAAGAGCTGCCGTTCGGTTTCCAGCAGATCGAGCTTGGTGTGCAGCTGAATGGCGCGTTTGAGATGCGGCAACAGAAAGCGCACGAAGTCACGGTCGCCTTCGGTGAAGGTGTCGTCGTCGTTGGTGCGCGTGATGCGCAGACGGCATTCGACGCCGTCCTTGGTGTAGAGGTCCGCGCCCAGCAAATGCCGGATGCCGAGCGGCTTGAGGTATTCGGTATAGACCGTGCTGTTCAGCCATTCCTTGCCGACCATCTCCTCGGCGGTCACGACCTGGCCTTCCTCGAGGCGCACGAAGGGATCGATGGATGAGAATCGGGTGGCGTAGGAATCCGTGGCCTGCTGCGTGGTTTCGCCGGTGTTGATCATCACTCCGTTGCTCTCCGGCGATGGCGGTCGCAGCATCAAGGTGACGTGCTCGGCGCCCAGGCGATCCTGCACCATCGCCATCGCTTCCTTCCACGGGGGGGGTGGAAAGGGCGCCGTCGTAGATTGCGCCAACGAGGGAGTCAAGGCTCTGGAAGGCTTCTGACGCGGTCAGCTGGGCAATCTCGCTGACGGCCATGTCAGGGTGCGCGGCTTCGCGCGCCGCCATCAATGTGGTCTGACTGCGGGGCATGGTGCTGGTCTCCTGAAATCACGCCTATCAAGGCTCTAGTAATTTGTTCTTCGGTCATCGTCGTCCATTGGGCGATGAATGTCGAGTTGCTGCGCTTGGAGTCATCCGTCCGAGGTAAGACATCCTTCTCCTCCGTCGCACACCATGCACGCTCCGATCGCACGCGCACTGAAGGGGATTGCCGAAATGAACGACGAGCAGGCGATGAAGGCTGCGATGCAGGCCTATATCGACCATTTCAACGCTGCCGATCTGGAGGGGCTCGTCGCGCTTTACGCCGACGACGCAACGGTGGAGGATCCTGTCGGCACCCCGCCGCGGGAAGGTCGCGCGGCCATCACCGAGTTCTACCGGATGGCGTTGCAGACGGGGGCGCGATTGCAACTGGCGGCGCCTATTCGGGCGTCGCACGCGAATGCGGCAGCGATGGCGTTCGATGTTCAACTGACCATGCCCGAGGGGCCGAGTGAGATTCGGGTTATCGATGTCATGACCTTCAATGACGCCGGAAAGTTCCAGTCCATGCAGGCCTACTGGGGGCCATCGGACATGGAAGTCCTGTCCAACTGAATAAGAAAAGCCGGCGGCCATTCGGCCGCCGGCATGACCACCTGGGTGGTGTCGCCTAGCTCTCGAATACGTGTTCCAGCGGCGGCTTCTGTTCCAGCCCCTGGTCGATTTCGACGACGCGCCGTTCACTGCGCTTGGCCGGGATCTGGTCGCGGTCGGTGTAGAACTGGTCGTACCACTCGCGCAGCTGCAGGATCGGGCCATCGCCCTCGCACAGCAGCGGATTGTCCACGCGCACCTTGTTGTGCCAGATCTCGACATCCTCGGAGAACGCCTTGCAGGTGAGATCGACGTACTGCTTGATCATGTCGTTGCAGGCCGCGTCATCCATACCTGGAATCTTCTTCACCATCACGCCAAAGCGCAGTTCGAAGCGATTCTGGTCCACCGGGACGTGGCTGTTGAGCAGGATCGACTCAATCGGTACGCCCTGCGCTTCGCCGAACATGTGGGTGATGTGGTACGCCGGCCCGAAATAGGTGGCGATGGTGGTCAGGTAGGCATTGGGGCCGCCCAGACGTTCGTTCTTGCCGACCATCACCTGCGTGGCCTTGTGGCCCTCGAAGATGTTGGCGAAGTAGACCACGTTCTCGGAGCCGTGCACCGGGGTGAAGTGCGACATATCCGCCTGGTTGTCGACCAGTTCCCGGCAGTTGGTGCCGATGTCCCACTTGACGATGTGCCACTCGGACCATTCTTCGGAAAAGGCCTGCGTGATGCGGGGGATTTCCTGCTCGGCCGGCGGTTCGGCGCCTTCCGGATCGTTCCAGACAAAGAGCAGATGGTTCTCTTCGCAGGTCGGCCAGGAGCGCACCCGCGCCTTGGGCGGAATCCGCTTGCAATAGGGAATCTCGGTGCACTTGCCGTCGCCGCCCCAATGCCAGCCGTGGAAGCGGCAGACCACCGAGTCGCCCTTGACTTCGCCAAGGCCGAGATCGGCCCCCATGTGCGGGCACCAGGCGTCGAGGATGTGCACCTTGCCGCTTTCCCCCTGGAAGGCGACCAGGCGGGTGCCAAAGATATTCAGGCTGTGCGGCTTGCCGTCCTTGTAGTCGGCGGCAAGGCCGAGGCAGTGCCAGCCGCGAGCGTAGCGCTCAGGCGGCTCTGCGGCTTCGATCATATGCGTCGGCGCCTTGCCGGCGGCGGGGCGAATTGCAGTGACCATGCGCTAACTCCAGTCCATATAAGCGTGTTCGTGGCGCAGTGTTGAGCGCTGGCGCAATGTGGTGCATCACCCATTTGTGGGAGTGGGTGCGCGCAACTTAGACAAAGTCGGCGGTAGTCATTTCGGACGATGCCCCTGCGCGAAGGGCCCGCTGTAATGCGATGCATCGTGGAAGGGTCGTGCGCCGTTCATGGCCTTCCAGCCGTACGTCAGCAGGAGATCGTCATGCAAAGCAACGCCCAGAGCGCCGTGTCCGTAGTCAGTCCTGAAGTGCTGTTACAGCGCGCCCGTGACTTGGTTCCGCAGATTGCTGAGCGCGCCGAGGAAACGGCTCAGAACCGCCGCGTCCCGGACGAAACCATCCAGGCGATGCAGGACGCCGGACTGTTCCGCGTGCTCCAGCCCAAGGCCTACGGCGGCTACGAGATGGACCCGAATGTCTTCTATGACATCGCCATGATCCTCGCCGAGGGTTGCATGTCCACCGCCTGGGTGTACGGCATCGTCGGCGTGCACAACTGGCAGCTGGCGCTATTTGATCCGCGCGCCGCCGAGGATGTCTGGAAGGACGACACCTCCACGCTGGTTGCCTCGACCTATATGCCCAAGGGCCAGGTCACGCCGGTTGAGGGGGGCTTCAAGTTCAGCGGTCGCTGGGGCTTCTCCAGCGGCATTGATCATTGCGAATGGGTGCTGCTTGGCGGGCTCATCTTCAATGAAGGGCAACCGCCCGAGTACCGTACCTTCCTGCTGCCGCGTTCGGACTTCCGCGTGGAAGACACCTGGCACACGATGGGGCTGAAGGGCACCGGCAGTAACGACATCATCGTCGAAGACGCCTTCGTGCCGGAATACCGCACGCACAAGGCCACCGACGGCTTCAACGGCACCAATCCTGGCAAGGACACCTTCACCGCGCCGTTGTACAAGATTCCCTTCGGTCAGATCTTCGTGCGCGCCGTATCCTCGGCGGCCATCGGCGCCTTGGTGGGCGCCACCAAGGTGTTCCAGGACTGGGCCACCGACTGGACCGGCAACATGGGTTCGAAGACCGCCGAGCAGGCCCCGGCGCAGATGGCGGTGGCCGATGCACTGGTGGCGGCGGATGAAATGAAGCTGGTGCTGCACCGCAATTTCGACGAGATTCTCGACAGCGTGCGGCAGAATCAGCCGCTGTCCATCGAGCGTCGTCTGCACTTCCGCTATCAGGCAGCGCAGGTGGTGGATCGCTGCGCCGAGCGGGTTTCACGCCTGATGGGCGCGGCCGGCGGCCGCGGCATCTTCACCGACTTCTCGCTGCACCGCTACTTCCTCGATATCCACACCGCCCGCGCGCACTACGCCAATAACGCGCACATGTTCGGCAGCAACTTTGGTGGGGTGATGCTGGGCCGCGACAACACCGACGTCTTCATTTAAGAGCGCGATTATGAGCGAGTCAGCGCGCAACTGGGACGAGCGCTTCGACGTCATCGTGGTCGGATCCGGCGCGGGCGGCATGACCGCCGCCCTGCGTTCGCAGGCTTTGGGCCTGTCGAGCGTCGTGCTCGAAAAGACGGACCGCTACGGCGGCACCACGGCGGTGTCGGGCGGGGGCATCTGGATCCCCTGCAACGATCAGATTCCGGGTGTTGGCGGCAGCGACAGCTACGAGGAAGCGCTCGCGTACATGCGGCACCTGACCGCAGGCGAAGTGCCCGAGTCGCGCATCGCCGCGTATCTCAGGGCCGCACCCGAGATGGTGCGCGTGCTGGCATCGGAAGCCGACGTGCATTTCCGCGCCGTCCGCAAGTATCCCGATTACTTCCCGGATGCACCGGGGGGCAAGCCGGGCTACCGCACGATGGAACCGGCCGCCTTCGATGCGGCGCAATTGGGGCCGTTGTTCGACGAGCTGCGCGAGCCCTACGCCGGCACCCAGTTGATGGGCCGCATCTCGATGGATCAAGTCGAGGCGCACACCCTGTTCACCAAGGGCAAGGGCTGGATCCGGTTGACGCTGGGCATGATGTGGCGCTACTGGACGGATTTCCGCTGGCGCCGCCGTACGAAGCGCGACCGCCGCCTGACCTTAGGCCAGGCGCTGGTGGCTTCGCTGCGCGCGGCCTTGCAGCGGCATCAGGTGCCGGTGCAGCTGAATACCGCGCTGGTCTCGCTGGTCGAGGAAGGCGGGCGGGTCGTCGGGGTGGAGGTCGATGGCCCCAACGGGCGGCGTGCGCTGCAGGCGCGTCGCGGGGTGGTGCTGGCGACCGGCGGCTTCGAGTCGAATCAGGCCATGCGCGAGCAGTATCTGCCGGCCCCGACGCAGGCCGAATGGACCGCGGCGCCAGGCTTCAACCACGGCGAGGGCATTCGCGCCGGGCAGGCGCTGGGTGCGGACTGCGACTTCATGCACCTCACATGGGGCACTCCCACCGTGCATATGCCGGGGGTAACACCGCAACCGGGGCTTTTCGTGGAACGCGCACTGCCGGGCAGCCTCATGGTGAACCAGCGTGGCGAGCGCTTCTGCAATGAGGCGGGTCCGTACACGGAAGTGGTCTACGCGATCTACCGCAATCACGAGGCCACCGGCGCCTGTGTGCCCTGCTGGTTCATTTTCGATGGGCGTTTCCGCAAGAACTATCCTGCCGGCCCGACGCTGCCAGGCAGCATTCAGCCGGATCGCAAGCTGCCGCAGGAGTGGTGGGACAAGGTGATCTATCGCGCCGACAGTCTGCCGGCCCTGGCCGCCAAGATCGGTGTCGATGCCACCGGTCTGCAGGCCTCCGTCGAGCGCATGGCACAGCATGCCGAGCGCGGTGTGGACAGCGAATTCGGCAAGGGCGGCAATGTCTTCGACCGCTATTACAGCGACCCCAGCGTCGGTCCGAATCCTTGTCTGGGGCCGATCGAAAAGCCGCCCTTCTACGCCCTGCGCGTGGACCCGGGCGAGATCGGAACCAAGGGCGGCTTGGTCACCGACGAGCAGGCCCGTGTGTTGCGGCAGGCGGATGGTCAGGCCATCCCGGGCCTCTACGCGGTGGGCAACTGCTCGGCGGCGGTGATGGGCCGCACCTATGCCGGACCTGGGGCGACGCTCGGCCCGGCGATGACCTTCGGCTATATCGCCGCACAGGACATTGCGCGCGAGGCGCAGGCGCAGCGCGAAGCCGCCTAGAACATGACGACACCGCGTCCTCGGCGCGGCAGCCAAGGAGACAACATGCAGCGATTGGAGGGCAAGGTTGCCCTGGTGACCGGCGGCGGTCAGGGCGTGGGCCAAGGCATTGCGTTGGCGCTGGCCGCAGAAGGAGCGCATATCGCCGTCCTGGGGCGGACCGCCGAGCGGCTGCAGGAGACAGTGGACAGCGCACGCAGCCGCGGCGTGAAGGCGATCGCTGTCACCGGCGATGTCAACGACGCCGAGGCCCTCGCCGCAGCGGTGGATACCGTCGTGGCCGAGTTGGGTGGCCTCAATATCCTGGTCAACAATGCCCAGCAGGTACCGCTGGGCCGCCTGAATGACGTTGAGGAAGCCGCTTTCGAGGCGGGGTGGACCTCCGGTCCGCTGGCCACCTTCCGCCTGATGAAGCTGGCCTACCCCCATCTGCGCGGCGACGGCAACATCATCAATCTGGCGTCGCCAGCCGCCATGCGTTGGGACGCCAGTGGCTACGGATGCTACGGAGCGGTGAAGGAAGCCATTCGCCAGCTCACCCGCGCCGCCGCCTGCGAATGGGGCGGTGAAGGCATCCGCACCAATGCCATTCTGCCGCTGGCCAGTTCGCCGGCGATGGCCTGGTGGATGCGCGAATATCCCGATGAGTCGCAGGCCTTCGTACAGACGGTGCCAATGCAGCGCGTCGGCGATTGCGAGGCGGACATCGGCCGCTTCGTCGCCACGCTCTGTGGCCCGGATTGCGCCTACGTCAATGGACAGAGCATTGCCCTCGATGGCGGGCAGGCGCGCCTTGGCTGATCTGGACGCCACCCGCGACTGGGCTTTCGAGCCGTTGACGCTGGGGCCGTTGCGATTGCGCAACCGCTTCATCAAGTCGGCGACCAACGAAGGCATGGCCCCTGGGGGCGTTCCGACCCAGGCCTTGGTGGCGCACCACCGCAGCATGGCGGCCGGCGGCGCCGCCATGACCACCGTCGCCTACTGCGCGGTGGAACCCGACGGCCGTACCTTCGAGGACCAGATCACGCTCGACGACGACACCGTCAAGCATCTGCGCGTGCTCACCGACGCCGTGCACGCCGAAGGCGGTGCAGTCTCAGCGCAATTGACCCATGGCGGATGTTTCACCTTCCTGCCCAAACTGCGGACACGCTATCCCTTGTCCGCCTCGGGCGGGCTTAATCCGCCCGGCGTGATTGCCGGCCGCATGTTCAAGACGGCGATGTCGGTTGCGGACATGTCCCGCATCGCCGACGACTTCGTCAACGCGGCGCAACGTGCGCGCGCGGCGGGCTTTGATGCCGTGGAACTGCACATGGGACACGGCTATCTCCTCAGCCAGTTCCTATCGCCGGCCTACAACCGACGCAAGGACTTCTGGGGCGGCGATGCGGAAAAGCGGGTGCGATTCCCGGCGCAGGTGCTACGCCAGGTATTGGACGCTGTTGGCGATGAGATGGCAGTGCTGTGCAAGATCAGCGTGGTCGAAGGCCATCGCCGCGGCGCCTCGCTGCAGGATGTCATGACCACCGTCAAGGCGCTCGAGCGCACCGGGGCGCACATGGTCGTACTCTCCGGCGGCATGAATGTGGAGGCGCCCTGGCAGATCTTCGGCAGCAATATGCCGGCAGAGGCGGTCACCCAGATTCAGAATCCGGTGGTGCGCATCGCCAGCCGCATGATGCGGCTGTGGGAGCCCAAGGTGCGCTTCCGCGAACTCTATCTCAGGAGCTATTCGCACCGTATCCGTCAGCAGGTGAGCGTGCCGCTGGCCTATCTGGGCGGCGCCAAGAGCATGGACGGCATCGCACAGCTGCGGGAGGATGGCTTCGACGCGGTGGTCATGGGCCGGGCGCTGCTGCACGACCCGAATCTGGTCGACGCCTTCGGCCGAGGCGAGAAGCAGGAGTCCGGTTGCACCGCCTGCAACGCCTGCGTCGTCACCATGTACAGCCCCGGTGGCACGCACTGCGTGCTGACTGGAGCAGGTGACCCCGAAGCCAACCGTCAGCCGGCCGCGGCAACGCAATGACGGCGACGCAGGGGATCGGCGCATGGGCCCAGGCGCAGTTCGCGCCCATGAGCGGCCGGCATGCGCTGATCACCGGCGCGGCCAGCGGCATCGGTCTTGCCACGGCGCAGGCCCTCGCCGCGCTGGGCGCGCGACTGACCCTGCTGGACGTCAACGCGGAAGCCGGCGCGCGTGCAGCGCAGAGCATTGCTGCCGAGAGTGGGGTCGACGTCGATTTCGAAACGCTGGATCTGAGCGACCTGGCTGCAGTACGCAGCTTCTGTACGCAGCGCCCGCCGGCGCAGGTGGATGTGTTGGTCAACAATGCCGGCATTCTGCCGCCATTGCGGCGCATGACCACGGCGCAGGGCCACGAGCTCGCCTTTGCCATCAGCGTCTTCGGGCATTTTGCGTTGACCGCCGGGCTGTGGCCGCGCTTGGAGCAGCAACCGGCGGCGCGGGTCGTCTGGGTGAGCAGCCTGGTGCATCGCCAGGCGCGGATCGATCTCGATGATCTCCACAGCGCCAATCACTACGAAGCGCAGCGCGCGTACAACCAGGCCAAGCTGGCAAGTCTGATGCTGGCGCTGGAATGCGACGCGAGAGCGCGCGCTGCGGGCAGCCGTGTGACTTCGCTGGCGGCGCATCCAGGCGTCGCCAAGACCGGCATCGGGCACAGTCGGGAAGGGCAGCCGCGACGCGGCCTGCACGATCACCTCACTGACATCGCTTTTCACAGCGTGATGCGGCTGCTCGGTCGTCCGCCGGAGATCGCGGCGCGCCCCATCGTGCAGGCGGCTGCGGATGCAACGCTGCCGGGCGGCAGCCTGTTCGGGCCGGGTGGCCCGGGCGAGATGCTGGGAAGGCTGCGCCTGCTGCAGCCCGCGGCGAGGGCGCGCGACCCACAGGCGCGTCAACGCCTCTGGGAAGCCTGCGAGCGGGCGACGGCAATACCGTGGGAGCGATCGCCCACAGACCAACAAGAACGAGGAGACACAAGACATGACTGAACGCGACCGCGCGCTGGCCATCATCTGGTTTGCCTATGCCGTGGCGATTGCCGCCGGCGCCGTCACCCTGTGGCTGGTGCCGGGAGAGCCGCTGTGGCGGGCGCTGGTGGCGGATGTGGTGGCGACCATCGTGATCTGGCTGTTCAGTCGCGCCTATCGCAACTCCAGCTTCTATGACGCCTATTGGAGTGTGATCCCGCCGCTGCTGGGCTTTTACTGGTGGTGGGCCGCGGGTGCGCCCTCGGATCCGCGGGCGGGTATCGTGCTGGCCCTGGTCTGCTTCTGGGCGGTACGTCTGACCTACAACTGGGCGCACCACTGGACCGGGCTGCAGCATGAGGACTGGCGCTATCCCATGGTGCGGGAGCGCCATCCGCGCATGGCGCTGTTCACTGATTTCTTCGGGATTCATCTCTTCCCCACCATTCAAGTCTTTCTTGGCTGCCTGCCGCTCTATGCCGCAGTCAGCTTTGGCGGTCCGCTCAACTGGCTGGACGCGGTCGCCATCGTCGTCACGCTGGGGGCAATCCTGATCGAGATGATCGCCGACATTCAGCTGCGCGGCTTCCTCAAGACGGCGCAGCCGGGCGAGGTCATTCGCACTGGTCTCTGGGGCTGGTCGCGCCACCCGAACTATTTCGGCGAGATCAGCTTCTGGGTGGGGCTCATGCTCTTTGGCCTGGCGGCCTATCCGGAAGGCTGGTGGTGGCTCATCCTGGGGGCGATCGCAATGACCGTCATGTTCGCTACGGTCAGTATTCCGATGATGGAGAAGCGCAGTCTGGAACGCCGCCCGGCCTATGCGGAGGTGATGCGCGACATCCCCATGCTGGTGCCGCGCCCACCGCGCCGCTGACGCCCATGGCGCTCAGCCATCCACTGACCGTACCCACCGAGCCGGCCAACACCGTGCCGGCGGGGTGGTACACCGTGGCGGCGGGTGCAGCGCTGCCGGTGGGGGAACTGCAGTCGGCGCACCTTGCGGGCATCGATCTGGTGGTCTACCGCGGCAGCGATGGCGCGGTGCACTGCGTACATGACCGGTGTCCGCATCTCGGCGGGCGCTTTTCCTGCGGCGGTTCGGTGGAAGAGGATCTTCTGGTCTGTCCGGTGCACCGTTTCGCCTTCGACCGGGAGGGTATCTGCCAACGCACGGGCTATGGCGGCGCCGCGGCGCCCAAGGCGCGTACGCGACACTGGCCGTGTCTGGAGCGCAACGGCTGGGTGCTGGTCTGGTTCCATCCGGCGGGGGCTGCACCGGACTGGCAGCCCGAGGCGGTGGCAGAGTCGGACTATGGCCCCGCTACGGTGTGGAGCGATCCGGTCGACGCCTCAGTACAGACCATCATGGAGGGCATCGCGGACCAGGGCCATCTGGCCACGGTGCACGGGTATGACGCGGTGGCCCGCGAGGGCGCCTTCGACGCCGAAGGGCCCTGCCTGCGCACCGCCTACCGGTTCAGCAACGCCAGCGAAGGCCCGGCGTGGCTCCCGGCGGCGCTGCGTCGCCACCTGGCCAGCAGCGAGCAGGTGCGCTTTGATTACTGCGCCTGGGGCTTGGGCTATTCGGTCACCGATGTCGAGATTCCGCGGCTGGGTCTGGGCATGCGGACCTTCGTCAATCCCACGCCCTTGGCACCGGATCGCAGCCTGCTGTGGCACTCCATGGCGCTGCGCCGGATTGATCATCCCGGACGCATCCATCCGCTGCTGCGCGCGCTGCCGCGGCGGTCGGTGGAAGCCATCATGCGACGCGCGCTGCGCCGGGGTTACCTGCGCGATATCCACGACGACATCCGTCTGTGGCAGACCCTCGCGCCGCCCGCTGCACCGGCCCTGGCCCCTGGCGATGGCCCGATCGCCAAGCATCGGCGCTGGGCGGCGCAGTTTTACGGGGAAGCGGCGCCGCAACAAGACGGCTGAGGCGCGCGCCATCCCCTGAAAAGCGGGCCCACGTTTCGCACGCGTGGAAGCCGCTAGAACTCCCAGCGCAGCTGTACCACACGACCGCGCTTGTCGAAGGTGAGCAGCGCGATGCCATGGCCGCTTGCCGTCTCGATGCTGGCGGTGACTTGGCGGCCTGCCGCGATCAGCTTTCGCCATTGCAGCCCACGCGCGTGCTCAACCAGTGCATCAATGCTGGCCAGTGATACACCATCGACGTGGAACGTCGGCTGGGGGGCACACTGCGCGCTGGCCGCCGCCTTGTCACCGTCACGCAGCGCTGTGAAGAGTCGCTCGGCACGCCCACGGCCGCGTCGGCCGACCCCGCCAAGGCCG
>JALEHA010000104.1 GCA_022763315.1 Algiphilus sp.
CCCCCTCCAGGGGTGCGCATTCTACAGAGGGGCGGCGCTTTGCGCGCCAGGTGCCGTCATGGTCCGGCCTGACGGCAAAACCGTCAGGCGCTCCCCGCGCTGCGATGGGCCGCCGGCACATCGGTCACCGCTCGCCCGCTTCGGACCCCGTCCAAGGGTGCGCACTCTACAGAGGCGCGGCGCTTTAGGCGCGACTTGACCAGTCACGGCTCAGGCTGCCGTAGGTGCACGTCCTACGCTACGCTGCGCGCATGGCCTCTGACCGACAATGGCGCTTCGGATGGACCGAAGCCGGGGTGGTGCTGCGTGCGATCGCGTGGCTGCTCCTTGTCATGTTGCTGTCCACGCACAGCAGCCGAGAGAACGCGCTGCGGCAGGTCCACAAGACAGGGGTGTTGCGTGCCGCGATGGTCAATGACCCGACCAGCTACTACCTCGGCCCGGCGGGCTATACCGGCTTCGACTATGACCTCATCAACGACTTTGCCGACTATCTGGGCGCTTCGCTGGATATCGTGCTGGTCGACACCCCCGAGGACGCCTTGGCGGTAGTCCGCTCAGGCAATGCGCAGATCGCAGCGATATCAATGCCGGTCACGGCAGAGCGGGCGGAAGCCATGCGCTTCAGCCGCCCATTGCGCTATCGCACCCCGGAACTGGTGCGCAAGATGGGCAATGCGGAAGCGGAGCAGCTGGAAGCGCTGGCTTCTCCCATCATCGTTCCGCGCGGCAGCGCGCATGCGACCTGGCTTGCACAGCTGGAAGAAGAGGTACCTTCGTTGAAGTGGGATACCCGTGCCGATGCCGAGCCGGAAGCCTTGCTGCGCGAGGTCGCCAGCGGCGATCTGGATCTAACAGTGGCGGGTTCCGATCTGGTCGCCATCACCAAGCGCTACTACCCGCGCCTGGCCGTGGTCCGCCAGCTGGGCGCACCGCGCCCGCTGGCCTGGGCGCTGGCGCCAGAGCGCGGCGAATCGCTCTATCGGGAACTCAGCCACTATCTGCGCCTGCTTGGCAGCAAGGAATTGCAGCGCCTTCGCGACCGCTATTTCGGCCATATCGAGCGCCTCGACTATGTCGATGCCGTCACCTTGGCGACGCACTTCGAAACCCGTCTGCCGCGATACCGCGAGAAGTTCGAGCAGGCGGCGAAGGAAAACGGCATCGACTGGCGTCTGCTGGCGGCGGTGGGCTATCAGGAATCACACTGGGACAATTCCGCGGTCAGTCCCACCGGGGTGCGCGGCATCATGCAGATCACGCAGCAGACAGCGCGCTTTCTGAAAATCTCGGATCGCACCGACCCCTCCGAAGCCATTGCCGGCGCCGCGCGCTACCTGCGCTCGCTGCACGGCCGTCTGCCAGAATCGATTCAGGAACCGGACCGCAGCTGGTTCATGCTGGCTGCCTACAACATCGGACTCGGGCATGTGCTGGATGCACGCCGCCTGACGCAGCGCATGGGCGACGACCCGGATCGCTGGGTGGATGTACGCGAACACCTGCCCCTACTGACGCAGCCCCGACACTACAAGCAGCTGCGCTACGGCTATGCGCGCGGGCCCGAAGCCGTGCATTACGTCGGCCACGTGCGCACCTACTTCGACATGCTGGTCTGGCTGACCAGCCGCGAGGAGGAAGCGCCCGTGCCCGTAGATCCCCGGCCGCGCGAAATGCGCCCACCCAAGGGCGAGAATCCGCTGGCGATCGAGCAACCGCTGCTCTGAGACGCGTGGGGTTCAGGGCAGCCGCAGGCGCTCCACGGGGCGGCCGTTGCCGATGTGCTCCTCGATGATCTCGTCGATATCCTCCTCGTCGAGATAGCGGTACCAGACGCCCTCCGGGTAGACCACCAACACCGGCCCCAGCTCGCAACGGTCCAGACAGCCCGCCATATTGACCCGGACCTGGCCTGGCCCGTTGCTGCCCAGCGCCTTGATGCGTTCCTTGGCATAGGCGCGTACCCGCTCGGCGCCGTGCGCGGCGCAGCACGGCCGCGCGGCGGTGGCGTCCCGCCGGTTGCAGCAGAAGAACAGATGGTGCTCGTAATACGGCGCTGGATGCTCGCTCATGGCGTTCCGAAGCGATAGCTCAGGTTGAGCGCGGTGTAGGTGTCGGTCTTGTCGTCGCCGGGTCCGACATCGGAATTGTTCAGTACGGTGTAGCTGAGCACCGCGAACAGGTTGCCCACCACCGACAGCCGCAATTCGGTGATCGATTCGGTGGAGGTGTTGGCTGAGCCGGTCTCAACGTTGATCTGCTGACGCAGCTTGTTGGATTCAGCGATCTTCCACTCGTAGTCGAGACCGAAGCGGCCGATACCCTCCGACTCCTGGGCGCCCTCGGGTTCCTGGAACTCGATCTGCCGAAGACCGCCGCCCAGTTCGACGTTAAGCGCGTGCCGATCGGTGTCGATCAAGCGGCGGCCATAACCCACCGTTTCGCTCGTGCGCTCGCGTACACCGCCGAAGAGATCCTTTTCGAACGACAGCGCGACGAAGGCAAAGTCGGCCTCGGTGAAGTTGAAATCCAGCTTGTAGCCTGCGGTGTAGCGCTCTACCGTGCGGTCACCCTCGTCGGTGGTATTCAGTGCCTTGCCGCTGAGATGGTGTACCCAATCAGTGGTATCCCATGTCAACGCCGCACTGGCGTTGGCGCTGCGCGATTCGCTGTTGCCGCTGGCCGCCACGAAGCCGGCGGCAAGATCACCCGACCAGCCCTTTGCGGCCTCGGCGGCATCCTCCGCGCTGGCGCCAAAGGCCGTACCTGCCAACAGACATGCGCCTACGAGACGCCCGGATGCCATGCGATACTGATTCCCGTGCATGAAAGCTTGCCAAGCAATGAAAGGCCGCGGAGTGTAGCAAGCGCCACCGCCTTGCTTGGGCGCGGCGAAGTCGCATCCAAGGCGCAACGCGTGCAAACGGAAGCGGACCGCTGTGTCAAATGCGGGCTGTGCCTGCCCCACTGCCCCACCTACGCCCTCGACCAGGAAGAGGCCGAGTCCCCACGCGGGCGCATCGCGCTGCTGCAGGCCCTGGCCAGCGGGCAGGTCCAACCGGATGAGGCCATCACGACCGCCATCGACGACTGTCTGAGCTGCCGCGCCTGTGAGCGCGTCTGCCCTGCCGATGTGCGCTACGGGCAGCTCTTCGATGCCGGGCAGGCCCTGCTGGCGGCGCATGCGCCCGCGCGCGCACGGCAATCCCGACGTATGGCCATGCTGCTGCATCGTCCTGCCCTGCGCCGCATGGCCATGCGCGCACTCTTCCTGCTGCAGCGCCTCGGCCTCCTGAAGATGATGCAGTTTCTCCTTGCAAGCACGCGACTCGGTGTGGCCTTGCGGCGGGTGCCGCCTCTGCCATGGGCGCGCCGTCCGCTTGAAGGAACGCCCCCTCCCGAAGGCCAGGTGGGTTTGTTCACCGGTTGTCTGGGCGAAGGCCCGGACCGGGAGGCGGTGCGCGCCGCTCAGCAATTGCTAGCCGCTGCGGGGTGGCGCTGGCACGCACCCCGGACACAGGACTGCTGCGGCGCCCTCGAACAGCACGGTGGAGATAGCCACTCAGCCGCATCCGCGATTCAGCGCAACGCCGCCGCCTTCGCCGGGCACGCCCACATCGTGTCGCTTGCCAGCGGTTGCACCGCTTGGCTACAGGACGCCGACGACAGCGCCGATCCTCGCCCCTTTGGCGGACGGCTTCGCTCGCTATGGACCATGCTGCAGGATGCGCCGGAAGCGCTGCACCTCGCCGCGCGTCCGGAGCGCATTGCGATCTGGCTGCCCTGCACGCAACGCAATGTGCTGCGCGATGAGCAGGCCATGCTTGCCGTGCTTGGCACGGTGCCGCAAGCGGACATTGCGGTGCTGCCGACCTTCGACGGCTGTTGTGGCGCGGCCGGTCTGCATTTCCTGCAGCAGCCCGATCGCGCCGATCGCTTGGCTGCGCCCATCCTGCAGGCACTGCAGCAAAGACCCGTGGACCGCCTGCTCTGCGCCAATGTGGGCTGTCGTCTGCATCTGGCGTCCACCTTGGGCGAGGCCGGTCTATCGATACCGGTAGAACATCCCGCGCAATGGCTGGCGTCCAGCCTGCGCTGAGCGGCTGCTAGGAAGACGGTGCCGGCTGCTCCGGTGCTTGATAGGCATCCAAACGCGCCTGCAATTGCAGCAGGATGAGTTCTGCCAGTTCCCCCTGCAGGAATTCGCGCAGGCGCGCCTCTTCCGCCTCCTTGGGCAGAATCTGTTCACTCGGGAAGCTCAGCGCGCGTCGGGCCGTCAGGGTCTCGGGCTTGACCAGGATCTCGCCCGCGTTGGAACGCAGCAGATAAGTGGCCGACACGATGACGTCGAACTCAATGGCTCGGCCTTGCTGATCGATGGACAGCACTTCCGAGCGCTCTTCCACCTCGGTGATCACCAGAACGCTGTGCGCGCGACCGCGATCGCCGGTCACTGTGGCCCCCTGCCGGCGCAGGCGCGCGCCCAGGGCCACGGCCACCGGCGGATCGTCAACGGTATAGGCGCTGTCGCTGTCGATGAACACGCGTTGCAGGGCATAGGGTAGGTCGCGACTGCCTTGCAGCTGAAAGCCGCAGGCTGTGAGCAGCGCGAGGCCGAGGCTCAGCCCCAGCAGCGCAGCACAGCGGCCGATAACCCGCCTCATACGACCAGATTGACGAGCTTGCCCGGCACGACGATCTGCTTGCGCAGCGGCTGGCCGCCCAGATGCCGGGCCACAGCCTCGTCGGCGGTTGCGCGGGCGATAATGTCGTCCTGGCTGGCATTGGCCGGCACCGTGATGCGGCCGCGCAGCTTGCCGTTCACCTGCACCACCAGCGTGACCTCATCAGCCTCCAGCGCGCCCGGATCCGGCTGCGGCCAGGGCGCATCGATCACCGGCGTGTCGTGGCCCAGCGCAAGCCACAGCGCGTGGGCGATATGAGGTGTGATGGGCGACAGTACGCGTACCAGTGCCTCCAGGGTTTCACGCACGACCGCGTGCATGGCGGCGTTGTCCTGGTCCACGCGCGAAACGGCGTTGAGCAGTTCCATGCAGGCAGCGACCGCCGTGTTGAACACTTGACGCCGGGTCACGTCGGCATCGATCTTCTGCAAGGTCTCGTGCAGCTGGCGGCGCAAGGCCTTGGCATCGCTGTCCAGCGAGGGCGGCGTTGAAACCGCGCCGCGCGCAAGGTGGTCGTGCACCTGCCGCCACAGGCGGCGCAGAAAGCGGCTGGCACCCTCGAGCCCTGCGTCGGACCACTCCAGGGACTGATCCGGCGGCGCCGCAAACATCATGAACAGGCGCACGGCGTCGGCGCCATGGGCGTCGATCATGGCCTGCGGATCGACGCCGTTGTTCTTCGATTTGGACATCTTCTCGATGCCGCCGACCTGCACCGCGCTGCCGTCCGCCACGGCGGTGGCCGACAACACAGCGCCGCGCTCGTCGCGCTGCAACTGCACATCGAGGGGGTTGAACCAGCGGCGACGACCGTCGCCGCCTTCCTGGAAGAAAGTCGGCGCCACCACCATGCCCTGCGTCAACAGACGCTTGAAGGGTTCATCGCAGTCCAGCAGCCCCTGATCGCGCATGAGCTTGGTGAAGAAGCGCGCATACAGCAGGTGCAGTACCGCATGTTCGACGCCACCGACATACTGATCCACCGGCATCCAGCGCCGTGCGCCGTCATCGAGCATCGCCTGGTTGCTGAAGGCACTGGCAAAGCGCGCGAAGTACCAGGAAGAATCGATGAAGGTGTCGAAGGTGTCGCTCTCGCGACGTGCGGGCTTGCCGCATCTGGGGCAGTCGCAGTGCAGGAAATCCGGATCCTTGGCGAGCGGATTGCCCGAACCGTCCGGCGTCAAGTCTTCCGGCAGACGCACCGGCAGCTGGTCATCCGGGACCGGGACGGCGCCACAATCCTCGCAATACACCACCGGGATCGGACAGCCCCAGTAGCGCTGGCGCGACACGCCCCAGTCGCGCAGACGATAGTTGATGCGGACGCGCCCCTGGCCGGCCTCGGTGAGATGCTGGGCGATGGCCTCGAAGGCCGTGGCCGAATCCATCCCACTGAAGGCATCGGAATGGTGCAGCACGCCGCGCTCCGTGAAGGCGGCGTCGCTGATGTCGGCCGGCCCCGATGCATCGGCACCGATGACCGAACGGATGGGTAGTCCGTAGGCATGCGCGAAGGCGTGATCGCGCTCATCGTGGGCCGGGACGGCCATCACCGCACCCGCACCGTAGGCCATGAGCACGAAATTGGCCGTCCAGACCGGGATGCGCGCACCGGTCAACGGATGGATGGCGTCAATGCCGAGGGCCATGCCGCGCTTCTCGGCGGTCTCCAGCGCCGCTTCAGAGGTCGCGCTGCGCTGCAGTTCCTCAATGAAACGCGCGACTTCCGGGTCGCCCGCGGCCGCCTCACGCGCCAACGGATGCTGCGGCGCCACCGCCATGTAGGTCACGCCGTAGAGCGTATCCGGCCGCGTGGTGTAGACCCGGAGATGGGTATCGCGGTCGGCCAGCCCGAAGTCGATCTCGACACCGCGCGACCGCCCGATCCAGTTGGCCTGCATCGTGCGAACGGCATCCGGCCATCCTTCGAGCTGGTCGAGGTCATCCACCAGCTCGTCGGCGTAGTCGGTGATGCGAATGAACCACTGCGGAATCTCGCGTTGCTCGACCAGAGCGCCGGAGCGCCAGCCACGACCGTCGATGACCTGCTCGTTGGCGAGCACGGTTTGATCGATCGGATCCCAGTTGACCACGGCGTTGCGCCGCTCGACCAGGCCGGCCTCCCACAACCGCAGGAAGAACCACTGTTGCCAGCGGTAGTAGCTGGGATCACAGGTGGCGAACTCGCGGGACCAGTCGTAACCGAAGCCAAGACGCTGCAACTGATCGCGCATCGCATCGATGTTGTCGCGCGTCCATTTGCCGGGTGGAATCCCCTTGTCCATGGCGGCATTTTCGGCCGGCAGCCCGAAGGCGTCCCAGCCCATGGGCTGCAGCACCTGGTAGCCGCGCATGCGCTGCACGCGTGCGATGACGTCACCGATGGTGTAGTTCCGCACGTGGCCCATGTGCAGCTTGCCGCTGGGGTACGGAAACATCGATAAACAGTAAAAAGTCTCGCGATCGGCCCCTCGGCCATCGGCCGGCTCGGCGGCGAAACTCGCGTTCTTCAACCAATAGTCTTGCGCGGCGCGCTCTACGGCGGCGGCTTCGTATTCTTGCTGCATGCCTGGGGCGATCTGGGTCGGGAGCGCGCATGGTAGCGCGGGCGCAGCCCCGCGTGCCCCGCCCTGGCCCGACGTCATCCCGCGATGCGCGGCGACGCCGGGTCTAGCGGAAGCTCAGCCGATAGCCCGCCGCCTTCAATTGCGTCGCTTCGCGTTCCAGATCCGCACAGGTCAACGGATTGTTTTCCAGCCACCGTCCGGGCAGTTCGAGATGCAGCCCGTTGCGTGTGGCGCGCAGCGCGAAGGCGGGCACCACGCCCGGCTTGCGCGAGCGATTGAGCAGATAGGCGAGGCGCAGCAGGATGGCGAGCCGCTTGATCGACTGCGCCCATGCGCCTGGAACGCCATCCAGCACGGTGCTCGACAGCTTGCCGCGATGCAGGCGCACCAGCACGGAAACGAGTTTCTGTTCCGTCTGCGAGAAGCCCTGAATATCCATGTTGCGCAGGATGTATTCGCCATGCTTGTGGTACGAGGCATGCGACACGGACAGGCCCACTTCGTGCAGCAGCGCCGCCCACTCCAGCAGACGTTCGCACTGCGGATGCTGCAGCTCCCAGGTCTTGGCGATCTGCGACAGCGCGTGGCGCGCGGTGTCGGCCACATCGCGCGCATGAGCCTCGTCGACGCTGTAGCGACGTGCCGTCACCAGCACACTCTCGCTGCGGATAGCGTCGCCGCCATTGCGTTCGCAGATGTCGTAGATCAAGCCCTCGCGCAAGGCGCGGTCGGAGGTGCGCATCCGCTCGATGCCGAGACTGTCGAAGACGCCGGCCAGCGCCGCTACACCACCGGGGAAGACCGGTCGGCGGTCCTCGCGCAGTCCTTCAAACTTGATGGCGGAGATGCGACCGGTCGCGATCACCACATCGATCAATTGCTCCAGCCCTTCGCGGGTGATCTCGTCATCGGCCCAGCCGTACGCCATCAACACGCGCCAAATACCGCGCACTGTCCCCGACGAGCCGATGGCGATATCCCAACCCGCCTCGCGGTACTGCCGCTCCAGATATTCGAGCTCTACGCGCGCCGCCAATCGCGCCGCCTGGAAGCGCTTGCGGGTGATGCTGCCGTCCTCGAAGAAGCGCTGGGTATGCACCACGCAACCGAGGGAGACGCTCTCCAGCAGACGCGGACCCTGTGCGTCACCGATGACCAACTCGGTACTGCCGCCGCCGATATCGACCACAAGGCGCCGGCGCTGGTCGGCTTCCAGCCCCCGTGTGACGCCCTCGTAGACCAGACGCGCTTCCTCCGCCCCCGAGATCACTTCGATGTTGTGACCCAGGGTGGCCTCCGCCGTCTCGATGAAGGCGAAACCCTGGTGCATCTCACGCAGTGTATTCGTCCCCACGACGCGCACATTGCGACTGGGAAGATGCTGGATACGCTCACCAAAGCGAGCCAGGCAACGCAGCGCGCGCTCGCGCGCTTCCATCGACAGACGGCGGTCGGAATCCAGCCCACCGGCGAGCCGCACGGGTTCGCGCAGACGGTCGATGACCTGCATCAGCCCATCGCTGCCGATGCGGGCAACCAACATATGGAAACTGTTCGAACCCAGATCGACCGCAGCGAGGTCCAGTTCATGCGCGCCCTCCCCACGCGTCGGTGGGGCGACACCAGCATCCTGCTTGGGCGTGTCAGCTGCCATGCGCCAACAGTAGCAAAAGCAGGCGCCATCGCCTGTTGCTGCGTTGTCATATTGACCCCGCGGGCGGCTTCGGCGATCATTGCGCCCCCTCGAAACAGGACGCCTGCAGGCATCCTCACGCGGAGTCTTTTGTACATGAGAGGTCTGAGCGTTGTGGCCCTGGCTGTTGCCGGCGCCATCAGTTCGACAGCGAACGCTGCAGGCGACCCCGATCAGGGCGCTTTGCTGGCTGATACCTGCATGGGTTGTCACGGCATCCCCGGCTACAACAATGTGTACCCGACCTACCGGGTGCCCAAGCTGGGCGGGCAGAATGCGGCCTATCTGGCCGCATCACTCAAGGCCTATCGCTCCGGTGACCGTGCGCACCCCACAATGCGCGCCCAGGCCAAGCTGATGACCGACCAGGACATCGCGGACCTCGCTGCCTTCTTCTCGCAAGCGCCCAAGCGCTAAGCGGACGCTGCAAAGGACGACCGACCTCATGCGCAAAACCCTTGCCCTGCTGACCCTCTGTGCCGCAACCACTGCCGTTGCTGAGGAAGAGCGCCGCCCGCTGGAGCAACTCGTAGGCACCTGTGCGGCCTGCCATGGACAACGCGGAGACGAAGCGCTGCAGCCGAGCTACCCCATCCTTGCCGGCCAGCACCAGAGCTATCTGGAACAGGCGCTCAGGCAGTACCGTTCCGGTGAACGCAACAACGCCATTATGAATGGCCAGGCAGCCAATCTGTCGGACGCCGACATCCGCGCCCTCGCCGCCTACTACGCGCGCCAGGAATCAGCGCTCTACACTCCCGCTTACCCCAACCAGGCGCGTCGCGCAGACGACTGAGCCTGGCCGCGCTGCTTC
>JALEHA010000105.1 GCA_022763315.1 Algiphilus sp.
TGGGCGGCGGGCAGGCCGCCAGCAACAGCATGCCAGGCAGGAAGACCAGCGGCAGGTCGATCCACCAGTGGCTGTGTGGCAGATGTCCGGTGATGATCTCCACGACGTGGCCAAGGGCGTGACCCGCGTAGAAGGCGGCGGCTGCCACAAAGAGGGGGTAGCTGCTGGCACCTACGCGCAGACACCAGAGCAGACTGGCGCCGAAGATGCCGTAGGCCAGACCGACATCGCGGATCAGATGCAGATTCGCTGGCCCGGTATGGTGAACACCGGGAATCCAGGCGAACCAGCTCCAGCCGTGGGCGAGCATCCAGGCCGCATTGATCAGGCTGACCAGGGCAATGATGAGAATGGCCGTTCGGAACGCGAATCGCATGGTGGGCCTTCGGTGCGGGTATGTGGGCAGCCTACGCCGCCCGTCCTCAACCGAAAATTACCCCGCAGGTAATTGCCCAGGCTACCGGCGCCCGCGACAGTCATGGCCTCCTTCCTCATGGAGTGTCACGGCATGCAAGCGAAAACCCTTCTTCTCGGCGCCGTTCTTCTGGTCTTCGGCGCCATCAGCCTGATCGCCCTGCGCGAGGTGGGCTATCTGGGCATCTGGCAATCCGGGTTGGCGAACTGGGGTGCCTTTCAGGTGCTGGTGGATCTGATCATTGCCTGCGCCCTGATCTGTGTCTGGATGGTGGTGGACGCACGGCAACGGGGTGCCAATCCCTGGCCCTTTGTCGTGATCACCCTGTTCTTCGGCGCCTTCGGCCCCTTGCTTTATCTCCTGTTGCGGCTGCGCCAGGATCGTGGTGCCTCGCTGAGCGCGACCTGAGGCGCCCGCGGCACCGGCAATTGCGCCGGTGCCGCGGGCTGCGTACAATCCTGCGCCCTGCTGCGATTGCAGCGGGTTTCCACCACCTTGTCCCACCGCGCCAGCGGGGGACCATGTCGGTCACGACATGCCCACAAGGAGATTCACCATGCGACATTACGAGATCGTCGTCCTGGTGCACCCTGATCAGTCGGATCAGGTGCCTGCCATGGTCGACCGTTACCGGGCGATGGTTACCGCCGAAGGCGGCTCCATCCATCGCTTCGAGGATTGGGGGCGGCGCCAGCTGGCCTACACCATCAACGGCCTGCACAAGGCGCACTATTTCCTCATGAATGTCGAGTGCAGTGGCGATGCCCTGCATGAGATCGAGGAAGCCTTCCGCTTCAACGACGCGGTTCTTCGTCGCCTCATCGTGCGCAAGGAACAGGCGGTCACCGAGCCGTCGCCGCTGTTCAAGGCCGAAGACGACAAGAAGCCGGCTGCGGTCGACGATAGCGACAGCGACGACGCCGACGACGATGACGTCGACTCGGCAGATGACGAATCGGCCGACAAGGCCGAAACCACAGGAGCCTAAGCCATGGCCCGTTTTTTCCGTAAGAAGCGCAGCTGCCGCTTCACCGCCGAGGGCGTCAGCGAGATCGATTACAAGGATCTCAATACGCTCAAGCAGTACGTTGCCGAGAACGGCAAGATCGTGCCGTCGCGCATTACTGGCACGCGTTCGCGCTACCAGCGCCAGCTGTCGACCGCGGTCAAGCGCGCGCGCTACCTGGCGCTGTTGCCCTATACCGACAAGCACGACCTCTAGGAGCGCGCCATGGAAGTCATTCTTCTCGAGAAGATTCACAAACTGGGTGACCTTGGCGATACCGTCAAGGTGCGGGCCGGCTACGGCCGCAACTACCTCCTGCCGCAGGGCAAGGCGCTGCCGGCCACGGATGCGAACCGCAAGGTCTTCGAGGAGCGCAAGGCCGAGCTGGTCAAGCGCGCCGAGGCGTCGCTGAGTGCGGCGAAGATGCGCGCCAAGGGCATTGATGGTGCCACCATTACCATTGAGGCCCGCGCCGCCGATCAGGGCAAGCTCTACGGCTCCGTCGCCCCGGCCGATATTGTGGACGCCGCAGCGACCCAGGGCATTGAGCTGGAGAAGTCCGAGATCGACATGCCGGATGGCCCGATCCGCGTGACCGGAGACTACAGCTTCCGCGTCATGCTGCATTCGGAAGTGGATTGCCAGATCACCGTGAGTGTGACGGAAGCGGCCGCCAGCTAGCAGCTGCCGCACGCCATTCGGCGTATCCTTAGAAGCCCCGGTGACCTGCGTTCGCCGGGGCTTTTTCGTTCCCGGCGCAGGCGCGCGTGCGCAGTGACGGAGTGACAGTTGGACGACATCCCGGTCAAGCAACCCCCGCATTCCATTGAAGCCGAGCAGTCCGTGCTTGGCGGTCTCATGCTGAACAACAACGCCTGGCTCGATCTGGCCGGGCGCTTGTCGGAGGATGACTTCTATCGGGAGGATCACCGGCTGATCTTTCGCGGCATCCGCGAGCTGCTCGATGTCGGCAAACCCTGCGATTTCGTCACGCTATCGGAGTATCTGCGCGGCCGCGGCAGCCTCGATCCGGCTGGGGGCCTGAGCTATCTGGGCTCGCTGGCTAATGACACGCCAAGTGCGGCCAACGTGCTGGCTTATGCCGACATCGTGCGTGAACGCGCGGTACTGCGCAGCCTAATCCAGGTCGGTCAGGAGATTGCCGATCTCGGCTTCCGGCCGGGCGAACAAAGCTATGCCGACCTCATGGAAACCGCGGAGCAACGCGTATTCGCCATTCGCGAGCAGGGGGAGCGCGGCCATCAAGAGTTTCAGCATGTCGGCGAAGCGCTGGACAAGGTCGAGGCGCGCCTGGAAATCCTGCGCGAGCGCCCGGATGAGCTGGCCGGCGTGCCCACCGGGCTGCACGATCTGGACCGCAAGATCCATGGTCTGTCCAAGGGCGATCTGCTGATCCTCGCCGGCCGTCCGGGCATGGGCAAGACCAGCTTCGCGATGAATATCGCCGAACACGTCGCCATCCATGAAAAGAAACCGGTGGGTGTCTTCAGCATGGAAATGGGCGCCGACCAGCTCGCCATGCGCATCCTGGCCTCCTACTGCCGTATGGACCAATCCGCATTGCGTTCCGGCCAGATCGAGGACCACCAGTGGGATTGGCTGGCGCAGGCCAGCCGGGACATTCGAGAAGCGCCGCTGTTCATCGACGAGACGCCGGCGTTGTCGCCACTGGAGCTGCGCGCGCGGGCGCGGCGCATGAAGCGCCGCCATGGCCTGTCGCTGATCGTGGTGGACTACATCCAGCTGATGCAGGTGCCGGGTACGCGCGAGAACCGGACCAACGAGATTTCACAGATATCCCGCAATCTGAAGGCATTGGCCAAGGAAATGGAAGTGCCGGTGATTGCGCTGTCCCAGCTTTCACGCGAGGTGGAGAAACGCGAGAACAAGCGTCCGGTGCTGTCCGATCTGCGCGAGTCCGGCTCCATCGAACAGGACGCGGATCTGGTCGTTTTCATCTATCGCGATGCCTACTACCGACGCAAGGAGGGCGACCCCGCCGCCGAGCAAGACAATCGCACCGAAATCATCATCGCCAAGCACCGCAACGGCCCGACCGGAACCGTGCACGTGGCCTTCCTCGGCGGCTCCACCCGTTTCGAGAACCTGACCTATCGCGATGACGCGCACTAGGGTGAACAAGCTGTGCTGCAGCGCTGGCGGCGCAGCATGACGCCTCGCGTCTGGGCCGAACTCGACCCGCAGGCCCTGCGCCACAACCTGGCGCAGGTGCGTGCACGGGTCGGATCGGCACGCATCATGGCGGTGATCAAGGCCAACGGCTACGGCCACGGCGCGGTCTGGGCGGCACGCTGCCTGCGCGATCTGCGCGGCCCCGTGCAGGGGGGGCGTCGTGCACCGTGGGAGGCGGACGCATTCGCCGTGGCCTGCCTGGAGGAAGCATTGGCGCTGCGCGCCGCGCGCGTGCAAGCCCCCATGATCGTCCTGGAAGGCGTGCTCTCGGTGGAGGAGGCGCGGGTCTGTCTGCGCGAAAAGCTGGAGGTGGTGGTTCACGACCATTGGCAGCTGGCGCTGATGGAGGAGCTTCCGCGCGGGGCGGAGGCCAGAATCTGGATCAAGATCGACAGCGGCATGCGGCGACTGGGCTTTCCATTGGAGGCCGTCCCAGCGGTACTGGAACGCTTGCAGGCGCGGCCGGAGTGGAAGCTGTGTGGCGCCATGACGCATCTGGCCTCGGCCGACGAGGACACCGATTCCGCCTTGCTGCAGGCGCAGCGCTTCGATGCGGCGCTGGGCGGGGCACGGCTGCCTCGGTCCATCGCCAATTCCGCCGGCGTGCTCGCCGACGACACCCTGCATCGCGACTGGGTACGGCCGGGGCTGATGCTCTACGGGATGTCGCCGCGTGGAGACCAGGATGCCGCAGCCCTGGGATTGCGGCCCGTGATGACGCTGCATTCGCGCGTACTGGCCATTCGCGATTGCGTTGCCGGTGACGCCGTGGGTTACGGCGGGACCCACGTCTGCCAGGCGCCCACCCGCGTTGCCACCGTCGCCGTGGGCTATGCCGACGGCTTCCAGCGCGCCCTGAGCAACTGCGGCAGCATGCTGCTGCACGGCCAGCGGGTCCCGGTCATCGGCCGGGTATCGATGGACATGACCGCCATCGATGTCACTGCGCTGCCAGCGGCGGCGGTGGGCGATGAAGTCACGCTATGGGGGGAGGGCCTGCCCGCCGAGGAACAGGCGCGGGCGGCCGGAACCCTGGCCTACGAGCTGTGCGCCGGGCTGACCCAGCGCGTGCATCTGCAGTCGCGTGCGGCGGCCCGCGATCAGGCAGCGCTTTCAGAGGCGGTGGCGCGCTACTGAACGAGCTGATTGAGATCGAAGATTGGCAGCAGGATGGCCATCACGATCAACAGCACGACACCACCCATGATCAAGATCAGGAGCGGTTCGAAGACGCCCATGACGGCGGAGATGGTGGTTTGCACCTCCCGTTCCTGATTGTCCGCGGCATGCTCGAGCATTTCGTCGAGCTTGCCCGACTGCTCGCCGCTGCCGATCAGATGCAGCGTGATCGGCGGAAAGAGCTTGGACTCGGATAGGGCGCGATAGACCGAGCCACCCTCGCGTACCTTTTGCGCGGCCACTTCGATGGCCTCATGCATTGGCAGGTTGGACACCACCTGGGAGCCAATACGCATGGCCTCCAGGATCGGAACGCCGGACTGGGAGAGGATGCCGAGGGTGCGCATGAAACGACCGGTGTTGGCGCCCCGCACCAGTCGGCCGATCAAGGGAATGCGCAGCTGTAGCCGGTGCACCCGTCGCTTGAAGTTGGGCCGTCGCATCGCCAACGAGAACAGCACCACGCCGCCGGCGAGCGCGAGCAGCAGGATGGGGCCGTTGCTGCGCAGAAAATCACTGACCGCGATCAGGCCGACGGTCAGCGGCGGCAGCGCCTGGTCGATGGACTCGAAGACGCCGACCACCTGCGGCACGACATAGGACAGCAGCAGGATGACCACCGCCACCGCCACCAGGGTCAGGATGGCGGGATAGAAGGCGGCCAGCATCATCTTCTGGCGCATGGCCTGCCGGCTCTCGACATAGTCGGCCAGTCGCTCCAGCACGCTGTCCAGGCGGCCGCTCTGTTCGCCCGCTTCCACCGTAGCGCGGTACAACGCCGGAAAGGCGCCGGGAAACTGCGCCAGGCCGGAGGCCAACGGCGCGCCCTCGACCACTTGCGCGCGTACGCCCAGCGCCACGCGCTTGACGGCGCGACCTTCCGACTGCTGAGCGACGGCCGACAGCGACTCGTCCAGCGGCAGGCCGGAACGCAGCAGCGTGGACAGTTGGCGGGTGAACAGCGATAGATCGGCGGTGCTGAGGCGTCCGCTGCGGCTCAGGCTGAAGCCGCCACCGGCCTGCTCGGACGCGCCACCGCGCCGCCGGTCCGAGACCTCGCGCAGTGACACCGGAATCAGCCCTTTGCCGCGCAGCTGCTCGCGCACGTGGCGGGCGGTGTCGCCTTCGATCAGGCCCTTCTTCTGGCGCCCCTTGTCATTGAGCGCGACGTATTCGAATGCCGCCATGCGCCGCTCGTCAGTCCTCGGTGGTCACGCGCAGGATCTCGCGCACGGTGGTGACGCCGTCGAGCACCTTCTGCCGGCCCGAGGCCATGATGCCGGGGGTGGACTTGCGCGCGTGGCTCTCGAGGGCTTGCTCACCCGCATTGTCGTGAATGAGCACTTCCATCTCCTGGTCGACTTCGACCAACTCATGGATGCCGGTACGGCCGAGGAATCCCGTGCCGCGGCACTTTGAGCAGCCCTTCTCGCGGTACAGCGTCACCGGCTCGCTGTGCTTGATGCCAAGCGCCTCGCGTTCGACCGGCTCCGCCTCATGGGCTTCCTTGCAGTGCGGGCAGAGCACGCGCACCAGGCGCTGGGCCATCAGACCGATGATCGAGGTGGAGAGCAGATAGGGCTCCACGCCCATATCGCGCAATCGCGTGATCGCACCGACCGCCGTGTTGGTATGCAGGGTCGACAGCACGAGGTGGCCGGTGAGGGAGGCCTGCACGGCGATCTCCGCGGTTTCGAGGTCGCGGATTTCGCCGATCATCACCACGTCCGGATCCTGACGCAGGATCGCGCGCAGACCACGGGCGAAGGTCATGTTGACCTTGGGGTTGACCTGGGTCTGGCCGATACCCTCGATGTTGTATTCGATCGGGTCCTCCACCGTCATGATGTTGCGCGACTTGTCGTTGAGCACGGATAGTGCCGCGTACAGGGTGGTGGATTTGCCCGAGCCGGTCGGGCCGGTGACCAGCATGATGCCGTAGGGCTTGTTGATGATCCGCTTCAGCACCTTGGTGTCGTTGGCATTCAGGCCAAGATGCTCGAGGTCGATCTTCTCATTCTGCTTGTCGAGCACGCGCATCACCACGCGCTCGTAGGAAGCGCCGGTCGGCAGGGTGGACACACGTACGTCCACCTTGCGGCCGCCGATGGAGCGCGTGATGCGGCCATCCTGCGGCAGGCGCTTTTCGGCGATATCGAGCTTGGCCATGATCTTGATGCGCGACACCAGGCGCGGCGCCAACTGGCGCGGTGGCGACATGATCTCGCGCATCACGCCGTCGACCCGGAAGCGGACGCTGCAGCGGGTCTCGAAGGTCTCGACGTGGATATCGGAGGCGTTCTCCTTGATCGCCTCGACCAGCAGCCCGTTGATAAAGCGGATGACGGGCGCGTCGTCTTCGCTTTCCAGCAGGTCCTGATTCTCCGCGAGCGCATGAGCGAGCGCGTCGAGGTCATCGGGTGCCTCGTCCCCGCCGCCCAGGCCTTCGACCAGCGAAGCCGCGGCGCCTTCGCCCTGCTCATAGGCGCGCTGCAGTTCCAGATCGAACTGATTCGGGTCGGCGCGCTGCACCGGGAACATCTGTGCGTTCAGCCGCTGCACCTCCATGAGCGCATCCATGGAGGCCCCTTGGCGGACCCAGATGACGGGACGGCCGTCACCGTCCTGTGTCAGCAGCACGCCATTCCGCTTGCAGAAGGAGTAGCCCGGCCGTTGGATGCCTTCCGCCGCGTCGACGCCTTGTTCGGGTGCGTTCATCGGCGGCTGGTGGGAGCAGGCAGCTGATCACCCACCGTGCTCGACAGGGGACGGCCCGGCGCGCTGCCATCGTCCAGGAACAGCTCGAAGTCCTCCAGTCGAGGATAGGCCCGGTCGAGAATGGGCACGTCGCGTTCGTTGGCGTTGAGCGCGCGCTGGGTCTGCTCGTATTTCTGCTGGGTGTAGAAATCCGAGGTGGCGCGGTCGCGCAGGATGCGCGGGCGCATGAACAGCATCAGATTGCGCTTCTCGCTCTGTACCGACTGGAAGCGGAACAGCGCGCCGATGAGCGGAATCTTGCTCAGGAACGGGACGCCGGAGCGGGAATCGGTGACGTTGTCGTCGATCAGCCCGCCGAGGATCAACACCTGACCATCCTCGACGCTGACGGTATTGGTGATCGAGCGCGAATTCGTGATCTGCTGAAGGCTGCTGCCACCGGCGCCCAGGCTGGAGACCTCCAGGCTGAGTTCCAGTTGGATATGGTCGCCTTCGTTGATCTGCGGCGTGACGTTCAGCGTGAGGCCGACATCGCGGCGCTCGATGGTCTGGAAGGGGTTGACGCTGCCGTTGTTGGCGCCGGTATTGGTGAACTGGCCTGTGAGGAACGGCACTTCCTGGCCGACGGAGAACTCGGCCTCCTCGTTATCCATGGTCAGCAAGGTCGGTGCCGAGAGGATGTTGGTGTCGCCATCGCCCTGCAACGCCTTGAGCAGGATCGCGAAGCTGGTGCCACCGTCGCGAATGCGGCCGCCCCCCAAGGTGATGCCCTGACCGAGCAGCCCGGTGAGCGCACTGGCATTGAGATTGCTGGACCCCGAGGTGGCGCCACCCAGGCTGGACAGAAGCTGCCCGGTGTCCGGGTCGAAGATGCCTGCCGCCGCGACACGGTCCTCATTGAACACGGCCCAGTCCAGACCCAGCTCCGCCTGCTTGGAGCTGCTGATCTCCGCAATCAGGGTTTCCACCATGACCTGCGCGCGCTTGATGTCCAGTTTCTCGATCACGCTGCGCAGTGCGCGCATCGCCTTGGGCGGTGCAGTGATCAGAAGCGAGTTGGTGTCCGGCTCGGCGATGACGCTGCTGCCATCGGCAATCGCTCCGCGGCGTCCGCTGCCGCTTCCGCTGGCTTGCTGGTTGCTTCCGCTTTGCTGATCGGCCGCCTGCTCGGCGTAGCCCTGGAGAATCGGCGCCAGATCCTCGGCGCTGGCGTGGCGCAGGTAGACCACCTGGGTGGACCCGTCTTCGTCGAGCTCGACATCCAGCTCGCGGACGATATCGATATAGCGCTGGCGCTCGGTTTTCTCGCCGCCGATGAGCACGGAATTGCTGCGCTCGTCCGCGATCAGGGTCGACGTCTGCTGGCCCTGGTTCTGCGCGTTCTCGCCCTTCGACAACGACTGGAGGATGCGCACGACCTCGCTGGCGGAGGCGTGCCGGAGGCGTACCAGCTCGATCTCGTTCTCACCGCTGCGATCGACATCGTTGATGATGCTTTCCAGGCGGCGCATATTGCCGGCGCGGTCCGAGATGATCAGCATGTTGGACGGCGAGTAGGCCGCCAGATGGCCCCACTGGGGCACCAGGGGGCGCAGGATGGGCACCAGCTGTGCGGCCGGCACATTCTTGATCTCCATCACCCGGGTGACGATCTCGTCCGGCGGCGCGCTGCGCTGCAGTCCGGTCGTCCCGGCTTCCTGGCGGGCGTTGTTCTCGGGCACGATCTTGATCGCGTTGCCGCTGGGAATCGCCGCGAAGCCATAGACCTGCAGGATGGACAGGAAGGTTTCGTAAACGGCAGCCGGCGGCATCGGGGAGGCGCTAACGACGGTCACTTTCGCCTTGACGCGGGGGTCGACGATGAAATTCCGCCCTGTGACATCACTCACCGTCTCAATGAGGGTGTTGATGTCGGCGTCCTTCAGATTGAGCGTCACCGCATTCTCGGCGCGAACCGGCAACGCTATCAGCAGCGCTGCCAGCAGCAGCCATGGCGAAGAAAGAAGAAGGCGCATTACTGGGTACTCAGTGTGTAATTCTGGATATTGCCGCCGCGCTCAACCGTGACATTGATCGATTGGGCATTGCTCAGCTCGTTGAGCAGACGCAGCGCCGTGTCGGGGCTGTCGAGGGAAATGCCGTTGACGGCGGTGACGAGATCGCCCGGACGGAGCCCGGCCGCCTCGAACAATTCGCGCTCGCGGCCTGGATAGATGCGGTAGCCCTGCTGCTGCCCACCCGAGGACGCAGGTACCACGCGGATGTAGTTGGTCGCCCTGGTCGGGTCAGCCAGCAATTCGTTTCGGATCTCGCCCAGCTTCTGGGGATTGCGAGCAGTGAGGTTACCATCGTCGGTGACGCGGCTCTGGCTTCGCAGGTTCTGCTGCGTTCGCGCTGGCTGACGGTCGCCGATGCCATCGCGCTCCATTCGCAGAGTCTCCAGCTTGCCGTCGCGCGCGATCACGACGCGATCGGGGAAGACCGAATGCAGCTCCACATTGTTCGAGATCTTGTCGCCGATGGCATAGAGCTTCTCGTCCTGGTTGGCTGCGGCGATGATGGCGCGCGACAGGGACGGGTCCTCCGCCGCGTAGACGCCCAGCAGCTTGAGCGACAGCCGCGTCTCGGGCGCATCCTCGACATCCTGGGGCTCGGGCTCGGCGGCCTTCTGAAAGGTGCCCATCAGATTGGCGTTGGTCAGCCGTGCCAGATTGTAGGGTGCCGCCGGTTCTGCATTGCTCCGCGCCTGCCGCTCGACCGGGGCCGGCTGCCAGCTGTTGGCAGGCGGCGGCACCAGCGCCCACGCCAGCCGGGCGACACAGGCGCCGAAGACGACAGCGAGCACGAGCGCGGCCAGGCCGGCCGCGCGCTGCACATGGCGTTCGTAGAGCTGGAGCAGGAGGGAGGCATTCACGGAGGCAGATGATACTGGTCAGGCGACGGGACCGCATACATGACAATGGCATGATGGTCTGCCTCATCCTGCACGGAGCCTGAAGCGTGGCATTCCGATGGCGCGACCCCCTCGACCTGGAGGGGCAACTGAGCGGAGAAGAACGGGCGATCCGCGAAGCGGCGGCGCGCTTTGCGCAAGAGGCACTGGCGCCGCGGATTCGCGACAGTTTCCGCAGCGGCAGCTTTGATCGCGCGCTGGTACAGGCTTTTGGCGCCCTCGGCGTGCTCGGCCTGACGCTGGAGGGGGATGGCTGTCCCGGCGGGAGCCACGTCATGTATGGGCTGGTCGCGCGCGAGATCGAGCGGGTCGACTCGGCGTTCCGCTCGCTGCTGTCGGTGCAATCCAGCCTGGTGATGTACCCCATTCACCGCTTCGGCAGTGCCGGGCTGGCGCGGCGCTATCTGCCGGGCTTGGCTGCAGGCGACCTGCTTGGCGCCTTCGGTTTGACGGAGCCCGACCATGGCTCCGACCCGGCGGGAATGCGCACGCGCGCCCGCCGGCGCGACGATGGCGGCTGGATATTGAGCGGCACCAAGACCTGGATCAGCCACGCGCCGATCGCCGATGTCTTCATAGTCTGGGCGCGCGACGAGGCGGATGTGATCCGCGGCTTTCTGCTTGAGCGCGACAGCGCCGGGCTGTCGACGCCGCCCATCGAAGGCAAGCTGTCTCTGTGCGCGTCACCCACGGGACAGATTGTGCTGGATGACGTTGCAGTCTCCGACACGCAACGGCTGGCCGGGGTTGAGGGCCTGAAGGGGCCGTTTTCCTGCCTGACCAAGGCGCGCTATGGCATCTGCTGGGGCGCGATGGGCGCGGCGGAGGACTGCTGGTGGACCGCCCGCGACTACGTCATGCAGCGCCAACAGTTCGCGCGTCCGCTGGCGGCCAATCAGCTGGTGCAGCACAAGTTGGCCGATATGCAGACCGAAATCGCGCTGGGATTGCAGGCGGCGCTGCAGCTCGGACGGTGCTTCGACGCCGGAGAGGCGCCCCACGAGGCGGTTTCCCTGCTCAAGCGCAACAATTGCGGCAAGGCGCTGAGCATTGCCCGCCAAGCGCGCGATATGCTCGGCGCCAACGGTATCAGTGACGCCTATCCCGTCATGCGCCACTTGATTAACCTGGAAACCGTCAATACATACGAAGGCACGGCCGACATACACGCCTTGATCCTCGGGCGATCGCAGACGGGAATTGCTGCCTTCTAGTGCGGTCCAACTTTGCGCGTCGAGGGATGCAGCATCGCTAGAATGGAGTCATGAGCGAACAGGATCAGCAAGGAACCGGGCTGGCCACCGAAACGGCCAAGCCCAAAATCAAGGAGCCGCCGAAATATAAGGTGGTCATGCTCAACGACGACTACACGCCGATGGAATTTGTGGTCCAAGTTTTGCAACAGTTCTTCAGTCACTCTCGTGAGAAGGCGGTGCAAATCATGATGCAGATCCACACCCAAGGACGTAGCGTGGCTGGCGTGTTTCCCGCCGAAATTGCCGAAACCAAGGTGGCGCAAGTCAATGACTATGCCCGCCGCAATCAGCACCCCCTGCTGACCGTTATGGAGGAAGCCTGATGCTCTCCGATGAATTGCAAAAAGCCCTCGATGCCGCCTTTGTGCAGGCGCGCAACGAGCACCACGACATGCTCACCGTCGAGCACCTTCTGCTCGCCCTTCTGTCGGATGCCAACGTCAGTGAGGTACTCGGCGCGACCGGGGCCAATCTGGAGCAGCTTGAGGCGGCGCTGCGCGAGTACATCGCGCACAACGTGCAGTCGGACAGCGAAGCGTCGGCCGACCGCGATGTACAGCCCACACTATCCTTCCAGCGGGTGCTGCAGCGCGCGATCTATCACGTGCAGTCCGCCGGGCGGAAGCAGGTCTCCACACTGAA
>JALEHA010000106.1 GCA_022763315.1 Algiphilus sp.
GCCCGGGCGCGCGGGCGAGCCAGGCGATCACGCCGAGGTAGCCCAGGGTGCTCAGCGGGGCGACCAGAATCGTCATCACCAGGCCGACCTCCGCAGGGCCCCACTGCCATAGCGCGGCACCCAGCAGGCTCAACATCAGCCCGGGCAGCAGGCACTGGCGGCGGGCGCGTTGCCACAGCGGGTGTTCGGCATCGTCGATCATTCCGGCCTTGACCGCCGCCAGGCCGAGGCAGAACCAGCCGAGCGCGGAAAAGCCCTGAATCAGCAACAGCGACGGCAGCATGATCATGTAGCCCATGGTGCGGAAGGCGACCGCATCCCAGAAGCTGCCCGAGGTCAGCACCGCGCGCTCCAGTTGCAGAAGCGGGTCAGGCGTTGCCGGTGCCAGAAGAATGAGCGGCGGCGACAGCACTACCTGCAACAGCAACAAACCCGCACCAAGTCCTACCAGCCGCCGCACTGGCCAATTCCGCAAGCCATAGAGAATGGCGCCCGTGACGGCATAGGTGACCAGGATGTCGCCGGGGAAGAACAGGCAACCGTGCGTCAGTCCCAGCAGCAGCAAGCCAATCATCCGGTTGCGATATATCCGTCCAAAGGCCAATCCACGGCGCTCCGCCGAGCACATCAAAAAGCCCAGCCCCACGCCAAACATGAAGGAAAACAACCCGTAGCTCTTCATCAGCGCCAGGCCATTCACCAGCCACAGCGTGACGGCATCCGCAACGCTTTCCCCCGCCGGCACCGTGAAGTCCTGCAAGGCGGAAAAGGCGATGAACTGAATGTTCACCACCACGATGCCGAACAGCGCGAACAGGCGTAGCGTGTCTGGCATTAAGGCGCGTTGGTTTGGCGTCATGGCAAGCGCTTCGCTGTCACCCGCATATGGCTAGTGGAGGAGTCGTCTCGCTGCCGCTTTTGGCGGGAAGCGACGACCATTTGAGGTCGCGAAGGCGCTACTCGTCCGCACTCTTGAAGATGCAGTGCTTCGCATAGGCGGTGGCCTCGTTGGCTGACCAGTCGCCTTTGGCCTTGGCGTCCATGTCCTCGCACCAGGCATTGCTGCCGACTTCCGGCGCGCAGGCGGACAACAGAATGGCGCAGGCCATCAGGCCACCCAACAGGCTTCGTTTCATCATCTGGATATTTCCCCATTTTCTTAATAGGCCGTGATGCGGCCTGCGATCAGCCTGATCGCGCGTCTGGCGCATGCTACGGCCGATGCGTCAACGGGGAAAGTCGGCGCATTCGATGGTGCCTCGGCGGGGGTGCGTTATGCAGCGCCGGTAAGGTGCGCCTTCGCTGCGCGCTGACCCTCGACCATCCAACGGAAGACCAAGCATGTCGCAATCCGCGTTCCCCATCTGGCGCAAACCCCGTCACTACATGGATGACGAGGGCGCGAGCGACCACGTCCATTGGGTGGAGCTTTTTTTTGATCTCATCCACGTGGTGACGATCTTCCTGCTCGGCAACTTTCTGTCCCACCACCTGGACTGGCAGGGCTTCTGGGTCTTCACCGGCCTGTTCCTCGCCATCTTCTACGCCTGGGCGGACTGCTCGGTCTACAACTCACTCTACATCTCCACCGACATGACGCACCGCGCCGTCATGGCGGTGCAGATCGTCACGATGATGGTCATCGCCGCCGCGATTCCCAGTGTCATGGGCGGAGGTTGGGCCTACTTCGCCTTCGGTTACGCACTGAACCGGGCGCTGACTGCCTATCTGTACTGGCGGGCGCGCAGTGTCGGTGCCGAAGGCAGCCCACTGGCGCACGAGCAGGCCCGCAACTTCTTCATTCTGGCGGCTGTCTTCGCTGTCTTCGCTGTCTCCGCCTTTCTGGCCAAGCCGATGGCCTACTGGGTATTCGGCACGGGCGTGGTGATGATCCAGCTGCAGTACATGCTGCCGCGCATTGGCACCCTGCGGTTCGAGCGCTTCGTGCCCCGGCTGGGGCACATCGCTGAACGCTTCGGCCTGTTGATGCTCATCCTGCTGGGGGAGGGCTTCTTCAAGCTGGTGCTAACGCTGGCTGACAAGGGCGTCTACAAGGTCGGCGCCGGCACCTTATTCAACCTGATGATGGGTGGGCTCAGCCTCTTCGCACTCGCCTGGATCTATTTCGACGGCGCGGGCAACGCCCGGCCAAGAAGCCGCAGCAATGGCGTAATGCTGTCGTACTGGCTCGCGCACATCGCCATCCTCTGGGCCGCCGTCATGGTCGGGGTGGCGCTGGCCGGCGAGGTCTATGTGGGCCTATGGGAGAACTACCCAACCGGCTACGGCGCCATCGGCACCGTCGGCCTTGCCACCTTCCTCGGCGCGCTCTGGGTGCTGCAGCGGCTGGTGGAAGGCCGCGAGATCACCAATCGCTATCACACCGGCCCGGTACGCGCCTTCGGCATCGGCATGGCGCTGCTGCTGCTCGTCCTACACCCCCATGTACCGGCATTGATCGGCAATATGATCTGGGGCCTGGCGATTTTCTCGCAGGTGGCCGTGCCGCTGTATTGGGCGGTTAGGGATATGCGGGGTGGGGTGGTTGGTTGAAGGCTGTGGGCTCGGTCGATTCGTACGAACGCGGTAGAGGGTTCTTGACGGGGAACGCCTGAGTTAAGCGGCGCTTGAGGCGACGCCCGCTTTTTCGGTTGCAAAAAAGGGTGGCGGCTTAAGTGTCCCCTGCAACGATTTGTTAGGCCTAGGCCACGCTATTGCTAACCTTTGGATTCTTCGCTCGTAGTCTCGCTACGTGCTCCGGCACTGAGTAACTTTGCATGGTACGCAGTCTCTCTTCTGCCTCCGTGAGAACCGTGTAGTAGTCTGCATGAAAGGCTTTATCGGGGGATTCAAAAAGGCTCTCGACGACTGCTGCCAAAGCACTACACCCCGACCGAAGCCTTTCCACCTTCAAAAAATCGAGGTCATTAAGGGCATTTGATAGGGGGTCATTTTTGTTATAGCCATTCTGATTGAGCGCCACTGCCCATTGGCCATGCGCAATCTTATTCCGTAGCTGGCTTGGTTCTTCTATGTACTCTCGGAGGAGCCCTTCTATGCGTTGCTTCCGGTTCGGAATATCCCCGCCACTCGCGTTGATGTGCCGTAGCGAAAGATTGACAGCCTTCTTCCAGCCAGCCGTTATGCCAAATCTCTTGATATGGCGTTTGATTTGCTCGATTTCATCTAGTTCGAAGCAATGTGGTGTATGGATGAGCTTGTAGAAAGTTGCTTCGGTCCAGCAGCTGTAGAGAAAGGCCAACAATTTTGTCTGTATCTCGACAAGCGCCAAGTCGTTGTTTATAAGTGCCTTATTCAGGACCCGGCGAACCTGCTTGAATGCGGTATCGAGTTTCCTAACATTGGCGTTCTGCCAGTAGAATATTCTTAGCTGCTGCGCCCGATCCATCTCAACTCCAGGTAGGTAAAGTTCACTCCAATAAATGAACTTTACCTACCCGGAATCGAACCGGGATTCATGCAACAAGTGCATGCGTCTTAGCCATATTAGACGATAGGTGTAGTTAGACTTTAACACTTGCATCGCGACTCAACAAGAGGCGTAACGTCAGTGCTCAGCCGCGCTGCTTTGCGGCGTTGGCTGAAGCGCATTGTTCGCTTTTCTCTGGAAAATGTTCTGAACGTTTTCAACGAGACTGGGATTGCTAGTGGACGCAATTACCCCATATCTCGGAACAGTGCCTTTATGGTTTCGATAGTGATCGTAGAAGATCTCTACCGCCTCGGTCCCGACACTGGAATCTCTGCCCTGAATCTTGCATTCGATATGGTCTCGGGTCGCCCCTAACACCAAGTCCGCAAACTGCATCAGTGGGCTGTGGTTGGCCCTAGTGAAATGTAGAGAATGCGAAAACCCGAGAAGCTCAAGGGGACCAGAGAGGGCCGGCCTCGGAGAAGAGGCTTTTCCGAAGTGAAAGAGCCTGTAGTAACCTCGGTCGAAAGGCTTCGAGTCGTTGTCCGGCGGCCAATCTAGCACGCACTGCCATTTCCCACCTAGTTCTTTGGCCTCCAATCCAGCTCGCATGAGCACATTTTCGAAGCAATACGTATTCAAATCGTTCTTTACTCGCTGAATTACGTCCTTTTCCTCCGAGTGCGCCTCGATACATGACACGATCACCTGGTACTCGATGTCGTTTACTTGCCGAAGCATCTCTAGTCGCCAATTCCGTGACTCGGCCAGCATCTTCTTGTATTCCTGTTTCTTGTCGAATTCGTCATACTTTTTCTTGATAGACGTGTCCTTGAAGTTCCATTTCACAGGCATGTTTGGGTGTGTGTATTGCTTCTTTACGTGTCTGATCTTCTCAATTATTGCTTCTTCTGAGGCCCTATTCACGATCACACCGCCGAAAAGGTGGACCTTCCTAGGAGCGTCCTCTGTTGAGGTCTTTGCGTAAGTGTCATCTGCGTAGAGTATGTGCATGGTCTGCAAGCTAACAGTGATAAGGCGGACAGCCGCAGGATGTAAACCAAGCCAACCTCCACATAACTCTCAACGCATGAGGTGCCATGCGTGGTCGTGCGCGATGCCGGCTGCTTAAGGAAATCACGCGAAAATAGGGTCGTGCACAACTTCGCCTTGAGAGTGGCTGGTTCCGGTTGTGAGGATGTCTCGCGCTCATATGGACGGTTGCGCGTGCAATCCTTATTCGGGCCGAGTCGGCTGCTGCTCTTTGAGCCGCGCCAGCCATCAAGTGGGACGTTAGGTGCCGCAGCTTGCTGGTATTCATTGGGTAGGCGAGAGGAAGGTGGTCAGATTCGGCGGCCGGTAATGCTCGTCCTTCTCATACCGCTCCAACACCGAAGGATGAACCCGCGTGGTGATGCCCTCGGGCGTCAGGTTCCGCGGTTGCGATCTTCGAAGCCGGTAGATGTGCCGGTTGGAGCGGTGCACGGAGGCTTTGACGCTGGGCTTCAGCTCGGTCTTGATGTGTTTCTCGATGTTGAGACCGGCGGCTTCGGCTTCTTCGATCATCCATTGCAGAGGGAAATCGCTGGCCAGTCGGCATTGTTTGTCGGGTTGGTAGCCACCGCCGATGTCACCGTGGACGCCGGCGAACCAGACTTGCTGGATGTCACGGTTGTCGTGTTCCTGCAGGAAGGTGGGTTCGAAGTCTTCCCGGCGTTCGTCTATGGCCAGGGCGTGACGGGCGATGGCGACGTTGGGGCCGAGCTTGGTGTCGTAGAACTCGTCGGTGCGGTCGAAGAGGCCGAGGAAGGAGAAGGGGATGCCGAGGGCACCAACCGTGTCGAATACGCCCAGAAAGCGGATGTGGCGTTCGGGGTAGCTGTACTGCTTGCGGAAGTCGATGGACTTCTTGGCTTCCGGTTTGTAGGCCTTGTTCTCGTTCTTGTAGTGCGCGAAGGCCTGCGCGATGCGATTGGCGTCCGGGCGTTTGAGGATGCCGCAGTTGTTGATGAGTCCGCACAGGCTGCGCACGGTGTACGCGCCTCGGCTGAAGCCGAACAGAAAGATCTCGGCGCCGGGGGTGTAGTTCTGCACGATGTAGCGGTAGGCGTCGGTGATGTTCTTGTGGATACCGCGGCCGCTAATGCCTCCGCTCAGCTTGCCGTGGTAGGAACCGATGCCCCAGTCGTAGAAGACATGCTGATCATTATCAGCGTTGTCCCAGGGTTGTATGGCGCGCGCCAGGCGCAGGATGTTGGTCGGTGTGTCGGCTTCGACATCCTCTTCCGGTCGATTCCATGTGCCGTCCGCACAGATGACGATCCGTTTCGGCATGGTGTACTCCCCCTGCTGCGCGTGCCGTCAAGGTTACGCGCGGAACACATGTAGTGGAAGCCATGGGTTTTGCTGCACCTTTCAGCGCTCAGAGCGCTCATAGGCGTCCACTATGGCCTGACTGGAGAAATGCTACTTCGGGCCAGGAGCCATCTGGCGTTAGTGTTCCAACGACAGCAATGGCGCGACGACGTGCCTTGCCGGTGTCACGCCAGCCCTCTAGGGTTGGAACAATCGGCCAATCTGTTGGCTGCAATGGTCAGCGGGCCGTCAGAGGCGACGCAGCAAAGGAAAAGGAGCGAGCAATGGGCGCAATCGAAGGTCAGACCACCGGCAAATGCCCGGTGATGCACGGCGGTAATACGGAAGTAGGCAACAGTGTGGTGAATTGGTGGCCGAAGTCGCTGAACTTGGACATCCTCCATCAGCACGACCACAAGACGAATCCGCTGGGTGAAAACTTTAGTTACCGCGAGGCCGTCAAGCAGCTCGACGTCAAGGCGCTAAAGCAAGACCTGCACAACCTGATGACGGACAGCCAGGAATGGTGGCCGGCCGACTGGGGCCACTACGGCGGCCTGATGATCCGCATGGCGTGGCACGCCGCGGGCACCTATCGCATCGCCGACGGCCGCGGTGGTGGGGGCACAGGCAACCAGCGCTTTGCACCCATCAACAGCTGGCCGGACAACGGCAACCTCGACAAGGCGCGCCGTCTGCTGTGGCCGATCAAGAAGAAGTACGGCAACAAGCTCAGCTGGGCGGATCTGTTCATCCTCGCCGGCAATGTCGCCTATGAATCGATGGGCCTGAAGACCTTTGGCTTCGCCTTTGGTCGCGAGGACATCTGGCACCCGGAAAAGGACATCTACTGGGGTGCGGAAAAGGAATGGCTGGCGCCGTCGGACGAGCGCTATGAGGACGTCACCAAGCCGGAGACGATGGAGAACCCATTGGCCGCCGTGCAGATGGGCCTCATTTATGTGAATCCCGAAGGCGTCAACGGCAACCCGGACCCGCTGGCCACGGCCGAGCAGGTGCGCGTGACTTTTGCCCGCATGGCGATGAACGACGAGGAAACCGCCGCACTTACCGTGGGCGGCCACACCGTTGGCAAGTGCCACGGCAACGGTGATGCTGAAGCCCTCGGCCCGGCACCGGAAGGTGCGGATGTGGAAGAGCAGGGCTTCGGCTGGCGCAATCCGAATATGGACGGTGTGGCTTCCAAGGCCGTGACCTCCGGCATCGAAGGCGCGTGGACCAAGCACCCCACGCAGTTCGATATGGGGTATTTCGATGCGCTGCTTGACCACGAATGGCAGCTCAGCAAAAGCCCGGCCGGTGCCTCGCAGTGGGAGCCGGTGGACATGGCCGAGGAAGACAAGCCGGTGGACGCCACCGACCCCTCCATCCGCCACAACCCGATCATGACCGACGCGGACATGGCGATGAAGCTGGACCCCAGCTATCGCGCCTGCCTCGACAAGTTCCGCGCCGACCCGGCCTACTTCCAGGATGTCTTCGCCCGCGCCTGGTTCAAGCTTACGCACCGTGATATGGGGCCGAAGGCGCGCTACATCGGCCCGGAAGTGCCGGATGAAGACCTCATCTGGCAGGACCCGGTGCCGGTCGGCAAGTCCGACTATGACGTCGACGCCGTCAAGGCCAAGATCGCGAAGGCGGAGCTGTCCATTGCCGATCGCATCAGCACCGCATGGGACAGCGCGCGCACCTTCCGCGGCTCGGACATGCGCGGCGGCGCCAATGGCGCGCGCATTCGGCTGGCCCCGCAGAAGGACTGGGAAGGCAACGAGCCGGATCGTCTGGCCAAGGTGCTGAAGGTGTATGAGCAGATCGCCGCCGACAGCGCCGTGAGCGTGGCGGACGTCATTGTGTTGGGCGGTAATCAGGCCATCGAAGAAGCGGCCAAGTCGGCCGGGCATGATCTCAATGTGCCCTTCCAGCCCGGTCGTGGCGATGCCACCGACGAAATGACGGATGCCGACTCCTTCGAGCCCATGGAGCCGGTGGCGGACGCCTTCCGCAACTGGCAGAAGAAGGACTACGTGGTGCAGCCTGAAGAGCTGATGCTGGATCGCGCGCAGCTCATGGGCCTTACCGCGCATGAGATGACGGTACTGGTCGGTGGCATGCGTGCGCTGGGCGCCAACTTTGGCGGCAGCAAGCACGGCGTCTTCACCAACCGCGAAGGCCAGCTCACGAACGACTTCTTCGTCAACCTCACCGATATGGCCAACACCTGGCACCCCACCGGCAACAATCTCTATGAGATCCGGGACCGGAAGACGGGTGCGGTGAAGTGGACGGCAACCCGCGTCGACCTGATCTTCGGCTCCAACTCCATCCTGCGTGCCTACGCCGAGGTCTACGCCCAGGACGACGCCAAGGAGAAGTTCGTCTGCGACTTTGCCTCGGCCTGGAACAAGGTGATGAATGCAGACCGCTTTGATCTGGTGAGCTAAGACGCCGCGCGGTTGGCGTCCCGGTGGCGTCAACCGCGCGCGTGAAACGGTGAACGATGACGGCGCTCCCTTGTGGAGCGCCGTTTCTTTATTCAGCGTGCGGATAGTGGGTTCGGATCAAGAATCCACGGAATCATCAGGCGGCGACGTGCCGCGAGGGGAACACCATGCTGTGGGCTTGGCTGGCAATGGCCGCGGGACTGGGCCTGTTGTACGTGGGTGCGGAAGGGCTGGTGCGCGGCAGCGCATCGCTCGCCGGGCGGCTGGGGCTGACGCCGCTGGTGATCGGCCTGACCGTGGTGGCTTTCGGCACCAGCATGCCGGAGCTGGCGGTGAGCGTGGAGGCGGCCCTCAACGACCGCAGTGCCATCGCGCTCGGCAATGTCGTCGGCTCCAACATCGGCAATATCGGTTTGATCCTGGCCCTAGCGGCCATGGTGACGCCGCTGGCGGTGCAGGCCGAAGTATTGCGCGTGGACACACCCTTGGTGATTGCGGTCTCGGTGCTTCTTCTGATCCTCGTCAGTGACGGGCATCTGGGACGGATCGAAGGCACAGCCTTGGTGGCCGGTGTCCTGGCTTGTGTCGCCTTCAGTCTGTGGAGTGCGCGCCGCGAGAGCGCGTTCGTGCATGCGGAATTCGCCGAAGGCGTGCCGGCGCCTTCAGGTTCGGTCGGGCGTGACATCCTGTTCGTCGTGGTGGGGCTGACCGTGCTGGTGGTAGGGGCACGCATGCTGGTGCAGGGCGCGATCACCGTGGCCGAGGCAGCCGGCCTGTCCGACGCCATTGTCGGCCTCACCATTGTCGCCATCGGCACCAGCCTGCCCGAGCTGGCCGCCTCCGTGGTGGCGGCCGCCAAGGGCGAGGGCGACATTGCCGTGGGCAACGTGCTGGGCTCCAATCTGTTCAACATCCTCGGCATTCTGGGCATCACCAGCCTCATCCAGCCACTGGAATCCGGGGGTGTCGGGCCAACGGATCTGTGGGTGATGGTCGGTTTTGCCGTGCTGCTTGCGCCATTGATGCGTACCGGCTGGCGCATCGGCCGCTGGGAAGGCGTGATGCTGCTTCTGCTCTATGTGAGCTATCTCGCCATCGTCATCAGCGGCAAGGGATGACGGCCTACATCGTTTGTGGGGCGGTCAGGGGGCGGCTGCCTCGCCGGCCAGTGCCGGCGGCTTGCGATGCTGGGTGGCCTGTTCGTAGGCGTAGGCGATGGTGAACAGCGTGGATTCATCCCATTTGCGGCCGAAGATCTCGACGCCCACGGGGAGGTCTCCATTAGTGAAGCCGGCCGGCACCACGATGGAGGGCATGGAGGTAGTGGCGCTGAAGGCGCAGTTGCTGCCTTGCGGTACGCCAGTCGGCAGGGCCGGCTGCGTGACAGGTGGATAGATCAGCGCATCCAGTTTCAGCCGGTCCATTTCGGATTCGACGTAGGCGCGCATGGCGTCGCGCTTGGCCAAGGCCTGCTGATACTCGGCGCTGCTGGTGTCGCGAGCGGCCAGTGAAGCGCCGATGATCGTGCGGATGACGGGGTGCACACCGGGCGCCGTAAAGACATCGACGGTGTCTTCCCGCGGGGCCTCGAAGGTGGCCAGATATTCGTCGAGATGGTCGGCGAATTCTTGCACGATGACCGACACCGTTTCGAATTCAGGCAGGTCGACCGGATCCACGATCTCCGCGCCTTTGGCCGCCATATCGGCAGCCGCCTGATCAACGAGCGCGTTCACCTCGGCATCTCCGCCAAAGGCGGCCGTACCGCCATAGGTACGCAGAATCCCGATGCGCTTGTTCTTGAGACCGTCGGCCTTGAGGTAAGCGGTGTAGGTCGGTGGCTGCTTGCGCTCGGCGTCCAGCGTGGCTGGGTCGGCCGGATCCACGGAGGCCATGGCGTCCAGCATCAGGGCTGCGTCGCGCACGGTGCGCGTGATCGGTCCACCGACATCCTGGGTATGCGACAAGGGTACCAGGCCGTCCTGCGAGACCAAGCCCACCGAGGCGCGCACGCCGACCACACTACTGTTCGACGGCGGCAACCGGATGGAGGCGCAGGTATCCGAGCCGGTGCCTACGGCCGCGAAATTGGCGGCAATGGCCGCCGCGGTACCCCCGGAGGAGCCGCCGGCGTCCCGCGTGGTGTCGTAGGGCGTTGCGATGCGGCCGTTGGCGCTGTTGTAGCTCTGCGTGAAGTAGGCGAATTCGGTCATCGCCGCTTTGCCCAGAATCAGCGCGCCGGCCTTGCGCAGGCCGGCCACCGAGGTGGCGTCGTCGGGCGGCACCGAACCGGCCAGCGACTGCGAAGACGCGGTGGTGGGCGCGTCCTTGGTGTCGTACAGGTCTTTGAGCAGGACCGGCACGCAGTGCAGCGGGCCGGTCAGCCCTTTCTCCGCATAGGCCGCGTCGAGCGCCTTGGCCTGATTGCGCCACTGCGGGTTGAGCGCCTGTACCGCGTTGATCGCGAAGATGCCCTGCGGCGTATCATCCAGCGCCGCGATGCGGTCGATGTACATCTCGCCCAGCTTGAGACAGGTGAGCGGCTTGCCGTCTTCGGTGACTTGCTTGCCAGCAAAGGCGGCGTGGATATCCGCGACCGTGGCCTCCTTGAGGGTGAAGGTCTCCGCCGGCGTAGTGTCGATGGGGGTTGCGTCGGGGGCCGACCCGCTGCACCCGACGATCAGCAGTGCCAGCAGGGCAATGACCCAGTGGCTAGACGGTGTATGGCGCATGGCTATGGTCACAACTCCATCAAGGGGTGGGCGCGGTGCCGGTCAGGGTGGACAGCACATCGAGGTAGACCCCGGTGGGAAGGTCCTCAGGCGCTACCGATGCGGCCTGCATCAGTGCCTTCTGCGTGTTGGCATTGAACTCGGCGATGGTGTCGTTGCTCTCCACCAGCAGCCCCGGCGAGATATCCGGCGGCTTGCGGTGCAGTGTGGCCTGCTCGTAGTCGTAGGCGATGCCGAGGCCGGTGCCTTCGTCAAAGCGGCGCACGAAGATTTCCATGCCGCGCGGTACACCCACGCTTTCATCGAAGCCGATCGGGACCACGATCGAGCCCATCTGCGTGGTCGAGCCGAGGTCGCAGGTGCGGCCACCGCTCGGGCCCGGCGATAGCACCAGTGCGTCCAGGCGGACCGGGTTGCCGCGGTCGTCGAATACGGTGCCTTCGACACTGGGGTCGCCGTCCATCACGGCTGTGACGTACTTGCGCTCGTCCACGATGGCGTCCAGTTCTTCCTGTGTGGGGGCGGCGTCGGGGTCTCCGCCTGCGGCCAATAGCATGGCGGGCGCCGTTCGCAGCCCGACACGAAGGCTTTCCACGATGCCGCCGCGGAAGCCGGGCAGATTGGCCGTGCACACCGCAACACGGCCGTGCTCCTGGGTGGCCAGCACGCTGCTGACACAGGCGCGCGGCGAGGTACCGCCCCCTTCATCGAAGAACTTGAAGTAGTCGTTCATATACCAGTGCGTGGAGCTCGCGCCCCGGCTCTGGAACTTGGGCAAGGTGACGTCGTAGACATTGGCGCCCAGTGACTTGAGCTTGTCGACCGCGGCCTGCAGCAGTTCGGCCTGCACGCCTTCACCGTTGGCATCGGTACCGTTGCCGAAGCTGCGCAGTACGCCGATGTTCTTTCCGGCGGCGCCATTGCTTTCGCGATCCAGGTACTCGACGTAGTTTTCCGGCCGCTCGCTCTCGGGGAAGTCGAGGGTCTTCGGGTCGCGCGGGTCGACACTGGCCATGGCCGTCAGCATCAAGGCCGCGTCACGCACGGTGCGCACCATCGGGCCGCCGGTGTCGCGTTCATGGCTGAGCGGGAAGATGCCGTGCTGGGAGATGACGCCCAGGCTCGGGCGAATGCCCACCAGGCCATTGACCGCCGACGGCAAACGGATGGACATGCAGGTGTCGCTGCCGGTGCCGCCGAGGGCGAAGTTGGCCGCGATGGAAGCGCCGGTACCTGAGGAGGAGCCGCCCGGGCTCTCCGCCGTGTTGTAGGGGTTGCTGACCTGGATGGCGCGCGCCGAAAAGCCCGTGGTGAAGAAGGCAAATTCATCCTGGTTGGCTTTGCCAAGGATGACCGCACCGGCCTTGCGCAGGCCCTTGACGCTCTCGGCGTCGATGCCGGCCTGATGGCCGAGCATGGCGTAGGAGCCGGAGGTGGAGGGGTGGTCGTAGGTGTCGAAGTTATCCTTCAGCAGGACCGGCATGCAGTGCAGATAGCGGTCGCCCACGCCGCCTTCCTGCTGGTACTTGGTATCCAGTGCCGTGGCCTGGTCGAGCGCCGTTGGATTGATATACAGCGCGCCGCGAATGGGCAGGCCGCCATTGGGTTGTGGGGCGTTGTTGTAGCGCAGGATGCGGTCGATGTAGGCCTCCACCAGCTTGACGCAGGTGAGCTTTTTGCCGTCAGCCATCCGCTTCTTGCCAGCGAGGGCGTCGTGCACATCGGCCATCGTTGCTTCTACAAGCTCGAATTGGTCCGGTGCGCCAGGCTTGCTATCACTGCCGCAGGCGCTGAGGCCAAGGCTCGCCGTGCAGGCGAGGAGGAGGGCTAAGGGGGCGATGCGGAGCAGTCGGATCATGGCGCTCACTCGATGGGAGAGGCTGGGGCGACTCGATGGGCGGGGCATTGCCGTATTGCGCAATCGCCGAGATCTTAGAAAGAGCAAGCTGCGTGCCAGCCTTCAGGGTAAATAAAAACAGATGCTTACAAGGCATTTGGTGCAGCAGTGACCTGTTGTGAGGCGGATATGCTGCAACGCAGCACCAGCGTGGGGCGTGCCGGGCTGCTTCAGTGGCAATTCACCGCGGCTGTCGCAGGCTGCGGCCGTGTGCCATCAAGAAGGAGTGACACCATGAAGCGGATTGCCATTGCCACCGCCTTGCCGGCCCTGATCGCTGTCCTTGGCCTGAGTGCCTGTAGCGGCGCCATGTCCGGCGCGGATTGCAAGCAATGCGGCGAAATTGCGTCGATCGAGGCACGCAAGGTGGAGGGTGAGGCTTCGCCAATGGCCGCGGTCGCGGGTGCCATCATCGGTGGCGTTGCCGGCAATCAGGTCGGTTCCGGCAGCGGCAAGGATGCCGCCACCGCTGCAGGCGCTGTTGGCGGCGCAGTGGCGGGCAAGGAGGTGAGCGAAGAAACGGCCGCGCACACCGTCTACGACGTCACTGTCGATATGCGCCAGGGCGGCGAGCGTGAACTCACCCTGGCCTCACGCGCTGGGCTCAGCGTTGGGCAGGAAGTGCGTGTGACGGATGATCGTATCGAGCCGATGTAAGGGCTTCAGGGATGGCCGGCAGTGGTCTGCCGGCCATCCGGCGTGTCGACTGGATCCTTGGCAGCATCTGCCACAGGGTCGATCGTGTCGGCGCTGACATCTGCCGCTTCCGCGGTGGCGCTAGCCACGTGCATCTCCATTGCCACGGGCGTCGTGCGCACCAGGGGCACGAAGACGCTGCTGTGGTCTTCCGCATCGTGCCGGTTCTGCAGCAGCCGCCTTAGGGCATAGCCTGCAAGCAACAGATGCATGGCGGCAAAGTACAGGGGCAGTGCCTGTACGTGCGTCCATTCCATGAGCTGGCCCGCCAGGGCGGGCCCGATGGCAGCCCCCACACCGTGCACCAGCAGCAGACTGGAACAGCCGGACAGCACGTCTTCCGCCGCCAGGTGGTCGACCAGATGCGCAATGGCGACCGGATAGACGGCGAAGGCCATGCCGCCATAGAAAGCAATGGCGAGCACCTCCCCACTGCCGACTTGGCTCAGCGCCAACAGCAGGATGGCTGCGATTGCCGCTACCGCCGCCACCACGCTGAGCACTAGCCTGCGGTCGAAGCTATCGGACAGCCGTCCCAGCGGCAGCTGAAGCAGAGCGCCGCCGAGAATGGCGCTGGTCATGAAGCTTGCAATGCCGGTGGCATCCATGCCGATGCGTCCGGCATAGAGCGCGCCCAACCCCCAGAAAGCGCCCATGGCGAGGCCGGAAAGGAGAGCGCCGGCGACGGCGAGTGGGGCCAAATCCCACAGGCGCCGCAAGCGCAGGCGCTGTGCGTCGTGCACCGCGGGTTGCGTCATGCGCGTCCACGCGACCGGCACCAAGCTGACGCTGATCAGCATGCCGGCGAGGATGAAGAGCACGTAGGACGTGGTCGCGTCCAGCCGCAGAAGCTGCTGTGCGGCCGCCAGCGCGCCGAGATTCACCGCCATGTAGATGGCGAAGACGCGGCCCCGTTGCGCCGCCGGCGTCTGGGCATTCAGCCAACTCTCGGAAATGGTGTAGAGAATGACCAGCACGATGCCGGTGACGACGCGCAGTAGCGCCCAAATCACCGGATGCACCAGCAGCACATAGGCTAGTGCTGAGGCGGAGGCCAGGGCAGCGCAAAGCGCGAAGGCGCGGATATGACCCACGCGCCGGATCAGTGGCAGCGCGAGAAAGGTGCCGATAAAGAACCCGACGAAGTAGCCGGACATGATCAGGCCGATGACCCCGTCGCTATAGCCCTCCAGCCCCCCGCGTACGGCGACCAGCGTATTGAGCAGGCCGGTGCCGAGCAGCAGCAGGGCAACTCCCAGCAATAGGGCGGCGATCGGCAGTATCAGATGCAGCATCGAGCGGACTCGCGAGGCGGGCGGCCTACGCTGTCATGAAAGAAGCGTGCCACCCGCCTTTGGCGTGACCAAATGCGCAGCCGTCAAGCCCCAGCAAATCGACACATCGCGGACCCCACGCGCGCCGCTCTCCAAGCACTCGGCGCAGGCACCTGATCCCGCAAGACGCAGGCCGTGTGATATGCCCGGGGCAGCGTCGGCTACTGGGTCGATTCAGACCATGCTGCCCGCGCTGTTCGTGTTCTGGATCTTGTCCATGGTGCGGAGCTCGAAATCGCTGGCGTCGTGTCGCTCCGGCAATTGCTCGTGTGGCTCGCCCCAGAAGCGATTCACCATGCGACCGCGCTGAATCGCGGGACGCACGTCCAACTCCTTCGCCCAGCGTTGCACATGCTCGTATTCCTGTACCTGCAGGAATTCACCGGCCTCGTAGAGCCGCCCCAGGGCGAGTGCGCCATACCAGGGCCAATTAGCGATATCCGCCAATGTGTACGCATCGCCCGCCAGATAGCGGCTCTCGGCCAAGCGGCGGTTGAGTACGTCGAGCTGGCGCTTGACTTCCATCGTGAAGCGGTCGATCGGGTACTTCATCGGCTCCGGGGCGTAGGCATAGAAATGACCGAAGCCCCCGCCGAGAAATGGCGCACTTCCCATCTGCCAGAACAACCAACTCAGCGTTTCGGCACGTGTGGCGGTGTCGGTGGGCAGAAAGGCGCCGAACTTTTCGGCGAGATGCACCAGGATCGCGCCGGACTCAAAGATGCGTACCGGTGTATTGCCGCTGTAGTCCATCAGCGCGGGAATCTTGGAGTTGGGGTTCACCTTCACGAAGCCGCTGCCGAACTGCTCGCCTTCCAGAATGTTGACCGGCCAGGCGTCGTACTCCGCGCCGCTGTGTCCCAGCGCGAGCAATTCCTCGAACAGCACCGTGACTTTGACCCCATTGGGCGTGGCCAGCGAGTAAAGCTGGAAGGGATGCTTGCCGACCGGCAGCTCCTTGTCGTGTGTCGGTCCTGCCACCGGGCGGTTGATGCTGGAAAAGCGCCCGCCGCTGGCTTCGTCTTGTGTCCACACCTGTGGCGGCTTGTAGCCGGTGTCGTCACTCATTGCTTCTTCTCCCGTCTGCGCGGCCATGGCTAGCGCCGCTGGATTGTCAGGGGAGCAGGCTAAGGCCAGCGCTAGCGTGGAGACAAATGCATTCGTCTGGAATCGTGGTGCTGATCGTCCTGTAGCCACCCGCAGCATCTGACCTGCATCAATGCGGTCGTTGGATCGTCGACCACAGACTGTGGCGGTTCGCGAAGCGGTAGAGCGCCTCCGACGACATGTTTCGCAGCATAGGGGCCATCATGGATCCAGCGCATCTGCACACCGTCTGCCCGGCCTGTGGCAGACGCAACCGCGTGCCAATGGACCGCCTGGCGGCGGACGGACGTTGTGGCGCCTGTCATCAACTCTTGTTCCAGGGGCGGCCGCTCATCCTGGACGACAGCAGTTTCGATCAGCACGTCACAGGCGAACAATTGCCCGTGGTTGTGGATTTCTGGGCTGTCTGGTGTGGCCCCTGCAAGGCCATGGCTCCTGTATTCGACGCCGCTGCCCAGGTACTGGAGCCAGTCGTCCGTTGTGCCAAGGTGGAGGTGGATCGGGCGCCGGCTATCGCCGCACGCTATGCGGTGCGCAGCGTGCCAACCCTGATGATCCTCGATCAAGGCAAGCCCGTCGCCACCCAGGCCGGCGCCATGCCGGCCCAGGCTTTTCGCGAGTGGGTGCAGTGGCATGTTTCGCGCTTGAATGCGCAGCCAGCGCCGACTGCGGGCCTTGGTGACTGATCGCGCGATGATAGGGGGCAGGGCAATGATCGACGTACCCTCTTCTACCGAAGACCTTGAGAACATGCTTCAGCAGTTGTCACCGCAGGCCTATGGGCGCCTCATGCAGACCTGGCAGCAAGACCAATCCGACCCCAAGGGTGTCGGGCATCGCGTTTGGATTGCCGGATGCAACGGCGTCCACGGTGTCTCTCTTACCGACTATCGGCGCTGGCGGGCAGCGCCACCGCCTACGGATCGGCCTCCGGCGGCGACAGAAAGGTTGTAGCGACGCGATAGAGCGCCTACGTCGCTCGCGACCGAGCGACCGGGGCCGCGCTGTCGAAGCGCCTGTGTCACGAAATCACCTGACTTGCCTCGACCGTAACGCACGCATAGCGTTGAGCAGGTAATGGCTTTGCTTTCGGGGCAGTGCTTGCGGAATCTGGGGCGCAGGACGGTTGGTCATCGAGCGCGTGACGCAGCCACGGCGGCGGCGCGCTGGATAACGGCGGTCGTCCGGCGCCGTCATGGCGCCAATAGGCCCGTGCTGTGAAGCGTCCCATGCCGCCGTTGGAATGGGATGCGGATACGATCCAGTTGCACGGCTTTTCGCGCGGCGTCCATCAGATCCAATGGCTGCTGGTCAGTCTGGTGCTGCTCTTTCTCGCGCTGACCGGGGATGCCTTTGGCAACAACGCGCTGGCGGCGCTGGGCACGCTGGCGTATTTCCTGCTCACGCTCGCTGCCCAGGCTCTGCCCATGCTCGGCGTCAGTCGGCGCTGGCTGCTGGCGTGGCACACCTGGGTGATGATTGCCTTCATCACCTGGTTGCTGTACGTCGTGCAGGGGGTGAATGGGCCGCTGGTGGGCCTCTACGTGCTGGCGGTGATCACTGCGGCGCTGGCGCTGGGCAAGGTCGCCACTATGCTGGAAGTGGGGGTCATTGCTGCCTGTTATCTGCTGCTGCTCTACCACGGCGGCGGCAACGCAGCCTTTGCTGGGGCGACACTGGCTATCGCCTGTGCGCACGTCATCATGTTTCTGCTGGTCGGCTATCTCACGACTGTGCTTGCAGACGCGATTCATCTAGCCAATGCGCGCATGCTGTTAATGGCGCGCACGGATCCGCTCACAGGCTTTGCCAACCGCAACGCATTGGCGGATCAGACCTTCGGTTTGGTCGAGCAGGCGCATCGCCGCAAGGCTGGCATCGTGGTGCTGATGGCGGATATGGACAATCTCAAGCAGATCAACGACCGCTTCGGACACAGTACCGGGGACGCGGCGCTGGTCGCGGTATCCGAGCACATTAAGGCCGTGGCTCGCGATGGCGATCTGCTGTCCCGCTTGCATGGCGATGAGTTTGTGGTGGTGTTGCCCGACACGGCCATCGACTGCGGTCGGACGATGGCCGACCGCCTGCTCGCCCGAATGGAAGCACACAGCAATGACGCCACGGCCCCCAGGATCAGCATCGGCTTAGCGGCTTACCCCGAGCATGGCGCCGCCATGGATGCCCTGCTGCATCGGGCCGATGAGGCCATGTACGCCGCCAAGCGCAGCGGCGGGCATGCGGTAAGGGTGTTCCACCCGGCGATGCAGTCAGCCAACGCGCCGGCAACGGTTGAGGCCTAGCCACCCGCGGCGCTGAAGCGACGAATCTCGCTCGCAAAAGACTGCCCGTCAATATCAAGGTAAAGCTGGCCTTCTGTGACCGACAGCGCGACCCGCGAGCGGCGCCCCAGCGCCTGTGCGGCCAATGACAGCATGTCCCGGTCGAAGGCGTAGACCGACACCGCTTCCGCCTGGTGAATCTTGGCCTCGGCGTACTGGGCGGTCAGCGCTCGCGGATCGCGATGGGTATAGACCGCCGCCCGACCGGCGAGCTTGCTGCCACGGTGCACGCGCTCGGCATCCGGTGCGCCCACCTCCACCCACTTGGTGATGCGGCCGGTGAGGTCGCGAACCACCACCGCTGGCTCATCCGTTGCGGCCACGCCTTCGGTCAGGGCGATGCC
>JALEHA010000107.1 GCA_022763315.1 Algiphilus sp.
AAGTCGCCATCGCCGGATGGGTGGCGCAGATCGCGGAACTGCTGCGCAACGGCGTGCAGGTCATTCTGGTGTCCAGCGGGGCCGTGGCCGAAGGACGCGCCCGGCTGGGGATGAGTGAGCGCCCGCGTACGCTGCACGCGCTGCAGGCTACTGCGGCGGTGGGGCAGATGGGGCTGGTACGGGCCTACGAGCGCGCCTTCGCCGAGTACGGCCTGAATACCGCACAGATTCTGCTGACCCACGAAGACGTGGCCGAGCGTAGCCGCTACCTCAATGCGCGCAGCACCTTGCGCACGCTGCTCGAATGGGGGGTGGTGCCGGTGGTTAACGAAAACGACACCGTATCCACCGACGAAATCCGTCTCGGGGACAACGACACGCTGGCGGCGTTGGTCTGCAATCTGCTCGAAGCCGAGGCGCTGATCATCCTGACCGATCAGGACGGCTTCTATTCGCGCGACCCCCGCGCCGGGGACGGTGCCGAGCTGCTGCACGATATTTCCCTGGCGGACCCGCGTCTCGACGCCATGGCGGGCAGCGGCATGGGCACGCTGGGCCGCGGTGGCATGCGCACCAAGCTCACGGCGGCGCGCTGGGCGGCGCGCTCCGGCGCCAGCACGGTGATCGCGCATGGCCGTTGCGAAGGCGTGCTGACGCGTCTGCTGACTGGAGAGCCTGACCTGGGCAGCATGCTGCATGCCGATGATGTGCGCCTGGGCGCGCGCAAGCGCTGGATTGCCGGCCAGCTGCAGTCCCGCGGCACGCTGCAGTTGGATGCGGGCGCGGTGAAAGCATTGCAGGGCGGGGGAGCAAGCCTGCTACCGGTGGGGGTGCGCGCCGTCGAAGGGCGCTTCAGCCGCGGTGATCTCGTGCGCTGCGTGGATCCGGAGGGCGTGGAGGTGGCGCGCGGGCTGGTGAACTACAGCGCGGAGGAGGTGGAGCGCATCCTCGGCGCGCCGACGCGGGAAATCAACGATCGGCTGGGCTACGTCGGGGAACCAGAGCTGATTCACCGCGACGATCTCGCCCTGAGCGCCCACTGAGGGGCAGCCAGGGCGGGAACGGAACAGATGCGGCGGGAATCAGGCCTCGGAGAGCGCCTTGATGTGCTGCGCCAGGCGATGCTTGTGACGTGCCGCCTTGTTCTTGTGGATCAGGCCGCGGCCAGCATAGCGGTCAAGCAGCGGCGCCATTTCGCTGTAGGCACTGCGTGCACCGTCGATGTCCTTGGCGTCGATGGCCTTGGTGACCTTCTTGATGGAGGAGCGCACCATGGAGCGCTGGGAGGCGTGCAGCACGCGACGCTTTTCGGACTGCAGCGCGCGCTTGCGCGCTTGAGGGGAATTGGCCAAGACAAAAACTCCGCAAAAAACCAGGTGATGTCGGGGAAGGACCCGAAAAAGGTCGCGTAGTATTCTCGCGCCTCCCGCGCTTGTCAACCAACCGCCGCTGAGGGTTTCGCGTCCGCATGTCCCGTTCTCTTGCCCGTTCTTCCGGCATCGTTAGCCTGGCGACGCTGCTGTCGCGTCTGCTCGGCTTTGTGCGCGACATGCTCCAGGCGGCCTTGTTCGGCGCCGGCGCGGCGATGGACGCCTTCTTCGTGGCCTTTCGCATACCGAACCTGTTCCGCCGGATGTTCGCCGAAGGCGCCTTCCAGCAGGCCTTCGTCCCGGTTCTGAAGGAAGCGCAGGCGCGGGGCACCGAGGCCGAAGTCCGCCAGCTGGTGGACAGCGTGGCCTCCACGCTGGGGGCTTTCCTGATGCTGCTGACGGCGGCCGGCGTCCTGGCAGCGCCGCTGCTCATGACGCTGTTCGCGCCCGGTTTCAGGGAAGACGCCGAGAAATTCGCGACCGCCGTGACCTTATTGCGCTGGACCTTCCCGTATCTGCTGTTCATTTCTTTGGCGGCGCTGGCCTCCGGCATCCTGCACGCGCACGGCCGCTTCGCCGTTCCCGCCATCACGCCCGTGCTGCTCAACATCAGCCTGATCGTGGCGGCGCTGCTCTATGCGCCGTCTGTCGAGGCACTGGCCATCGCCGTTTTTGTGGCCGGCATTCTGCAGCTCTGCTTTCAGCTGCCCTCGGTGTGGCGGCTCGGCCTGATGCCGCGTCCCTGCGCCGGCTGGCGCGATCCCGCCGTGCGGCGCATCGTGCTGCTCATGCTGCCGATCATGCTCGGGGCCTCCATCTCGCAACTGAGTCTGTTGCTGGACTCGGTGATTGCCTCCTTCCTGCCCGGAGATGGCAGCGTCAGCTGGCTGTGGTACGCCGACCGTCTGATGGAATTCCCGCTCGGGGTCTTCTCCATCGCCATCGCCACCGTCATTCTTCCGTACCTGTCCGGGCAGTTCGCCAATGCCGATAGCGCGGGCTTCAGTGCAACGCTCGACTGGGCGCTACGCTTGGTGCTGCTCTTGGGCGTGCCCGCAGCGCTTGGCCTGCTGGTGTTGGCGGAGCCGATTGTTGCAACGCTCTTCCACCACAACGCCTTCCAGGCGCGGGACGTCGAGATGACGGCAGCCGCACTGGTGGCCTATGCCTTTGCCTTCATCGGCTTTTCCTTCGTGAAGGTGCTGATCCCAGCCTTCTATTCGCGCCAGGAAACCAAGGCGCCTCTTCAGCTCGGCGCCATTGCCTTTGGCGCAGGCATGGTGGTGTCGGTAACGCTTTCGGTCACGCTGGTGCGGGCGGGATATGAGGCGCCCCATGTGGGGATCGCCGCGTCGACGGCTGCGGCGAGCTGGCTGCACGCCTGGCTGCTGTATCGCCGGCTTCGGAGGGATGCCGTCTACCAGCCGACGCCCAGATGGGGTTTTTTCCTGCTGCGCCTCTTGCTGGCTGCCGCCGTGATGAGCGTGGTGGCCTATTTGGGAGCACATTGGTTCGGGTCCTGGCTGACGGCAGGGGCGCTGGAGCGCGCCGGCGGGTTGCTGGCGGTCATCGCTGCCGCGGCGCTGGCCTATCTACTCGCCTTGCTCGCCACCGGCCTCAAGCCCTGGCGCATGCTCGCCAAGTCTGACGGTATGCACTGAACTCAGGCGTGGAGTCGCACCGCCAAGCGTGCGCCGCCGAGGCCTCGGCTCTGATCAATGGTGATGGTGCCCTCGTACAGCCCAACAAGATCATTGACCGAAGCGAGACCGATGCCTTGTCCCGGGATATGCTCGTCTGCCCGCGAGCCGCGGCGCAGAAGGGCCTCGGCATTGTCGGGAAAGCCTGGGCCGTCATCCTCAATGACGATGAGCAGTGCTTTACCTTCTCTCTCCACCGTCAGAAGCACCTTCTTTTTGCTCCATTTGTAGGCGTTATCCAGAAGGTTGCCGAAGAGTTCGTAGAGATCTCCCTCGTCCGCCCGCACCCGCAGGGCGGGGTCGATGCTGCGGTCGATGGCAGGATCCTTGTCGCGATAGACCTTGCTAAGAGAATTGGTGATCTTGTCGATCAGCGGCGTCAGGGTGATCGCTTCAGCCAAGGTGCGGCGCCCGGCATGGCTGGCCCGGGCCAGCTGATGGTCGGTGATCTGGCGCATGCGATCGACCTGTTCCCGCATTTTCTGCGGATCGTCGGAGCCCTCGCGCAACATCCCGTCGAGCACCGCCAGGGGTGTTTTCAGCGAATGGGCGAGATCGCCGAGGGCGTTCCGGTATCGCGCCTGCTGATTGCGTTCCGACTGCACCATGGCATTGAGGGCGCCCGCGAGCGGCTGAAGTTCATCGGGGTAGCGACCGCCGATCTCGGTGGCATCGCCGCGCTCGACGGCGCGCAATTCCCGTTCCATCCGGCGCACCGGCATGATGAGCCAGCTCAGCGTACCGACGAGGGTGATAAGCAGGCCGGTGGCAGCGGCGACGAGCCAACCCAGCAGCTGCCGCCGGTAGGCGCGCAGCTGCTGATTGAAGGGCTGCTTGGAGGCCTCCACAACCAGACGGTAGTGCTGTGCCTCGGCGTCCACCCCCAACCAGCGGACGTGATAGCTGGTGATGAAATGCTGCTCACCTTCGCGGAACCGGAACTCCCCGACATCGCCAACGCGCACCTCAGGCGGCGCCTGGAGGGCGCTGGGGGAGCGCCAGACGATGCTGCCGTCGCGATTCAGCAGCCAGGCCGCAAGGCCCGACTCGGGTTGGGTCAGACGCGAGTCGGGGAGGTCGAAATCGGCAATGACGACCCCGCCGCGCGGGGCGGGTTCGGTAGCGCCCAGCAAGGCGAAGACCAGGCCGCGCAGTTTGTCCTGTTCGGCTGAGAGTGCGGCGGCCCGAAAGGCGCGTTCCTGGCCGATTCCGGCGGCGCTGAGGAAAATCGCCAGCACCAGCAGCACGCTGACCACCATGCGGGTACGCAGCGCATTGGGAATCAGCCGCATGAATCGGGTCTGTTTAGCCGCGTGGCAGCGACCAGCGATAGCCTTGCCCGCGCAGTGTGTCGATGGGGTTGAGGGTTTCTTCAGGATCGAGCTTGGCGCGAAGGCGACGCACAAAGACCTCGATGACATTGCTGTCGCGTTCGGTTTCCTCGTCGTAGATGTGCTCGGAAAGCCGGGTTTTCGAAATGACCTCTCCCGCGTGCATGAGCAGGTATTCGAG
>JALEHA010000108.1 GCA_022763315.1 Algiphilus sp.
AGTGGCGGCGCAATGATGATCCGCGCCGGCTCCAGCGTGTCGCTGGACGCGGTCGACATCAACAACAGCGTCGCCAACGGCATGGCTGCGAATCAGGGCGGCGGCGCGATCTATAACGCCGGGGATCTGACCATCAACGGCGGCGAGATCAGCAGCAACAGCGCGCCGATGGGCTCCGGCAGCGGTGGCGCCATCTTCAATGACGAAGGCGCGACGCTGGCCATCAGCGGGACGCTGTTCAATAACAACAGCGCGCAGCGCGCGGGTGGTGCGATCGAGGCGCGGGCCAACTCGACCACGACCCTCGATGGCGTCACGCTCAACGCCAACACCACCGGACCGGTGCCGGGCAACGGCGGCGGCCTGCACATCACCGGCGCGGGTGACGCCACCATCACCGGTGGCGAAGTCTCCGAGAACACGGCAACCGCGGAAGGCGGCGGCCTGTGGAACGGCTTCGGCACGATGCAGATCACCGGTACCACCATCTCGGGCAATAGCGCCAGTGGTGACGATGCCGCCAATGGTGGCGGTGGTGTCTTCAATAATGAGGGCAGCGTGATCATTACTGACGCCATGATCACCGCCAACAGCGCCGACGGCGACGCCGGTAGCGGCGGCGGCATTCTCAACAAGGGCTCCGATGTTCGCACCGGCACCGTGACGGTGACCGATACCGTGATTACCGGCAACCGCTCCAATCGCGCCGGCGGCGGCATCGAGACCACGGGGGCCACCAGCACCACGCTGAGCAATGTCACGCTGTCCGGCAACAGCACCGGCGATGCACCCGGAAACGGTGGCGGGCTGCACATTTCCGGCAGCGGCAGTGTGGCCATCACGGGCGGCACCATTGACGGCAATACCGCTGCACGCGAAGGCGGCGGGCTGTGGAATGGTGCGGGCCGGATGACGGTGGATGGCACCGTCATTTCCAACAACGAGGCCGCGGGAGCGGCCGCGGACGATGGCGGCGGCGGCATCTTCAACAACACCGGACGGGTCGAGCTGAACGCGGTCACGATCTCGGGCAACAGAGCGACGGGCGCCGCCGGTAGTGGTGGCGGCATCTTCAATCTCGGGCCGGATTCGGTCATGCCTGATCGTGGCGTTGTGGTGGTCAGCGGCGGTGAAATCTCGGACAACAGCGCGATTCGCGCCGGCGGCGGCATTGAGGCTACGGCCAACACCACTACCGATCTGTCCGGCGGGCTGGTGCTGAGCAACAACACCGCCGGAGCCGCTCCCGGCAACGGTGGCGGCATGCACATCACGGGTGCCGGCGACGCCAGCCTCAGCAATGTGACGGTGTCCGGTAACACGGCCTCAGCCGAGGGCGGCGGCCTGTGGAACGGCGCTGGCACGATGACGGTGACCAACAGCAGCATTGCCAACAACACGGCTGAAGGCGCCGATGCCGACCAGGGCGGCGGCGGACTGTTCAATCTGGCCGGTGCGCTGCGCGTGACCGAGACGATGGTGACGGGCAATCGCGCCACCGGTGCGGCTGGCAGTGGCGGCGGCATTCTGAATACAGGCAGTGAGCTCACGGTGACCGGCGGCGCAGTCAGCGACAACACCGCAGTGCGCGCCGGTGGCGGCATCGAAGACAACAACAGCAGTGGCGCGAGCACCATCACGCTGACCGGGCTCCGCATGCAGGGCAACAGTGTCGGACCGAGTCCGGGCAATGGCGGCGCTTTCCACGTGACGGGTGGAGACGCGACCATCCTCGTCGACCGTTCCACGGCCTCGGGCAATACCGCGGCCAACGAGGGCGGTGGTCTGTGGAACTTCAGCGAGGCCGAGATGATCGTGGTCAACAGCACGATCTCGGGCAACGCCGCCAGCGGCAATGGCGGCGGCGGTCTGTTCAACCAGCCCACCGGCAATCTGACGCTGATCAACACCACGGTGGCGAACAATGACACCACTGGAGACGGCGGTGGCGTGCTCAACGCAGACACCGGTGTCGTCAGCCTCAGCAACAGCCTGATCGGCGGCAACACCGCCACCGGCGCCGGCCCGGATATCAGCGGGACGGTGAGTGCAAGCTTCTCGCTTGTCGCCGATAGCAGCGGCGCCAGCATCAGCGGCAGCGGCAACCAGCGCGATGTCGATCCGTTGATCGGCGTGCTCGCTGCCAATGGCGGCAGCACCCAGACGCACGCGCTGAACGACGGCAGCCCGGCCATCGACGCGGCCGATGATGCCGTCTGCTCTGGTATGCGAGTCAACGGTATCGATCAGCGCGAGGTGCGGCGTGAGGATGCCGCTGATGGCGGTTGCGATATCGGTGCCTTTGAGCGTGTGCCGGGTCCGGTGGCTGCGGCCACCATCAATGGGGGCACCGGGGATCGGACCGTCACGGCAGGGGATGTAGGCGTACCGCTGTTGGCTTTCGCGCTCAGCAACCCCAGCGGTAACGACGAGAACCTGCAAGTCGACGGCTTCAGTGGCGAACTGAATCGTGTGGGAGATGTTCAGGGCCGCTTGCGCAATGCGCGGCTCGTCCTCGACGGGAACGGTAACGGGGCGATTGATAATGGCGAAAGCGTGGTGAGCGACGCCACGGTGAATCTGGACCTGACCGCGGGTCGCTTCACGGTGAGCTTCGATCCGCCGCGTACCATTGCTGCCGGCGCCTCCGAGAGCTACCTGGTGGCCGTGGACATTGCGGCTGACAACGCATCCACCGCTGGCGGTGCGAGCACGGGCGGTAGCACGCAGCTGGCCTTGCTCGCCGGCGGCGCGGGTGCGCCGCTGCTCGCGCTCGGCATGATCGGTGCGCCGCGCCGTCGGGGCTGGCTGGCCGCAGCCACCGTCTTGGCCGCCCTTGCTGTGAGCGCCTGTGACGGCACCACGCCACGGTTGGGCGCGGACGACGGCAGCGATACCTCGGTGCGCGCCGTTCTCGATACCGTCGACGCCACGGGGGCGCAGACGGGCCTGCCCCCGCAAGGTCTTGAACTACCGCAGCAAGGGCCGCGTCTCATCTTTGATGACGGCTCTGGCGAGTAGGCTCTCCTCCAAGAGATGTCTCATTGAGGCCACCAGCTTCGGCTGGTGGCCTTTCTTTTTTGGTGGCTGCGCGCTCAGCGCGTGTGCAGCACCTCGCGCAACCATTGGCAACTGGCGTCCACCTCGCGACGGCCGCCAGCGAGTAGCGTGAAGAAGGTGACAAAACCGTGGATCGTATCCGCGTGATGTGCGCGCGTGACCGCAACGCCCGCCTTTTCGAGCGCGTCTGCATAGGCGCGCCCCTCGTCGCGCAGCGGGTCGTACTCTGCCGTGATCACGCGGGCAGGGGGCAGTTGGTCCAAGCGGGTCGCAAACAGCGGGGACGCGTGCGGATGATCACCTGCGGCATCACCGAGATAATGCGTGGTGAAGTTTTCGACATCCGCCCGGGTGAGCAGATAGCCCTCGGCATTGTCCTGCATCGAGGCGGTGGGCGTGTCGCTGACTGCGGTGGCTGGATAGATCAATAGCTGCCCGCGCAATACCGGGCCGCCTTCGTCGCGCAGACGCTGCGCCGTGACCGCCGCCAGATTGCCGCCGGCGCTGTCGCCACCCAGGGCAATGCGTGCGCCATCGACCCCGAGCTCTGTGGCCTGCTGGGCAATCCAGCGTGTCGCATTCAGGCTGTCATCGCATGCGGCTGGGAAGCGATGTTCCGGGGCAAGGCGGTAGTCCACCGAAACCACGGCGCAGTCGCTCCCCGCACACAGGGCGCGGCACAGGCTGTCGTAGGTCTCGACATCGCCGACCACGAAACCCCCACCATGGAAGTAGATCAAAACGGGCGGTGGACCCTCCGGCTGGGCCGGCAGGTAGAGCCGCGCCGCGATACGCGTGCCTGGCGTGACGATTTCGAGCTCGCGCGTCCCGCCGATCTCGGCGTCATCCGCCGGCAGCAGGGCGAAGAGCTGGCGATAGGCGGCGCGCGCCGCCTCGGGCGGCAAGGTATGAAAAGGGGGTGCGCCGCTGGCCGCCAGTTGCTCAAGGAAGGCGCGAACGTCGGGGGCAAGGGCCATGGGGGTCTCCTGGCAGAGCCGCTGCGGGCTGGCCCGCCAGCTTATCCCAGCCGGACCTACCCTTTGTGTAGTACGTCCGCGGGGCCGAATTGTTTAGACTGCCGGCTTCGAATCATCGGCCCGTCCAGCGCCAAGCGTCGCTGCGGGTCGCCGCAGGGAGAATCCCATGATGCAATCCGCAGGTGCGCGCTTCCGCGCCGCGCTCGAGCAAGAATCGCCGCTGCAGGTCATTGGCGCGATCAACGCCAATCACGCCCTGCTGGCCACCCGGGCCGGCTTTCGGGCCATCTATCTCTCTGGCGGTGGGGTGGCGGCGGGCAGCCTCGGCCTGCCGGACCTGGGCATCACCGGCCTTGAGGACGTGCTGGTCGACGTCCGCCGCATCACCGATGTCTGCGACACGCCGCTCTTGGTGGATGTGGATACGGGCTTCGGCGCCAGCTTCTTCAACGTGGCGCGTACCACGCGGGCGATGATCAAAGCCGGTGCCGCGGCGATGCATATCGAGGATCAGGTCGGCGCCAAGCGCTGCGGCCATCGTCCCGGCAAGGAAATCGTCTCCAAGCAGGAAATGGTGGACCGGGTGAAGGCGGCCGCCGATGCGCGCACCGATCCGGACTTCGTAATCATGGCGCGTACCGACGCGCTGGCGGTGGAAGGGCTGGATGCGGCCATCGATCGCGCTGCGGCCTGCGTCGAGGCCGGCGCCGACATGATCTTCCCGGAAGCGATGACCGAGCTGGACATGTACAAGCGCTTCAGCGATGCGGTCGGGGTGCCCGTGCTGGCCAACATCACCGAATTCGGCAGCACGCCGTTGTTCACCGTCGACGAGCTGGCTTCGGCCAATGTCAGCCTGGTGCTCTATCCGCTATCGGCCTTCCGCGCCATGAACAAGGCGGCGCAGACGGTCTACGAAGCGGTGCGCCGGGATGGCACGCAGAAGCAGGTCGTCGACCAGATGCAAACCCGTGCAGAACTCTACGACTCGATCGGCTACCACGACTACGAGGACAAGCTCGACGCCCTTTTTTCCAAGCAGTGAGGCGGCAGCCGCCGTCCCTTCAGCCATTGCAGGAGATACACCCATGAGCGATACCGAAAACAAGACCGGCCCCAAACCGAAGAAGTCCGTCGCATTGTCCGGCGTCACCGCGGGCAATACCGCGCTGTGTACGGTGGGCCGCAGCGGCAATGATCTGCACTACCGCGGCTACGACATTCTGGATCTCGCCGAATACTGCGAGTTCGAAGAGATCGCCTATCTGCTGATTCACGGCAAGCTGCCCACCGAGGCCGAGCTGTCCGCGTATAAGGTCAAGCTGCGTCGTCTGCGCGGTCTGCCGGTGGCGGTCACCGACGTGCTCGAAGCCTTGCCGGCCTCTTCGCATCCGATGGATGTGATGCGCACCGGCGTGTCCGCCCTCGGCTGCGCCCTGCCTGAGAAGGACGACCACAACACCGCCGGCGCGCGCGACATCGCCGACCGCCTGCTGGCCAGTCTCGGTTCCATGCTGCTGTACTGGTACCACTTCAGCCACAACAGCAAGCGCATCGACACCGAGACCGACGACGATTCCATCGGCGGACACTTCCTGCACCTGCTGCACGGCGAGCCGCCGAGCGAGGCCTGGGAGCGTGCGATGCACACCAGCCTCATTCTCTACGCCGAGCACGAGTTCAACGCCTCCACCTTCACCACGCGCGTCGTGACGGGGACCGCGGCCGACTTCCACTCCGCCATCTGTGGCGGCATCGGTGCGCTGCGCGGTCCCAAGCACGGCGGCGCCAACGAAGTCGCTTTCGATATCCAGCAGCGCTACGACAACGCCGACGAGGCCGAAGCCGATATCCGCAAGCGGGTCGAGAACAAGGAAGTCATCATCGGCTTTGGCCACCCGGTCTACACCGTGGCCGACCCGCGCAACAAGGTGATCAAGGAGATCGCGCGCAAGCTGTCCGAGGAGCAGGGCAATAAGAAGATGTACGACATCGCCGAGCGCATCGAGTCGGTGATGTGGGACATCAAGAAGATGTTCCCGAACCTCGACTGGTTCAGCGCAGTGAGCTACTACATGATGGGCGTGCCCACCGCCATGTTCACGCCGCTCTTCGTCATCGCGCGCACTGCCGGCTGGAGCGCCCATATCGTTGAGCAGCGCCTCGACGGCAAGATCATCCGTCCTTCGGCCAACTACACCGGCCCGGAAGATCGCAAGTTCGTTCCGATCAAGAAGCGCAAGTAATCCGCCCCGCGATGCCGGCCCGCCGCCGAAGGTGGCGGGCCGTATCGGAACCTTATGGAAGCCTTCGCACTCTCCGCAGTGCTGATCGCGCTTGCCGAAATCGGAGACAAGTCGCAGCTGATCGCGCTGGCCCTTGCGGCGCGCTTTCGGCGGCGATTGGCCGTCGCCGGCGGTATCGCGCTGGCGGCACTGGCCAGTCATGCTCTCGCCGGGGTCTTTGGCGTGTGGTTGGCGAGCCACGTGGCCGACGACGTGCTGCGCATTGTCATCGCTACAGGCTTCTTTGCCATGGCCGTATGGATGCTGTGGCCCGAGGCAGAGGGCACCGAGGCCTCGCCCGAGACGCCTGGGCTGGCGCGCAGCGCTCTGCTCGCCACGCTGGTGCTGTTCTTCATGGCGGAACTCGGCGACAAGACGCAGCTCGCCACGGTGGGCTTGGCGGCACGCTTCGAGGATGCTTCGCTGGCCGTCATTGGCGGCAGCGCCCTGGGCATGACGCTGGTCAACGTGCCCGTGATCTGGCTGGGGCACCACTACGCGGCGCGCCTTCCGGTGCGCCTGCTGCACCGCTTGAGCGCGGCCTTATTCGCGGTGCTGGGTCTGCTGACGCTGTGGCTGGGCTGATGTGGCGCCCTACGGCAGACGCAGTGGGCGGCATTCGGTACATTGCCCCTTCATTCCACAGGCGGATTGCATGACGGCACTCTCCGAATGGCGGGCCGCCGGCACGGTCATCGACTTTGGCGGCCATCGCATCTTCTATCGTCAGCACGGTCGCCTGACCCCTGGCGCGCGTGTCCTGGTCTGCATCCACGGCTTTCCCACGGCTTCCTGGGACTGGCACCGGCTCTGGCCGGCGTTGATCGAGACCTTCGACGTGGTGATCGCGCCGGACATGCTCGGCTTTGGCTTCAGCGACAAGCCACGCGGCCACCGCTATACCATTCAGGAGCAATGCGATCTGCACGAGCATCTGCTGTCCTCGCTGGGCATCACGGAAACCACCGTGCTCGCGCACGATTACGGCGATACCGTGGCGCAGGAGTGGTTGGCGCGGTTGATCGATGGCAGCGCCGTTGTCCGGCCGCGGGCCATCGCCTTGCTGAACGGGGGGCTCTTCCCCGAGACCCACCGGGCCCGTCTGGTGCAGAAGCTGCTGGCTTCGCCGGTGGGGCCCTGGCTCGCCGTTGCCATGGGCAAGGCCAGCTTTGCACGCAGCCTGTGCGCGGTCTTCGGCGCCAAGACGCAGCCCAGTCAGACCGACCTGGACGCCTTCTGGGCACTGGCTTCGCGCGATGGCGGCAAGGCCGCCATGGCGCGCCTGATTCATTACATGGCTGAGCGCCGCAGCCAGCGCGCGCGCTGGGTGGGCGCGCTGCAGGAATCACCGATCCCCATTCGCGTGATCGATGGCCTGGATGACCCGGTATCCGGCGCACACATGGTCGAGCGCTATCGCGCATTGGTGGCGCAGCCGGATGTGATGGAGCTGCCCGGCATCGGGCACTACCCGCAGGTGGAGGCCCCCGAGCAGGTGCTGGACGCGCTCCGCGACTGGCCGCCCTTTCTGGCGGGTGGAGCGCGCGCATGATCCGTCTGCGCAGCATCCTCGTCTTTCATGCGCTGTTTGCGCTGCTCGCCTTCGGCGCGGTCCTGCTGGCACCTGACGCCGTCTATGGCTGGGTGCTGCTAGCCGCGGTGCTCGGCTACCACGTCGCCAGCCTGGCCTGGGCGGTCGGGCGCGGCGATCGCGAGTGGCTTCGCCTCTGGCTCTATCTGCTGCCTTTGTCGATGGCGCAGGTGGTGCCGGACTGGATCCTGGCGGAATGGGTGGGGAGCCTGGTTTTCCATGACCACGGCATCCCGCGCGTCGGCGCGGTGCCGGTGTACATGGCCGGCATGTGGTCGATTCCGCTCTTTGTCACCGTGGCCCTCGCCCGTCAGGCGCGCCTGCCCGCGCTGCGTGCCGTCATCGCTGTGTTGCTCGCGCTGCTGCTGTTTGCCTCCTCCGAGTGGTACGCGCATCCGCTCGCGCTCTGGCACGCCGTCGGCGTGGAGCACAGCATCTGGGGTGTGGCGCTCTATGTGCTGCCGCCGGAGGCGGCGCTGGGGTTGGCCGCCTGGTGGGGTTTTGAAGCCACCCGAGGGCGCGGCTTGGTACCTCAGCTGCTGGTGGCGCTCGCCACCAGTGTGCTCTACACCGGCATGCTCATCACCAGCTATTTCCTGATCGAATATGGCGCAACCCTCTGACCCTTCCTCCGGCGCTGCGGCGGCCACCGATTCGCCGTGGTTGCGCAGCAGCGCAACGGAGATGGCCGAGGCATTGCGCCAGGGCCGGGTCACGGCGCGGCGCCTGGTCGATCTTCATATCGCGCGCATTGAGGCAGTGAATCCGCGCTTGAATGCCGTGGTGGTGGCGCGCTTCGACGCAGCGCGGGCAGAAGCCGATGCCGCCGATGCGCGCCGCGCCGCGGCCGATCCCGATACTGTGCTGCCCCCATTGCTGGGCGTGCCCTGCACCCTCAAGGAAAATTTCGCTTTCGCCGGATTGCCTCAGACCAGTGGTCTGGTGCAGCGCGCCCGGCGCATTGCCGAGCAGGACGCGCCCACCGTCGCCCGGCTGCGCGCCGCCGGCGCCATCCCGTTGTGCACAACCAATGTGCCTGAGCTGTGCATGTGGATGGAAACGCACAACCGGCTCTACGGCCGCACCAACAATCCCTACGATCCGCGTCGTATCGTCGGTGGCAGTTCCGGTGGCGAGGGCGCCATCGTCGGGGCCGGAGGCGCGCCTTTCGGGCTCGGCGCGGATGTCGGTGGGTCGATTCGCTTTCCCGCCTTCTTCAACGGGGTTTTCGGGCACAAGCCGACGCCCGGCATTGTCCCGAATAGCGGGCAGATGCCGGAGCCGCAGGGCGCCATGAACCGCAACTGCGTCACCGGCCCGATCAGTCGCCGAGCGGGCGATCTCTGGCCGCTCATGCGCATTCTGGCTGGCGCCGACGGCAGAGACCCCGAGTGTCACGGCCGCCTGACTGGTGATCCAGCCACTGTCGATCTCAGCGCGCTGCCCGTGGTCAGCATCGTTGACGATGGCCGCCATCGCGTGCAGCGCGATTTGCGCCACGCGCAGGCAGGCGCTGCGCAATGGCTCGGTGAGCAGGGCGGTGGCCTACGCCATATCCGACCGGCATCGCTCCGTCATGCCTTCGAGATCTGGTCCACGCTCATGCAGGAGGCAGGGCCGGAGGCTTTCGCCGCCCAGTTGGGCGAGGGGACGCCGATTGCCGTCGGTCGGGAGTTGTTCAAGTGGAGCCTTCGACGCAGTCCGCACACCCTGCCTGCGCTGGCGCTGGCCAGCGCCGAGAAGCTGCCCATGCCGCGGCGTCGCTTCCTGCGCATGGCGGAATCCCTGCGTCAGGAACTGCTCGACGCCATCGGGGACGGGGTCCTGCTGTATCCGCCTTATAGCAGTCCGGCACCACGGCACAATGTGCCGATGCTGCGTGTCTTCCACTTCGCCTATTGCGGGCTGTTCAACGTGCTCGGTTTTCCCTCCACGGCAGTGCCTCTGGGGCTGAATGCGCGCGGTCTGCCGCTGGGGACGCAGGTGATTGCCGCACCTGGCCGCGATCATGTCTGCGTCGCGGTCGCCGAAGCATTGGAGCAAGGCTTCGGCGGTTGGGTGCCACCGTGGACCGTCCGCAATGGGAGAGCGCTATGAGCCCGCGTGGCCAGGAGCGATTGGAACTGGTGCGCACCCTGCCGCTGCATCAGCAGCTCGGCATGACTGAGATCAACAGCGAAGAGGGGCGCGGCGATCTGCGCTTCGAGGTCCAGCAGAACCAGCTCAACCCGGCGGGCATGCTGCATGGCGGCGTGCTTTATACCCTGTGCGATGTCTGCGCCTATGCGGGCCTGCTCAGCGTGCTGGACGATCAGACCGAAGCCGTGACCCACGACTTGCACGTCTCGGTCATGGGGGCGATGGGCGCGGGCGCCAGCGGCCGCATCCGCTCGCGCGTGGTGCGCATGGGCCGACGCGTGGTCTTCATCGATGCCGAAGTGATGAGCGATGACCGCATCATCGCCAGCGCGCGTATCACCAAGAGCCTGGTGGCTGTGACCGCCTAAAGGCCCAGACGTTGCGATGCACGCTCGAAGGCATCGCTCAGTTCATTGCGTTCGAGGAAGTTGACTCCGGCCATCAGGCCAAGTCGATCCAGCGCGGACAGGCTGGGTTCGACCTCGGCATCCCGGTCGATGGACCAGCCGTATTTCGCAGCCACCACCACATCGGGGAGGTCCGCGGCTCCGGCATGAAAGCGCTGCGCGTGCGAGGCGGCCACCGGGATGTCGTGGAACAGCGGCGGAAACTGCCAGCGCTTGAGCAGCATCTGGCCCACGCTAGGGTGCAACTGCTCGACCGCTACGGTGAAGGCCGACTCGTCTTCCACAAGGTGCAGGTTCTCATCGGCGATGCGGATCAGCGGGAGCGAGCCGATGCGGTGCAGCAGGCCGGCGAGCATGGCCGTGTCGGCAGGGAGGTCGGTGCGTTCGCGCGCGATGGCTTCGCTGAGCGCCGCCACCCCCAGGCTGCGCGTCCAGGTATCGCGTGCGATGCGTTGCAGCAGCGGGCTGCTGGCCAGGAACATCTGTTCGAGGGAGATACGGTTGACCAGGCTGCGCGTGTACTGCAGCCCAAGGCGGGTCACCGCAGCCTGGACGCTCTGCGCGCGATTGCGGCTGGCGCTGTAGGCGCTATTCGCGGACTGGATGATCCGCGCCGCAATGGCCGGATCACGCGCGATGGCAGTGCTGACGTTGGCGGCCGTGGCCTTGTCGCTCTGGGTCAGATCGTTGATCTGCAGCGCCAGGTCGGGAAGGGTCGGCAGGACCACATGGCCAGAAGCCACATGTCCGCGCAGGGCTTCGGCAATGGCAGCCGGTTCGTTATAGGTGGTATGTGCTGCGGCGGAAGCGTCCATGGCCGGAGTGTGTCCCGGCAGGAGCGCAGAACGGTGCATGGGACGACGATCGGTATCGGTACCGCGACGGATGCCGCTGCCACAGGAAGGCCGCGATCAGGGCGTGGTCCGGTGCCGACGAGGGAACGCGCGGCGGCTCTAGCCACGGCCGCCGCGCGCAGCTCGGGGACGTGCTATTTCGGCGCCATGCGCAGAGCGCCGTCGAGTCGGATGGTCTCGCCGTTGAGCATCGCGTTCTCCACGATGTGGGCGGCCAGATCGGCGTACTCGGCGGGCTTGCCCAGTCGCGAGGGGAAGGGTACGGAGGCGCCCAGCGATTGCTGTGCCTCTTCCGGCAGCGCCAGCAGCATTGGCGTTTCGAAGAGGCCGGGCGCGATCGTCACGACACGGATGCCGCTGCGCGACAGATCCCGTGCGGCAGGTAGCGTCATGCCGGCCACGCCCGCCTTGGAGGCAGAATAGGCGCACTGGCCGATCTGCCCGTCGAAGGCCGCTACCGAGGCGGTATTGACGATGACACCGCGCTCGCCGCCCTCGTTCGGGGTCTGCTCCGACATAACGGCCGCAGCCAGACGCAGCACATTGAAGGTGCCGATGAGATTGACCTGGATGACCTTGGTGAAGCGGTCCAGATCATGCGGCCCTTCCTTGTGCACGGCCTTTTCCGCATAGCCGATACCGGCGCACTGCACGACGCTGTGCAGACCGCCGAAGGCCTTGCCGGCGAGATCGATGGCGCTCTGCACCTCGCCGGGGTCCGTGACATTGCAGCGCACGAAGCGGGCGCGCTCGCCCAGTTCGTTGGCCAGGGCTTCGCCGGCTTCCTCGTTCAGGTCGGCGATGATGACATTGCCGCCCGCGCTGGCGAGTCGACGCACGCTGGCCGCGCCGAGGCCGGAGGCCCCGCCGGTAACGAGAAAGCTGTGATTGGCAATCTGCATCCCTGATTTACTCCTCTACGACGGTGATGGTGATGGTTTCGCTGGCGACGACCGGGTCGTGCGGTTGGTGCTTCCAGTCGCCCATGACCAGCTTGAGCGTGTGTTCGCCTGGCTCCAGTTCGAGCACGGTCTGGGTCTGGCCGCCGCCGAAGTGGATGTACTGCTCGCTGCTGGGCAGCGGCCGGTCGACCGGAAAATCGGTGACGTTGACCAGTAGGTGATGGTGCCCGGTGTGCTTCTTGTGCATACCCGCGGGGGCCACGCCCATGCCCTCCAGGCCGAACTGGATCGTGACCGGGCTGGTGACAGTGGCACCGTCGGCGGGCGAGATGATGTAGACGCGCGCATTGGCAGGCGCTGGCTGTCGGCCGGCCGGCAGGGTCTCCTCAGCGGCTGGCTTGGCGCCTTCATGCTGGCTGTGCTCGGTCGGCGCAGCAGCTGCGCTATTGCCTTCGGTGCTGTCCTGCGCCGGGCTGCAGGCGCTCAGCCAGAGCGCGGCAGCGGTGAGCGTGACGGGAATCAAGACTTTGGTCATGGCACTTCCTCCTTTGAGAGAACGCGTCGCGCGTTCTCAGGGTTTCAGGATGCGGCTTGGCGGGTTTCGACACCGGAGGCACTGCCCACGATGAGCAGGTCGGCGCCGCGCCGGGCAAAAAGACCGACGCAGATCACGCCGGGCCATTGATTGATCTCCTGCTCCACCGCCACCGGATCGGTCAGCCGGAGGCCGGTGACATCGAGAATGACGTTGCCGTTATCGGTGGTGCAGTCTTCGCGCAACGTGGGCTGACC
>JALEHA010000109.1 GCA_022763315.1 Algiphilus sp.
CTGGCCTGGCCCAGATCCTGCTGCAAGCGCTCAAGATCCGCCGCGACGCGCGGGATGGTGTCGTTCAGCGTGTTGAGCGTGTTGGTGATGCCACGGCTCATCGGTTTGAGTTCCCCTTCCATGGTTTCGGTCAGGCGGTCGATGCGCTCCAGGGTGGAACGCAGCGAGCCCACCAGCTCGCGCACGGGCAGTTGCTTGACGAAGTCGATGACCTGCGCAGTGTCAGAAGGCATGGTTGGGATTTCCGGCACGTCATGAATGTGCGCGGTCGACCCCTCGGGGACATGGTCGGGATGAAAGTCGAGCTCGATGTAGAGCTGACCGGTGACGAAACTGAGGGAGGCCAGCTGTGCGCGCAGGCCTTGCGAGACCAGGGCGTGAATGTCGGGCTCGCCGTTGCCGTCACCACTGCGCCATTGCGCCGCATCCGGGTTGAGGCGGAGGAAGACCGGGATCTGTGCGCGCGCCTGGGCGCCGTCAATACGCAATTCGATTCGCTCCACATTGCCTACCCGTACGCCACGGAAAGTCACTGGAGCGCCGACGGTCAGCCCTGACAGCGAGCCCTTGAAATAGGCCACGGCGCGCAGCTTGCTCTGCCAGGGCAAGCCACTGCCGAAGAAGCTGATCATGCTGACGATCAGCACCACGCCGATGACGAAGAAGGCGCCGACGGCGAGGGCGCTGCGTGATGTGCTCTTCATGCGGCGGCTCCGGATGGGGTCAGTTCCCGGCGCATGAAGCGGTGCACGCCATTGTCGGGGCAGTCCTCGGCAAGCCAGCGCGGACTGCCCAAGGCGGCCGGGGTCTTGTGTTCGGCATCCAGGAACAGCGCCTGATCGACAATGGCGAAGATGCTGTGCAGTTCATGTGTGACCAGGACAATGCTGGTGTCGAGTGTGTCCCGCAACTGCAGGATCAGGTCGTCCAGGGCGCCGGCTGACAGGGGATCAAGACCAGCGGAGGGCTCGTCGAGGAAGACCAGTTCCGGGTCCAATGCCAGCGCGCGCGCGATGGCGGCGCGCTTGCGCATGCCGCCACTGATGGCTGCGGGGTAATAGTCCGCGTAGCGCGCCAGCCCGACCAGCGCCAGCTTGTAGCGCGCCAGTTCGCGGGCGCCTTCAAGCGGCAGCTGGCGCTCGAAGGCCACGGCCGTTTCAATATTTTCCGCGAGCGTCATGGAGGACCACAATGCCCCTTGTTGGAACATGACGCCGAAGCGGGGTTCGCCACCGTCGCGGCCATATCGGTGTATCTGGCCCGCACGCGGCGTCTCCAGGCCGATCATGTGTCGCAGCAGGGTCGATTTGCCACAGCCGCTTCCGCCAATGACGGCGAAGATGCTGGTCCGTGGGATCGCGCACTCGATGTCGCGCTGGACAACGGTATCGCCGAAGGCCATGGTCAGGCCCTCGACCCGGATCACCGGGTCGGACACGGGCGCCTCAGATTCCAAGTGCATTGCAGATCACGGCCACGACGGCGTCGATGCAGATGATGCCGATGATACTGCCCACCACGGCACGGGTCGTGGCATCGCCTACGCCCGCCGCCGTGCGCGGTGCGCGCAAACCGTAATAGCAGCCGGTAGCACTCAGATAGGCTGCGAAGGCGAGGCTTTTGCCGAAGCCGATCATCACCTGGGTCAGGCTGACCATCTCGCGCGTCTGCGTCAGATAGCCACTGGCGGGGAGGTGGATCATCAGGGTGGCCACCACCAGGCCGCCGAGCAGGGCGGCCATGCAGGCGATGAAGAAGAGCACCGGCATCGCCAGCACCAGAGCGAGCACGCGCGGTACTGCAAGATAGCGGATCGGATCCACGCCCGCGGTGCGCAGCGCATCGATCTCCTCGTTGGCCTGCATGGTGGCGATCTCGGCCGCAAAGCTGGCCGCGATGCGTCCGGACAACACCACGGCCGTGATCAATGCCGCCATTTCGCGCGCGGTCGCAATCCCGACCAGATCGGCGACATAAATCTCCGCGCCAAAGGTTCGCAGCTGGACCACGCCGATGAAGGCGAGGATCGCGCCCACCAGAAAATTGACCAGTATGATGATCGGGACGCTCTGAACGCTGGTCTGGCGGAGAATGCGCAACAGTTCGCGCCCTTGCGGCAGCGCCCGTGCGCCGGGCTGAAGGGCAAGCAGCAGCGCACCTACGAAGCGTAGCGGCGGGCGCAGATCCGGCAGACGCAGAGCGCTGGATGCGCGACGCTGTGGCGGTGCCGCGTCCTGGCGTGCCAGCGCGAGCAATGCCTCCAGACGGCGCGGCAGCTGCAGCTGAACGTCAAGTGATTGCCGGTCCGCAGCATGCAGCAAGGCCGTCAGGAAGGCGGGCAAGGCCGAATCCCATTGCGTGCGTTCGGCCACTTCGATGCGAAGCACGCGCGCCCCGCGCAGTGCAGGCAGCACGCGCTGGCTGTCCGGGCTGTGTCCCAGTCGCCACTGGCCCGCAATCTGCAGGTGCAGCGTGCCCTGCTCCAGGTGTTGCTCCACTTGGGCCGACACGCCAGTGCTCCGCGGCTAGAACATCTCGGACTGGTCGGGCGTGATGGTTTCCGTCGGGTCGCGCGAGGGGATCCAATCGCCGGTGATCATCTGGTCGTAGCTCATGCCCGGTCCCACCATCGGGTAGACGCCCGCGTCCGGATCGATGATCACTTCGAGGAAGGCTGGCCCATCGTAGGCAACAAATTCGGCAACGACAGCCTCCAGATCTTCGCCTCGGTCCAGGCGCTTGGCAAAACCAAAACCATCGGCCTCCGCCGCCTTGACGAAATCCTTCTTGTGCAGTGACTTATCGGAGGCGGAGAAGCGGCCCTTGAAGAACAGCTTCTGCCACTGTCGCACCATGCCGTCGCCATAGTTGTTCAGCACGACGATCTTCACCGGCAGGTCGTAGGTGGTGACCGTTTCCATTTCGCCCAGGTTCATGCGGATGGAAGCGTCGCCGTCGATGTCGATGATGGCGCGACCGGGGCGGGCGAAAGCGGCGCCGATGGCGGCCGGAAGACCGAAACCCATCGTACCCATGGAGCCGGAGGTGAGCCACAGCCGCGGTTCGCGGAAATCGAAATACTGCGCCGCCCACATCTGATGCTGCCCCACGCCGGTGGCGATGACCGCGTTTCCGCGCGTGTGCCGATTGATCGCCTCGATCACCGCATAGGGCTGGATTTGCTCCGCCTCGCGGTCGTAGTTCATCGCGTAATCACGCTTGAGGTGCGCCAGATGCTGGTGCCAGGCCTCGTAGTTGGGCGCGAAGCCCTTGGCCTTGCCGTGTGCGGTCAAGGCTTCCAGCGCCTCGCGCATGCGACCGACGTGATGCCAACTGACGCGCTTGACCTTGTGGATCTCAGAATGGTCGACATCGAGGTGGGCGATGGCCTTGGCGTTGCGTGCAAAGCGCTCGGGCACCGCCGCCACGCGATCATCGAAGCGCGCGCCCACCGCAAACAGAAAATCGGCGTCCTCGACGGCGTAATTGGCGAAAGCGGTGCCGTGCATGCCGAGCATGTGCAGGGAACGCGGCTGGGTGGTGTCGTAGGCGCCTATCCCCATCAGGGTGGTGACCACCGGCACGCCAAAGGCGTCCGCGAATTCGCGCAATGCGGCCGAGGCCTCGGCATTGATGACGCCACCGCCGGCGTAGATCAGCGGCCGCTGCGCCTGCTGGAACTGCTCGAAGAATTCCACCGCTGACGCATCGGAGAGACGGTTGTCGTCGATCTGTTGCTGCCGCGCGCGGTAGCCCGGAATGGGCAGGGTGCCCTGCCCCAGAAAGGGGCCTTCCCAGTTCTGCACGTCCTTGGGCACATCAATGACCACCGGACCGGGGCGGCCCGTGCGCGCAATCTCGAAAGCCGTGCGCACGGTAGCCTCGAGACGGGCGGGGTCCGTCACCAGGAAGACGTGCTTGGCGCAGGCGCCCATGATGTTGCTCACCGGCGCCTCCTGGAAGGCGTCGCTGCCGATGGCCGCGGTTGGCACCTGGCCACAGATAACGACGATGGGGATGGAATCCGCCATGCAGTCGCGCACCGGCGTCACGCAGTTGGTTGCACCTGGGCCCGAGGTCACCAGCGCCACGCCGACACGGCCGGAGGCGCGCGCATAGCCCGCCGCCATGAAGCCCGCGCCCTGCTCATTGGCGGGCACGATCAGTGGCATGGGCTCGCGCCCCTCACCGTCATTGGCTTCCTCGTTGTAGCGGAAGATGGCGTCGTAGGTCGGGAGGATGGCGCCGCCGGAATAGCCGAACACGACATCCACACCCTCGTCCGCCAGAACCTGAACGATGATGTCGGAGCCGGCGAGTGTTTGCCCGGCCCGTGGGTGCTCGGATGTACGCACAGTCGTCATAGCGTGATGCGCCAAAAAAGAGGAAAGGAACCGCTATTTATAGCATGTGCAAGGGGTAGCACGCGCGCGAAACCCGGTTTTGGCGCCGGCCAGCGCGTCGCTTCCACCGCCGGAAAAGGCCCGCGCTGACGGGCTCCTGCGGCGCGCGGCGGCCTCTTGCATTGCACAATGTGGGCGTCGCCGCTATCTTTGCGCACCCTATGCGCCACATCATTTCCATTCTCCTGCAAAACGAATCCGGCGCGCTCGCGCGCGTTTCCGGCATGTTCGCCGCGCGTGGCTACAACATCGAGTCACTTACGGTTGCGCCCACGCAGGATCCCTCGCTCTCGCGGCTGACACTGGTGACCATGGGGTCGGACGACGTGATCGACCAGATCGTCAAGCAGTCGCGCAAGCTGATCGATGTGGTCGAGGTGCTCGACGTGACAGCGCGGGCGCACAGTGAATGTGAGCTGATGTTGATCAAGCTGCGCGTTGCCAGCCGTGCCCAGGAAGCCTTCGACGCAGTGTGCGCGCAGCGCGCGCTTCACGTGCTAGAGGCGGCTGGGGAGCTGCGCTGCTTGCGCGCGGCAGGCACCGGAACGGAAATCGACGAGATTGCGGCCGAACTCGGCGCCATCGGAGAAGTGGTGGAGCTGGTGCGCTCGGGCGTGGCGGCCATCGAGACCGGCAGCGCCGTGCTCGGTGCGCGGGTGCTCGCGACAGCGGGTTGACGGTTGCAGCGGGCGCAGTTTTTTAAATCATTACTTTAATTGGAGCGCGTAAGTACGTGAGTATCAACGTTTATTACGATAAGGATGCCGACCTTTCCCTGATTCAGTCCCGCACCGTGGCGGTGATCGGCTACGGCTCGCAGGGGCACGCGCACGCGCTCAACCTGAAGGAATCCGGCGTCAATGTCATCGTCGGCCTGCGCAAGGGCGGCGCCTCCTGGTCGAAGGCCGAGGAAGCGGGTCTGCAGGTCGCGGAAGTCGCCGATGCAGCCAAGCAGGCCGATCTGGTCATGCTGCTGGTGCCGGATGAGCGGCAGGTCGAACTCTACGACCAGATCCTGGCGCCCAACATGAAGCAGGGGGCGGCGTTGGCCTTTGCGCACGGCTTCAACATCCATTTCCAGCTGATCGAGCCGCGCGCGGATCTGGACGTGATCATGATCGCGCCGAAAGGGCCCGGTCACCTGGTGCGCTCGACCTACGCCCAGGGCGGCGGTGTGCCGAGTCTGATCGCGATTCACCAGGATGCCTCCGGGCAGGCGAAGCAGGTGGCGCTGTCCTACGCCTCCGCCAATGGCGGTGGCCGCGCTGGCGTGATCGAGACCTCTTTCCGCGAAGAGACGGAAACCGACCTTTTCGGCGAGCAGGCCGTGCTCTGCGGCGGCGCAACGGCGCTGGTGCAGGCCGGGTTCGAGACGCTGACCGAAGCGGGTTATGCCCCCGAGATGGCCTATTTCGAGTGTCTGCACGAGCTCAAGCTGATCGTCGACCTGATGTACGAGGGCGGCATGGCCAACATGCGCTATTCGATCAGCAACACCGCCGAGTACGGTGACTACACCCGCGGGCCGCGCGTGGTCACCGAAGAAACCAAGGCGGAAATGAAGCGGATTCTTACCGAGATCCAGACCGGTCAGTTCGCGCGTGAATACGTGCTGGAGAACCAGGCCGGTGCGCCGACGCTGAAGGCGCGCCGTCGTCTGGGCTACGAGCACCCGATCGAGACCGTGGGCACCAAGTTGCGCGACATGATGCCCTGGATCGGCAAGAACAAGCTGGTTGACCGCAGCCGCAACTAAGCGTTTCCCGCGACCGGGTTTCCTGGGTTCTGCGGAACCCAGCTTCGGGATCGCGCGGGAGGGGTGGCCGCTGGTACTGCTAGCGGCCGC
>JALEHA010000110.1 GCA_022763315.1 Algiphilus sp.
AGCCGGAGACCGCTAATGCGCATAGCTTACGGTGTGATGGGCTACGGACGCGGGCACGCCATGCGGACCATGAGCGTACTGCCCGCGCTGATGGCAGAACACGAGGTTACCGTGTACGCGGGGGGGGATGCCTTTGAGGTACTGGCGCCGCTCTTCCCGACAGTGCGCATCCCGACGATCGGCTACCGCTACAACAACCGTGGCGGCCACTCCCTGCCGCGTACCTTCAGTGAGAATCTGGCGCCGATGGCCGACCTGTTGTTGGGTGGGCCGGGCACCGAAGCGCTGGAGCGCGAAATGCGCAGCCGCGGAACTCAGCTGATCATCTCCGACTCGGAGGCCTGGACGCATCGCGCCGGCGCGCGACTCGGCATCCCGCGCATCAGCTTCGACCACGTCGGCATCATCGCCTGGTGCAAGCCGAACTTCCCCGCGGATCTCTGGCTGGCCGGCCAGCGCGACGCCATTGGCTATCGCACCCTGATGGGCGAGCCGGACCGCGTGCTGATTTCCAGTTTCTATCCGGCCGAACCGTACCGTGACGACGCCCGCGTGGTGGGTCCGATGTTGCGTGACGTGGTCAAGGGATTGAAGCCCAAGCGCGGCGACTTCCTGCTGGTGTATTTCAACAAGGGCATCCACCAGTATCGCGCCCATGTCGACCGCACCCTGCGGCTGCTCGACATGCCGGTGAAGGTCTACGGCACGCCCTGGAAGGGCCAGAGCGAAAATCTGGAGTTTTGCGCGCCCAGCAACGAATGGTTCGCGCACGACCTGGCCGCCTGCCGCGCCGTCCTGTCCACCGCCGGCAACCAGCTCATCGGCGAGGCGCTGCACTTCGGCAAGCCCATTCTCGCGGTGCCCGAGGACGCCTTCGAGCAGCGCCTGAACGCGACCATGGTGGAGCGCATGGGCATCGGCATGCGGGTGGCCGCCAGCCAGCTCTCGCCTTCGCACGTGGATCGATTGTTGTCGCACGAGGATCAGTTCGCGAGCCGGACCGCGGAATATGCGTCTGACGGCCGCGCCGAGGCGGTTTCCACGCTCGAACGCTACATCGATGAACTGGGCGGCAGCACGGTGGCGTCGGCGGGCCGCTTTCGGTTGTCGCGCGCTCGCCCATCACGCACACCGGCGATGGCGGCACGCTAGCGCGCAGCGCTTTGCCCGACGCGCTCGCCACGGCGCGCCGGGCGGCCGCTACTATGCGCGCTTCAGATCCATGAGGGGTGCCGATGCGCGTTTCGCCTCCGCGCGATGCTTGGCCGTGGTCCCGGCGCTGGCTTGCGCTGCCGGTGACCGCGTTGGCGGTGCTGCTCTCCGGCTGCACGGTCAACGCGGCGGGCTTCATCCAGGGCGTGTATGCCATCAACGATCCCGAATTGAAGGAGATCTCCGGGTTGGCGCCGGCCGCCACGGGCGACTTCTGGGGCCATAACGATCACGGTAATCGGGCGCGCCTGTTTCGGCTCGGCCGGGAAGGCCAGGCGCTGGGCCGCCTGGTGGTCAAGGGTAGTAGCAACCTGGATTGGGAAGCCATGGCGCGCATGCCCACGCCCAGCGGCGGCTGTCTGTTGGTGGGCGACATTGGCGACAACCTGGCACGTCGTGACAGCGTGCATATCGAGTTCATCCCCGAACCGGAAGCCGATGCGCGCGAGGCGCGCGTGGCGGGTCATCTGGTGTTCCGCTATCCGGACGGCCCGCGCGACGCCGAAGGGTTGGCCTTTGACCAGCGTGACCGACAGATCTACGTGCTGAGCAAGCGCGAGACGCCGCCGGCGCTGTATCGCCTGCCCGCACCCGTGGATTGCAGCGGCATGGCGGCTGCCGAGGACGCCGACCCCGTGCTCGCTGAGTACGTCGGCGACGTCGAGCTGCCGCCGCCGCCGATGTCGACGTTCTTCGAGGGGCCGCGCCGCGCCCTCGGCTTCAATCTGCCCACTGGCCTTGACATCACACCGGACGGCCAGCGCATGGCCGTACTCAGCTACGGCGCGGTTTTCGTGTACGACCGCGCGACGGGAGAGCGCTGGGAAGAGGCGTTGCGGCGCTATCCTGGACGGCGCGTGCTGCCGACCATGGAACAGGCCGAGTCCATCATCCTGAGCTCGGACGGCAGTCTTGCAGTGGTGGCCAGTGAAGGCAAGCAGGGGCAGATGGTGCATATCGCCTTGCCCGATATCGACACCACGCGCCCCCGCCTACCGGGTGACCACCCGCTGCCCTGAAGGCATCGCCAGGCCATTCAGCGTTGCGCGACGTACAGCCTGCTAGCATTCTCGATCCTTTCGTTTCTCCACGGATGCAAAGATGCCTACGCTTCGCGCCTGCACGGCAGGCATGTTGCTCGTCATGCTCGTGCCAGGGGTGTTCGCGGCACCGCGTGACGCCGGGGTACTCGAAGACCGCATGCAGGTCACGGTGGACCCAGGTGACGATTTCTACCGCTACGTCAACGGGCGTTGGCTGGACCGCACCGCCATCCCTCCTGATCGGTCCAACTACGGCACCTTTACCGTCATCCATGAGCGTACCCAGCAGCAGCTAAGGGCGCTCATTGACTGTCTGCCCTGCATCGGCGACAGCGAGGATGCGGATGTCGAGGAGTCGCGCAAAATCAGCGCGCTCTATCGCAGCTACATGGATCTGGCGACCATCGAGGCGCGCGGCATCGCGCCGATAAGGCCCCTGCTGGAGCGCGTGCTGGCTACGGAGAATCGGGCCGCCCTGCCCGTTCTGCTCGCCGACTTGCAGCACCTCGGCGTGGATCTACCGGTCGCGCTCTCCATCTTCCGCGACGCGCGCCGTCCCGCGCAGTACGCGCTCTATCTGAGTCAATCCGGTCTCGGCATGCCGGAGCGCACCTACTACCTCTCCGACAAGGCGCGTTTCGCCGAGCTGCGCGCCGCCTATCGCGGGCATGTTGCCCGTATGCTTGCGCTCGCTGGGCTCGATCAGGCGCGGCGCAGGGCGGATGCGATCCTGAGCCTGGAGCGCGATCTCGCCAACGCGCACTGGACGCGCGTGCGTTCGCGCGATCGTCAGGCCACCTACAACCCCTCACCCTTGGCCGATCTCCCCGAGGTGGCGCCCGGTTTCGATTGGGAGGCCTTCTTCGCCGCCCTTGGCACGATGGGGCCGGAACGCGTCATCGTGCGTCAGCCCGAAGCCCTCGCCGCAACGGCCCGACTGCTATCGGAGCGCCCCCTGTTCGAGCTGCAGTCGTGGTTCGCCTATCACGTGCTGGCGCGCTATGCGCCCTATCTGAGCTCACCGCTGGTCGCTGAGCATTTCGACTTCCATCAGTCGACCCTGAGCGGGATCGAGCAGCCCAAGGCGCGCTGGAAACGCGCGTTGGCGCTGGTGGAACAGGGCATGGGCGAGGCCCTGGGCAAGCGCTATGTGGCCGAGCATTTCCCCGCGGCGCATCGCGCGCGCGTACAGCGCATGGTCGACTACCTGACCCGCGCCTACCGCAGCCGCATTCAGACGCTGTCCTGGATGGGCGAGCGCACGCGCGAGGAAGCGCTGGCCAAGCTTGATCAGTTCTCGACCAAGATCGGTTATCCCGAGTATTGGCGCGACTACAGCGGTCTCGCCATCGAAGAGGACGACCTGCTGGGCAATGTCATGCGCATCCAGCGCCATGCCTTCGACTTCCATTACGGCAAGCTTGGCCAGCCGGTGGACGAGGACGAGTGGTTCATGACGCCGCAGACCGTCAATGCCTACTACAGCCCGGGCGGCAACGAAATCGTGTTTCCGGCAGCGATCCTGCAGCCGCCGTTCTTCGACCCGGCAGCCGATGACGCGGTGAACTATGGCGCCATTGGCGCGGTCATCGGCCACGAGATCGGCCACGGTTTCGACGATCAGGGCTCGCGTTTCGACGGCGAAGGCCGGATGCGCAACTGGTGGACGGAGGCCGACCGCAAGCGCTTCGAACAGCGCACCGCGTCGCTGATCGAGCAATACAACGCCTTCTGCCCGCTGCCCGAGCACTGCGTCAACGGCGCACTGTCGCTGGGCGAGAACATCGGTGACCTGGGCGGGCTCAGCATCGCCTATATCGCCTTGCAGATGGCGCTGGAAGACGCCGGCCGCGCGCCGCATCGTGACGACCTGCACCGCGGCGATATCAGCATCGACAAGGCCAATCCGAGCCGCGCCGTCATCGACGGCTGGAGTGCATCGCAGCGCTTCTTCATCGGCTGGGGGCAGATCTGGGCGCGCAAGTACCGCGAGGACGAGCTGATCAACCGGCTCAACAACGGGCCTCACGCGCCGGATCGCTATCGCACCAACGGGGTCGTGCGCAATATCGACGCCTGGTACGAGGCCTTCGATGTGACCTCCGACGACGCCCTCTATCTGCCACCGGAAGCGCGTGTCTCGATCTGGTAGGCAGCCACGCACTACGGTGGCAAGGCCGCATGCGCTAGGCTGCTCATAGCCAACAGGGGCGAGGGGGCCCTGCGGCAAATGCATAACAACAACATCGACGACACACACACGGCGCTGCGGCCCCCGCAGACCTTCCTGGAGTGCCATTCATGAGGCTGCACGTTGGCCTGCTCGCCCTTGCCCTGACGGTCATCGGCTTGTCGCTGGCCTGGTACAAGCACCATTCGCTGGGTTTTCCGCTGTCGCCGGATGCGACCACGGACGCCTGGATCATCGAAGCGCGCCTCGGCTTCGAGCCGATTGGCGGTGCCGTCAAGGCGCAGCTCAAGCTGCCCGATGCCCCGCCTGGCTTCCGCGTGCTCGAAGAGAACTTCATCTCCCGTGGCTATGGCATCGCGGTGGAAGAGGTGGACGGGCAACGGACCGCAGTCTGGACACAACGCCGTCCCAGTGGGCGACAGGCGCTGTTCTATCGCGCGACCCTCATGCCCCGGGACGATCCCGAAGCGCCTGGAGAGGAGGAACCCGCTCCGCTGCCGCCGCCCGTTCCGGACTACGAGGAGCCCTATCTGCAGGCGGTGAATTCGGTGCTCGACGAAGTCCGCAGCCGTTCCGCGGACGTGGCCACCTTTGCCGCCATGTTGATGCAGCTGCTCAACAATCCCGAGGCGAACGACAACATCCGCCTGATGCTTGAGGGCAAGCGCTCGGACGTCGACCGCGTCGATACCGCGATCTACATGCTCAAGGGGGCGCGCATCCCGTCGCGCATGGTGCGCGGCGTCACGCTGGTGGACGGCGCGCGTGACCTTCAGCCTACCGCCTGGCTGGAGGTGCACAACGGGCAGCGCTGGGTGCCCATCGACCCAACCACGGGAAAGACCGGATACCCCGACGGCTTCGTGAAGTGGTGGCGCAGCGCAGCGGATCCCGCCGAGGTGACCCGTGCGCGCAATGTCAACGTCCGCTTCGCCTCCAAGCGGAATCAGCTCGACGCGCTGGAGGCGGCAGCCGACGGTGCCCGCGGCGAGCAACCGGCGATGGTGGCGTTTTCGCTGCTCAACCTCCCGGTGCAGACCCAGAATCTCTATCGCATTCTGTTGCTGCTGCCATTGGGCGTGCTGCTCATCGTGGTGTTGCGCAATATTGTCGGGGTGAAGACCTTTGGCACCTTCATGCCGGTACTGATTGCAATCAGCTTCCGCGAAACCCAGCTCATCGGCGGCGTGGTGCTGTTCACGCTGGTCACGGCGCTTGGCCTTTCGGTGCGCTTCTATCTGGAGCGGCTGAAACTCTTGTTGGTGCCCCGGCTGGCGGCGGTGGTCATCGTGGTGATCCTGCTCATCGCCATGCTCAGCGTGCTGAGCAATCAACTCGGCCTGCAGGCGGGACTTTCGGTCTCCCTGTTCCCCATCGTCATCCTGGCCATGACCATCGAGCGCATGTCCATTGTCTGGGAGGAACACGGGCCCGGAGAATCCCTGCGCCAAGGTCTGGGCAGCATGCTGGTCGCCGTGCTCAGCTACCTGCTCATGTTCAAGACCGGGATGGAACACCTCATGTTGGTGTTCCCCGAACTCTTGCTGGTCGTGCTCGCCGTGGTGCTGCTCGTCGGCCGCTACACCGGCTACCGCGTCAGTGAGCTGGTGCGCTTCCGCAATATGGATACCGGCGCATGAGGTGGTTCGCCTCACCCCGCTCGCTGCGGCGGGCGGGCATCGCCGGCATGAACTGGCGCAATGCGGCGCTGATTGCGGAGCAGAACCCGCGCCGCTTCTACCCGCGGGTGGACGACAAGCTGCTCACCAAGAAGCTGGCGCAGGGCGCGGGGATCGCCGTGCCCGAACTCTACGCGCAGGTGCGTACCAACCACGACGCCTCCGATATGCACCAGATTCTGGATGCCCTCGATGGTTTCGTCATCAAGCCCGCCCATGGCTCGGGCGGCGAAGGCATCGTCGTGGTGCTGGGGCGGTCGGGAACCATGTTCCGCAAGGCGAGCAGCGCCCTCATCGACCACGAAGGGCTGACGCATCACGTCTCTAACATCCTGTCCGGCATGTACAGTCTGGGTGGTCAGCCGGATACGGCGATGATCGAGCAGCGCGTGGTCTTCGACCCGCTGTTCGAGCGCATCACCCACCAGGGCGTGCCGGACATCCGCACCGTGGTCTACCGCGGTGTGCCGATCCTGGCCATGGTGCGCCTTCCCACCCGACTATCGGATGGCAAGGCGAATCTGCATCAGGGTGCCGTGGGCGCAGGCGTGGACATGGCGACCGGCGCGCTGACCACCGGCATCTGGCATAACCAGCCGGTGGATGTGCATCCGGATTCGCACAATGCCATCGCCGGTCTGCAGATCCCGAGCTGGGAACGCCTGCTGGAGATCGCAGCGCGTTGCTACGAGCTGACCGGTCTGGGCTATCTTGGCGTCGATGTCGTGCTCGATGCGCACCGTGGCCCGCTCATGCTGGAACTCAATGCGCGCCCGGGGCTGAGTATTCAGCTCGCCAACCGCGTCGGCCTGCGTCACCGCGTCGCCGAAGTGGATCGCGCGGCGCCGGTCGCGGCGCCTGCGGGCGCGCGAGTGGCCTTCGCGATGCAGACCTTCGGCGGCATCGTGGAGCCGGAAGTCATCCGCGCAGCGTCTCAGGCGGTGGACGGCCCGGCGTAATCAGCCAGCACGGACCAGGCCTGCTGGCGCGCCTGCAAGGGAATCGACTGGTTGGCCGGGCTGGTAGAGGGCAGCACATGGATGTGCAGCATGGGGCGCAGTCGCAGGCACTGCGCCTGTAGATGGCGACGAAAGCTGGTCGCTGCGCGCTGTCCGTTGAGCACAACCGCGGAGAGTGACGGCTGCGCCTCAAGCAGCGAAGGAATGGCGTTGGCTACTTCGCTGGCGCGCAGGATCGCGCCGTCCAGGCTGCCTCTGCGCTCGCAGTGCGCGAGCACATCCCAGAGCGCGACGCCGCATCGTTGCAGGGCTGCGATGCGTGCCTCGTAGGGCAGGGTCGCGGCGATGCCAAGAAAACGTTCCACCATTGGCCAGAACATATTGCGCGGATGCGCGTAATAGCGTTGCGCCTGCAGGGAGGCGACCCCCGGCATGGAACCCAGTACCAACACGCGCGCCCGCGGCGCGACCACGGGGGGCAGGCTGCTGAGTCGCGTGCCGCTTACACCCGCCGCGGGCGCTGCAGCGCTACTGGAAGCGTCCGTCGACGATGCGCCCTTTGTCATTGAGCTCGGCGAAGAAGCGGCTGTTGTTCAGGCGCAGTTCCTTGGTGGCGATGTCGCCCGGCATCACCAGGGTGATGTCGGGATAGACCTGCCGGAACTGCCGCTCCGTGGGCTGATAGCTGTCCAGAAACTCCCGGAACTCCGCCACGTTCTGCACGTTACCGCTGTGTGGAGGCGGCAACTCCGCCGGTTCACTCATGCCGGCGCAGCCTGCGCTGAGCGCCAGCAGCAGTGCAAGCAAGGGGGCGAGCAATCGCGAGGGGATCGTCTTCATGAGTGGGCGTCCACGGCGCATAGAGAAGGTGTCGCATTATGCGTCAGGCGCGACGGAGGGCGTGTCGGCCTCCGACAGCGGCAGCGCCACGGCTTCTCCCAACGGCAAGGTATGGAAGCCAATGCCTGGATACTGCGAACGCGCGCCAGTGAAGAATGCGGACAGGTCCACGCCAAAGGGCAGCGGACGCAGCGGCTCGGACAGGGGGCGGGTGAAGTCATCCCAGTGCAGGGCGTACACCTGCGCGGGCCGGACGTTCCCGACCACGGCCTCCAGATAGGCCGGCAGGTCGTCGATCAGAGCCACACCCAGCAGTACGGTATCGACCCGCACCGTCTCCAGGGCGCCGGCGACGAAGCCGGCGCTGCCGTGGTGCAGCAAGCGGGTGCGCGGGTGCACGATCTCGATGGACCAGGTGGCGTCCATGCGATAGGCCAGCGGCCCCGCCGGCGGAACCAGCGGCTGGGCGATGGTGCCGCGTGGCCGTCCCCCGGTGGCGCCGGCGTGGCGGGACGCGATGAAGCGTAGCCGGAAGCTGCCCACCTGGATGGGCGCGCCTTCTTCCACCACCGTGATGCGATCCTCGCTCAGTCCCGCGCCGCGGCCGATCTGGGCGGTACTCTGCGAGCCGAGCAGTTGCGCCCCGGTCAAGCGTGCCACTACGCCCGCATCCAATGCGTGGTCGTAATGCGCGTGCGAGACGACCACCGCATCGAGGCGGTCAATCTCCAGCCGGTCGAGCCAATGCCGGATGCGCGCCGTGTCGGGGCTGACGGGGCGATTGGTGAGCAGGCCCAGTTTGGCGGGTTTGCGCGTGAAGAAGGGGTCGATGAGGATGGCGCTGTCGCCATCGCGCAACAGCACGGCTGACACGCCAAGCCAGGTCGCCGTGACCGCACCGGCGCTGGCGGCTGCGATATCGTCGCCGCTGGGCGCGGGGCGGGGCCACTGCACCCAGAGCGCGGCCCCCGCCAGGGTGGCAAGCAGGGTCACCAGGATGAACAGCAGAGCGCGACGAAGAAAACGCATCTTACGCTCCGCCGGTGTGCGCACTGGCGCACAGGATGCGGACCCGGCGAGCGCCCGGACGGTTGCCAATGTCGGTACCCAAGCCGGTGTCCGCACAGCGTTTCACCTGCACCGCGCGCCAGCCGTCGCGTTGGGCGCGCGCACTCAGCGAAGAGACATCCTGGAAATGCAGCCGTACGCGGCCGCGCACCGCCAGTGACAGCATGCCGACGAAGGTGCGCGTCATCAGGTCGGCATTGTCTTCGGCAAGGTAGCAATCTGTCAGATAGTAGGATGCGGAGAAGCGGCGCAGGCGCATGGCGGCACTCTGCCAGAGCTGGTCGACGGCCTGCATCGGCAGGTAGTTGAGCAGGCCTTCGCTGATCACGGCGACGCCGCCCTCGGCGGGCAGCGTATCCAGCAGCCCTGAAAGGCTGCAGGGGCCGGCGGTCAACCCCGCATCCAGCGCGCGCACCTCGTGCTGCGGGCTGAGCAGGCCCGCGCGCGACAGCAGCAGCTGCTTCTCTTCCGCCATGGCGGGCAGATCGGTCTCGATATAGTGCAGCGCCGGCCCAAAACGCTGCTTCATGCGCCAGCCACGCGCCGAGTGGCCAGCGGCCAGCTCTACCACGTGGGTGATGGCGCCGCAGATCACCGCGTTTTCCAGCAGGCGGTCGATGGCGCAGTGACGTGCGTGGAGCATGTCGTCGAGCAGTAGGTGGCGACCCAGGGGTGCGCCTAGGCGCAGCGCTTCAGCCAACCACTGCTCGCTGCGAGGGTGCAGGCCACCTGGCGACAGTCCGTGACGTCGCCAGGTGGCGCCGGTAAACCGCGCGGTTGGGGAAACGCGCCCGAAACCGACCATGATCCTCCCCGAAATGGTGCAAGCTCGAAGAGGAGCATACTCGGCTCTGTCGGCGCTATGCCGCTGCTACTTGATGGTGCGCCCGCGGTAGACACGCACGAAACCGGGCGTGTTCGGTGCCGTTTCGGTGCGCGCGTCCGGCGCTGCGGGCACTGCGCCACCCTGTTCACGCCCACGATAGACGCGTCGCACGACCTGCTCCGGCGAAGGTTGCCGTTGGCTGAGCGCCTGTTCGAGCGCCCAGCTCAATGCGTCCTGCAAGCGTGACATGCGCAGTGGCCGGGCGATGCCGCAGTCGGGCGCCGCGCCGGAAGTACGGTAGGGCAGAATCACCGTGTCGTGGGGCAGAGGCGGCCAGTCCGCCGCTGAGGTATCGAGGTTGCACACCACGACCTCCGCCGCATCCGGCGCGTCAAACCAGGTCACCAGTGCCGGTAGCCGTCCTTCCAACACGCGGGTGGCGGCAACCAGCGCGCGGGCCTCTGCCGGACAGATGCCCAGCGTCGCAAGTGCGACATGTTCCATTTTCATCCGCAGCTCGCGGGTGGATGTCGCAACAGAAGCCCGCAAGAACCGCGCCAGTTGCGGCTGCGGCCGGGGTCAGACGAGGGTGTGATCGCGCTGCGCGCGATCACGCAGGCTGCGCATCATCACCAGCGCATCCACCAAGCCGTGGCGCGGGTGGTGAAAGGCCTCAGGCAGTCGGCCGACGGTGTCGAAGCCCATGTCCTGCCATAACCGCACGGCGGCGTGATTGCAGGACACCACCAGGTTGTATTGCATAGCGAGATAGCCACGCTGGCAGGCTTCGTCCAGCGAATGCCGGCACAAGGCCCGGCCAATGCCTTGGCGGCGCGCCGAAGGCGCCACGATATAGCCGCAATTGCACATGTGCGCGCCGCGACCGGGCTGGTTCGGCTTGAGCACATAGGTGCCCAGAAGAGCGCCGTCGTGAACGGCCACAAAGGTGGCCTCGGGGCTTTCAATCCAGCCCTGATAGGCGGCTTGCTCGGAAATATCCGACGGCTGGGGGTGGCTCTCGCCGGCAGCGAATTCGGCCTGCAGGATCGGCCACAACGCGGCCCAGTCTGACCGCGCGAAGCGCCGGATGTGAATCGTCGACGAATGCATGGCAGGTGGGCTCGTTCGGTGCATGTGCGCGGCGTGCGAGGCTGTGGCGTAGCGGTTGCAGGAGGCAGCCTGATGCCGCCTCTTTATCCTGCCATGCTGCGCCACGCGCGCGGTGCCGGCGCATTGGCACAAGACCTGCTTGAGCTGTCTCAGGAGGCTGTGATGAAACGCGTACGTGACAACACCGGCTATGCCCTGTGGACCGCGGGTCTGATTGCGGGCTTGCCGCTTTTTGCCTGGCAGGCCGCCCGCATGCGGCGCGACACGCCGCGCCTGGAAGAGGCGCCTGGCCCGCGCGAGGGGCGGATCGACGGGGAAGGCTCGCCGCTCCGCCTGGCCGCGGTGGGGGAGTCCACCGTGGCGGGGGTGGGTGCGCCGGATCATGCCAGCGCACTTGCCGGGCAGTGCGCCAAGACGTTGGCGGCGCGCAGCGGTCGCGCGGTGGAGTGGCACGCCTGCGGCGCCAATGGGGCAACCGCGCGGCAGACGCGCTACAAGCAGGTGCCGCTCATCAACACCGCGTGCGATGTCGTGGTCGTGGCGCTGGGCGTTAACGATGTCCTTTCCGGGTGTACCCCGGAAACCTGGTACACCAATCTCACCAAGCTCATGGCGTCCATCCGCCGGCGCGCGCCCCACGCGGTGATCGCGGTCAGCGCGGTTCCACCCATGGGGTCCTTCCCCGCCATCCCACAGCCGTTGCGCACCATGCTCGGCGTGCGCGCCCGCGCCTTCGACCGCATCATCGGCCTGGTGGCGGCCAAGGCGCCCCACGCCGTCTACGTGCCGATTCCCTTCGAGGGCGGCGATCAGTACTTCTGCACCGACCGTTTCCACCCCTCACCGCTCGGCTACACGCGCTGGGGCGGCCTCATCGGGGAAGCCACCGCGCACCGACTTCAGCCATCCAGATCCGCGTAGGCATCCGGCCGGAAGGGCGGCGTGCAGATGGCCAGAAAGACCAGGTCGGTGTCGCCTTCGTTGCGAATGCGTTGCGCGCTCTGCGGCGGGATCATCAGGGTATCGCCGGGCCGTAGCTGAAAGGTCTCGCCGTCGACCTCGGCGGTGCCCTGCCCTTCGAGGATGACATAGCGTTCGACGATGCCCTGCAAGGCGTGCAGGCGTGTCGTTCCGCCGTGCGGTACCCGCGCTTGCGCGATCGAGACCGCGTCGTCGGCGTCGCGGTTCCACCATTCACTGATCCAGCAGCCTTCCTCGAACCAGTAGGCCTCCGGAGGCTGTCCGTGCACGGTGCCGCTGCGGCGCGGACGAATGCCGCGATAGAGTCCGGAGATATCATCATCGCCATGCCCATCGGCCACCAGACGCGCGTAGTCGGCGGCAGTGCGGTCGACCACCGGCATCGGCAGCGCGCGCTCCGCAGCCATGTGCTGGGCGATGCGCAGATCCTTGAGGTGCAGCGCCATGCGGAATCCGGGGTCGAAGTGTCCCGTCGTCATGGTCTTGCCGCGGTTCTGCACGAACCACGAGCCAGCGGCCCCATTGCCCACCACATCCACCACCTGTGCCGGATCCAGGCCGGCGGCTTCGGCCAGGGCCAGGCCTTCGCAGACCGCCTGATTGATGCCGGCGGCCATCACCTGATTCACCGCCTTGCAGGCTTGGCCGGTACCCACCGGGCCAAGGTGCACAGTGCGGATGCCCATGGCGTCAAACAGTGGCGCGGCTTCGGTCACATCCGCTGCGGCCCCACCCACCATGAAGGTCAGCCGGCCCTGGCGCGCGCCTTCGGCGCCGCCGGTGATGGGGGCGTCAATGAAGCGGGCGCCGACGCGTGCCAGGCGTTCGGCTGCGGTGCGCGCTGTGTCATCGGCTACGGTGGAGGTATCGATCACCAGCTTGCCGCGGGCGGCCTCCACGCAGAGGGCATCCACCACGGCAAGCACTTCGGCATCGGCGCGCACGCAGAGCACGACGGCATCGGCTTCCTGCCACAGTGCCTCCGGCGTGGCTGCGCAGGGCACGCCTAGGCTCTGCCCGTGGGCTTGCGCCTTGCTGGTGGTGTGGCTCCACACGCCGCTGAGCAGACCGGCCGCCTGCAGATGGCCCGCCATCGGGCTGCCCATGGTGCCTAGGCCAATGAATCCCGCGTGCATCGTCATTCTCCGGATTGGTGGGGCCGTCGGCTTGCAATAATCCGGCTTACGGGCATGCTCCAGGCATGGCCAGAATGCAGATGCGCGACGGCGCAAAACTCCACTATATCGACGTCGGACGCGGCGAACCGGTCGTGCTGCTGCACGGTTTCGCCATGCAGGGGGCGCTCTGGCTTCCCTTCGCCCTGCGTCACGCCCATCGCTATCGCTTCATCCTTCCTGATCTGCGCGGTTTCGGGCGCTCGCACGGGCTGGCCCTGGCGACCCCGGTGCTGCTCGACCAGCACGCCAACGATCTCGCGGACCTGGTACGTGGGCTGGGCCTGCATGACTTCCGGCTGGGTGGGTTGTCGATGGGGGCCTGCACGGCGCTGCAATACCACCGCCGCTACGGCTTCGAGGGCGTGCGCGCTTATCTGCACATCGATCAGGCGCCGCGTGTGCTCAACGCCGCCGACTGGCAATGCGGTCTGATGGGCGACGAGCAGGATCAGCGCCTGTCCGAGTGGG
>JALEHA010000010.1 GCA_022763315.1 Algiphilus sp.
GCCTCGTCAAGTGACTCCGGCTCGGGCCATCCGTGGCCCGAGCGTTCGGCGCGCTGCGAAGTGCCACTGGCACTTCGGTCGCGCCTCACCCCCTTATAAGCGTCCCGACGCCTTCGTCGGTGAACAGTTCGAGCAGCACCGCGTGCTCGACACGACCGTCGACGATGTGCACGGCGCGTACGCCGCTGCGCACGGCATCGAGTGCGCAGCCGATCTTGGGCAGCATGCCCCCGTAAATCGTGCCGTCGTCGATCAGTGCGTCGACTTCGTGCGTGTCCAGCCCGGTCAGCAGATTGCCGTCGGCATCGAGCACACCCCGGATGTTGGACAGCAACATCAGCTTCTCGGCCTTGAGCACGCTGGCGATCTTGCCGGCGACGGTGTCGGCATTGATGTTGTAGGCCGCCCCGTCCTCGCCCACGCCCACCGGGGCAATAACGGGGATGAAGCCGCCGGCTTCCAGATGCGTGATGACTTCGGGATCGATGGAAGCGACTTCGCCGACCTGGCCGATGTCCTCGCCGTCGGAGTCCAGCTTGCGGGCGCGGATCAGGCCGCCGTCCTTGCCGGTGAGACCGACCGCGCGGCCCCCCTGCTGGTTGATGGCCGACACCAGGGCCTTGTTGACCCGACCACCGAGCATCATTTCGACCACGTCCATGGTCTCGGCATCGGTCACGCGCAAGCCGTTGACGAAGCGCGAGGCAATGCCAAGGCGCTCGAGGTGCTGACCGATTTGCGGGCCGCCGCCGTGCACCACCACCGGGTGGATGCCCACCAATTTCATCAGCGTGATGTCGCGCGCAAAGCTGGTGGCCTGGGCCGGGTTCTCCATGGCGTTGCCGCCGTACTTCACGACCACCGTCTTGCCGGCAAAGCGCCGGATGTAGGGCAGCGCCTCGGTCAATACGCGTGCGACCTGCATGGCCGCGTCCGGTGTCAACGCCATTACTGTCTCCCCGAGGAGCCGAAGCCGCCGTCGCCGCGCAGGCTGTCGCCGAACTGGTCGACGGTACGAAACCGTGCCTGCACGACGGGCACGATGACCAGCTGCGCCACGCGTTCGAAGGGCTCGATGGTGAACGCGCTGTTGCCGCGGTTCCAGCAGGAGATCATCAGTTCCCCCTGGTAATCGGAGTCGATCAGACCGACCAGATTTCCGAGCACGATGCCGTGCTTGTGGCCGAGGCCCGAACGCGGAAGGATGAGCGCGGCATATCCCGGGTCGGCGATGTGGATCGCCAGCCCTGTGCGCAGCAGTTCGGTCTGGCCGGGCTGCAGCGTCAGTGCGTCGTCGAGCAGGGCGCGCAGGTCGCAGCCCGCCGATCCCTCGGTGGCGTGCGCGGGCAGCGTGGCGCGTGGGTCGAGAACGCGCAGTTCAATGTCGGTCATGTGGATTGCGGGGTACTGAGATCCTGGGCGATACGCGCCACCATGCGGCTGGCAAGGTCGCGCTTGCTGCCACGGCCGAGGTCGGTTTCGCCCTCGGCGGAGAACAGGATCAGGTGATTGTCCTCCCGATCGAAGCCGCGACCGGCGCCCACCAGATTGCCGGCGACGAGTTGCAGGCCCTTGCGTTCCAGTTTGCCGCGGGCGTTGTCGGCGAGGTTCTCGGTCTCGGCGGCGAAGCCCACCATGTAAAGCGCAGGCTGCTCGCCGCGGATGCGTTGCAGGATGTCCTGCGTGCGTTCGAGCGCAATGGAGAGCGTGGCGTTGTCCTTCTTGATCTTCTGCGACTCCGTCTGCGCGGGCCGGTAGTCGGCCACCGCGGCGCAACCGATGAACAAGTCCGCCTGTGCCGCGTGCCGGCTGGCCGCTTCGGCCATGTCGGCGGCGGACTCGACATCAATGCGCTGCACGCCGTCCGGCGTATTCAGATGCACCGGCCCGGCAACCAGGGTCACCTCGGCGCCGGCCCGCGCCAGAGCATCGGCCAAGGCAAAGCCCATGCGGCCAGAGGAGCGGTTGGACAACACCCGCACGGGATCGATGGCCTCACGCGTCGGGCCGGCAGTGATCACCGCCCGCCGTCCCTGCAGCGGCTGATCGAGGGCGCCGAGCTGCTGCGCGATGGCGGACAGCAGTTCGGCGGGCTCCACCATGCGGCCATCGCCCACCTCGCCACAGGCCTGGTCCCCCGCTGCCGGTCCGATGACGCGGGCGCCGCGTGCGCGCAGCCGCTCGACATTGTCGCGGGTGGCGGGATGCGCCCACATCAACCGATTCATGGCGGGCGCCAGCAGCAGCGGCCGATCCGAGGCGAGACAGAGCGTCGAAAGCAGATCGCTGGTCATGCCGGCGGCCAGCCGCGCCATGGCATTGGCCGATGCCGGCGCGACCACGACGCAGTCCGGCCAGCGCGCCAGCTCGATATGGCCCATGGCGGCTTCGGCATCTTCGTCCCACAGGCTTTGCCGAACCGGGTGACCGGAGAGTGCCTGCAGCGTGACGGGGGTGATGAAGCGGGCGCCGCCGGCGCTCAGCACGACCTGTACCTCCGCGCCCGCCTTGCGCAGCAGGCGGACCAGCTCAGCGGACTTGTAGGCGGCAATGCCGCCGGTCACCCCGAGCAGAATGCGATGTTGGCTGAGGCTGATGTCAGGCATGCGCGCATGGTAGCGCAAGGGCGCAGCAGGCCGGCCGCTTGGCGCGGGCTGCGGGAGCCGCTACCTTTGGGTTACCGAGGGGAAATGATATGAGCATCCGCGACTGGCCCGAGACCGAACGACCGCGCGAAAAGCTGCTGGCAAACGGTGCTGCCGCGCTCAGCGACGCCGAGTTGCTGGCCGTCTTTCTGCGTACCGGGGTTGCGGGTCTGAGCGCCGTCGACCTGGCGCGGGAACTGCTGTCCGCCTTTGGCGGCTTGCGCAGCCTGCTGAGCGCCGATGTGGAGCGCTTCTGCGCGGCCAAAGGTCTCGGCCGAGCCAAGTACGCCCAGCTGCAGGCCGTGCTGGAATTGTCGCGCCGACATCTGGCGGAGGAACTGCGTCGCGAGGGCGTGTTGCGCGACCCCGGCAGCACACGCCGCTTCCTGCAGGCGCGCCTGCGTGATGAGACGCGGGAGCTGTTCGGCATGCTGCTGCTCGACAACCAGCACCAAGTGCTCGCCTTCGAGGTCCTGGCCATCGGCACCATCAACGCGGCGGCGGTCTATCCGCGCGAGGTGGTCAAGGCGGCGCTACGACGGAACGCGGCCGCGGTCATCTTCGCGCACAACCACCCGAGCGGGGTCGCGGAACCCTCTGCCGCCGACCGCGAACTGACCGAGCGGCTGATCACGGCGCTGCGCACGGTGGATATTCGCGTTTTGGATCACGTCATCGTGGGCGAGGACTGCGTGAGCTTTGCCGAGCGCGGCATGATGTAGGCGCGCTTTGCCTTGCCAAAGTGGAGGGCTTTTGATATAAAGCCGCGCTCTTTCGCCAGCGGGCCTCGCTTGCCCGCCCTGATCCGAGGTTCGTCATGTCCCGAGTCTGCCAAGTGACCGGCAAGCGCCCGTCGGTGGGCAACAATGTGTCGCACGCCAACAACAAGACGCGCAGGCGCTTCCTGCCCAATCTGCACACGCATCGTTTCTGGGTCGACAGCGAGAAGCGCTTCGTCAAGCTGCGCGTGTCCAGCAAAGGCATGCGCATCATCGATAAGAACGGTATTGAAAGCGTGCTGAGCGACATGCGCTCGCGCGGAATGAAGGTATAAACCATGGCAGGAAAGGTTAAAAAGGATCGCGAGAAGATCCGTCTCGTCTCCACCGCCGGCACCGGCTTCTTCTACACCACCACCAAGAACAAGAAGAATACGCCGGATAAGTTCGAGTTCCGCAAGTACGACCCGGTCGTGCGCAAGCACGTCGCGTTCAAGGAAGCCAAGATCAAGTAGGACGCCGGGCCGCGATGTCGGCAGCGAGCCTGCCGGCGTGCGGCGTCCGCCCACGCTCGTATCGATTGCGCCTGCTTCGGTCGCGTTGTCTTGATGCCGCCTGTTCCGTCCAACGGACGACGCCCGCGCAAGCCGGGTGAGGCGCGAAGTGGAAAAGCGCGCGCTGATGAGCCGCCCACGCCCCGTTTTCCCGGCGCTCCCATCACTTTCCCGTCTTCGCCGATGCGCACAGCAGTCACCGCTGGTGCGCCGCCTTTCTTGCAGGCCCCATTTCATGGTCAGCGATCGCCAGCGCAGCGCTGCGGCAGGGCCTCCACGTTGCACCCGCGTCAGCTTCTTGAAGCCGCAACATGGGCGGCCTACCCTCCGCGCCCGATTCATCCATCCAGGAACTGCCGATCGTGAATATTGCCGCCATCACGGACCAGCTCATCAGTGCGGGGCATCTCTTGCACCGTCGTGGCTGGGTGCCCGCGAGCGGTGGCAATTTCTCTGCGCGGCTCGCGTCCGATCGGTTGCTGATGACATCAAGCGGCTGCCACAAGGGCGAGCTGTCCGCCGCCGATTTCATGCTCGTCGACATGCAGGGAAATGCGGCTGAGGACACGCCGCGACGTGCCTCGGCAGAAAGCCTGCTGCACTGCGCAATCTACCGAATGGATGCATCAGCGGCGGCGGTACTGCATACCCATTCGGTGCCGGCCACGGTATTATCCCGCGCTCTTGAAGCCGGAGTAATACTTCGGGACTACGAACTATTGAAGATTCTCGACGGAATCTCCACACACGAGATCAGCGTCGAAATTCCGATTTTTGACAATGACCAGAACATGACGCGTCTTTCGACGGTCATAGAGGAAGCCATGCGTCAGGGCAGGGGGCGTCACGGATTTTTGATCCGCGGACACGGCCTCTACGCCTGGGGCAGCAGCGTTGCCGAAGCCCGCTATCGGGTGGAGGCCCTTGAGTTCCTGTTTGACTGCGAATGGCAGTCGCAACTGGGGGAGGCAAGACAGCAATGACCAGCTTACGCATCTTTTCCGAACACAATCCGCACAAGGCTGAGCGCGCCGTTTATGACCGTGCGAGCGTGGCACGCGAACTCGATCGCATCGGCGTGCTGTACGAGCAGTGGGACGCATCTCAGCCTCTGGATGCGGATGCGTCGCAGGATGAGATCATCGAGGCCTATCGCGAGCAGATCGACCGCCTGATGAAGCAATACGGGTTCCGCTCAGTGGATGTCATCTCCTTGAACGCCGATCACCCGCAGAAAGAGGCGCTGCGCGACAAGTTCCTGCACGAGCACACCCATGACGATCACGAAGTACGCTTCTTCGTCGAGGGCGAAGGTCTGTTCTATCTGCATGCCAACGGCCGCATCTACGCCGTGCTGTGCCGCGCCGGCGATCTGCTGTCGGTGCCCGCCGGTATGACGCACTGGTTCGATATGGGGCCGGAGCCCTGCCTCACGGCGATTCGTCTCTTCACCACGCCGGAAGGCTGGGTGGCCAACTTTACCGGCAGCGACATCGCCGACCGCTTCCCGCGGCTCGACAACATCGAATCCGCGGCCTGAAGCGCAGCGCTTCTGATCCAGGCGGCCGCTCGACAGTCCGAGCACACCGTGATTCAAGCCATCGTCACTGACCTCGAAGGGTGAGCCGGATATGGAAGGCCGGGCCGGGATCGCCAGCCATGGACGGCTTTGGGAGCACTGACATGCAAGCCATCGTGACGGATATCGAAGGCACAACCAGCTCGATCGCCTTTGTGCACGACACGCTGTTCCCCTACGCGCGGGAGCGCATGGTCGACTACCTGCGTGCGCACTGGCGCGATGCTACGGTGCGCACCCACGTCGAGGAAGTGATCAGGGAAGCCGCTTGTGCGGACACCCCGGAAGCCGTAGGCGCCGAGCTGTTGCGCTGGATGGATGCCGATCGCAAGGCGACCCCGCTCAAGGCCTTGCAGGGCGACATCTGGGCGGAAGGCTATGCCGACGGCAGTCTGCATGGTCATGTCTACCCTGACACCCCCGACTATCTACGGCGCTGGGCGCAGGCCGGGCTTGCGCTCTACGTCTATTCCTCCGGATCTGTGGCGGCGCAGAAACTGATTTTCGGGCATTCGCTGGCCGGCGATCTGTGCCCGTTGTTCCAGGGTTACTTCGACACCACCATCGGTGGCAAGAAGGAAACCGCTTCCTACCGGCGCATCGTGGACGCATTGGGCTGCCCTGCAGCGCAGATTCTGTTCTTGTCCGATGTGGGGGAGGAACTGGATGCCGCGGCGGAGGCGGGCCTGCTGACCTGCCAGCTGGTTCGCGATGACAGCGTGGTGCTCGCTGACGCACATCCGCAGGCTGCAGACTTCGCGGAAGTGGATCAGCGATTCGGCGTCAGCGCGTAATTGCACTCTCCATTTCCTCCGTCAACCTCTGCGCAGGGATCTTTTGCCCGAGCCAGTGTGAAGCCGGCGCTTCAAAGTGGGCCACGGACGCGGCGGTGGTAAAGAACTGCGGCTGCGGCTGCGCGCTGTCGCCGGCGGCCAGCGCGTGCTGCGTGAGCAGCCGCGCGGTCTGCCGCGCGACCGCCGGCGACGGGTCGATGAGGCGCATATGTGCACCGCACAGCGGGGCGATCAGCGTCTTGATCAATGGATAGTGCGTGCAGGCCATGACCATGACGTCGGCTCCCGCTGCGCGCGATGGGGCCACGAAAGCCTCCAACATGGCATTCAACGTGCTAGCGTCGGCGCAGCCTTCGATGGCGTCGACCAAGCCGGGGCAACCTTCCGCAATGATCCGCATATCCTGCGCGTGGCGCGCAACGGTGCTGCGATACAGCTCGCCCGACAGCGTCGCCGGCGTGGCGAGGACCCCGGCGACGCGGCGTAGAGACAGGGCCGCCGCGGGTTTGATCGCCGGTTCCATCCCAACGAAGGGCACATCGGGATAGGCCCGACGCAGGTGTTGCAATGCGGCGGCGGAGGCTGAATTGCACGCCACCACGATCAGCTTGCAGTCGTGGGCTTCAGTCAGGAAGGCGGTTACGCGAAGCGCCAGCGTCAGAATCTCGTTCGGCAGCCGCGGGCCATAGGGCACGTGGGCCTGGTCGGCAACGTAGACCGTGGACTCATTAGGGAGCTGGTCGACAATGGCCTGCCATACCGAGAGCCCGCCAATGCCCGAATCGAAGATGCCGATTGGGCGCGCGTCGCCGGCGGCCTTCATTGCTGGAGTGCGGGCACCCAATGCGCGTTGCGGTCACCAATCACGACAAAGCCGGGGTTGAGCAGGGTGTCGCGTGCGTTGTAGCGCATGGGCTGCATATCGGGCAGGGTGGCGACCCGTGCGCCAGCGACTTCGGCCACGCATTGGCCAGCCCCCGTGTCCCACTCGCTGGTGGGGCCAGTACGCGGATAGAGATCCGCCGTGCCCTCGGCCACCAGGCAGAACTTGAGCGAGCTTCCCGTACTGACGGCTTCGTGCGGCGGCAGGCGCTGCAGCAGCGCGGCCAGCGCCTCGTCGCGATGCGAGCGACTAACCACGAAGGCCGGTTGTTCCGGTGCGCTGCGGGTGTGGATGGCGCGGCGCCCGTCCGCATCGTCGCGGAAGGCGCCGATACCCTGGGCGGCCAGATAGCTGGTCCCGAGGGCCGGGGCGTGTACCACCCCAAGGGTCGGGACGCCGTCCTCAATCAGTGCGATGTTGACCGTGAATTCGCCATTGCGATTGACGAACTCCTTGGTGCCGTCGAGGGGGTCAACCAGCCAGAAGCGCGACCAGGCGCGTCGATCCTGATGGTCGGCATCACTGCCTTCCTCGGACAGTACGGGTATCTGATCATCAAGGGCACGCAGCCCTTGCACGATGATGCGGTGCGCTGCCAGATCGGCTTGCGTCAGTGGGGAATCATCCGCCTTGGTGTCCACCGTGAAATCGGTGTTGTAGACGGTGAGAATGGCGTGGCCGGCGTCTTGTGCGATGGCCAGCACCGAATCCAGTAGCGCTGCGCTGATCATTCCCAATCTCTTGCAAAACAGGCCGTATGATAGGGCTATGTCCCTTCGTCTGCCGTGGCCGGAGATCGACGATGTGCTGCTCGACATGGACGGCACTCTGCTCGATCTGGCTTTCGACAATCACTTCTGGCAGCGCCTGTTGCCGCAGCGTTATGCGCAGCGCCACGGCATGACCGAAGAAGCCGCGCGCCTGGCACTGGCCCCGCATTTCGAGCGCACCCTGGGAACGTTGGACTGGTATTGCATCGATTTCTGGCACCGGCAGACCGGCGTCGACATTGGCGCCTTGAAAAGGGAGGTGGCCAGAGACGTCCGATTGCTGCCCGAGACCACCGCCTTTCTCGATGCGCTCAAGCAGCGCGACAAGCGCCTGTGGCTGGTCACCAACGCGCATCCGGAAACCCTGGCCATCAAGCTTGAGCGCGCGCCCATCGCACACTACTTCGACCGCATCGTAAGCTCGCACGAGCTGGCTGCGCCCAAGGAACATCCTGGATTCTGGCAGGGGTTGAGCGCGCGCCATCCCTTCGATCCGCAACGGAGTGTCCTGATTGATGACTCCGAAGCGGTGCTGAAGGCCGGCCACGCTTTCGGGGTGGGACATATCGTGACCGCGGCCTGGCCGGACAGAGGGCGACCCGTGCGGACGGGGCTGGCCTTCCCCTCGATACGTACCCTAGATGAGCTGCTGCCGTAAAGAATCAGGCCCGCTGCGACGTACAGCGGGCCTTGAGGAAGTTGCAGATAGGATGGTCACAGTTAGTAGAAGTTTGCCTCGATCCCGGCAAGGAACGTCTGTGGTGCACCGGGTCGAGGCCCTTCCGGCAAGCGAGAGGCGATGTACTCACGATCCAGAAGATTGAATGTATTCGCGAAGACACTGATACTTTCCGAGACCGCATAGCGCGCTGTCAGATCAATCACGAACTGGCTGTCGATCTTCCCGCCCCGTGCGTCGGCGACGATCTGCGGATCGCTGGCGTCACCACCGAGAATCACCTCTTCCGAGGTGTTCAGTGCGGTCGCGAAGCTTTCATCGACATAGAGGGCGCGCAGACTTAAGGACCACTTTGTGCCTTCAAGCCCGGCAGTCACGCTGACCTGGATATCCGGTACGTAGGGTAGGTCGGCGCCGTCACGACCGCCGCTGAAGATGGACTCCGGATCACCCACTACATTGGAATCATTCGCGATTTCTGCGTTGGTGTAAGTGGCCGCTAGCGCAAGTGGCGTGCCGAGTCTCCAGCCAAGTTGACGCCCTGGGTCATAGCTGAGTGCGTACTCGACGCCATAAGTTTCCACTTCGCCAACCGACGCGAGGTTGTCAGCGGCTCCCGACGCACCCGCGTTATCCGGTACCAGCAGATTCTCGAACAGCGTCCCGAAGAACACCAATTCCTGCGTGAGGCCGCGTTCCGTTCTTGTCCTGCCGCCAAGCTCTATCGAGACACTTTCTTCCGCATCCTCGCCGGCGATCCCGTCGCCCGGGGACGGTGGGGAAAATCCCTGGTAAACCCCACCGAACAAGGCGCTACCGGCTGTCAATTCGTAATGAAAACCGAGGCCGCCAGTCACGAAGGACTCGTCACCGGTAGAGATCGCTGGTTCAGCGCCACGAAAGTCCCGCACAGTCCAATCGATGAGTTCGACTCGGACTCCGGGTGTCAACGTCAGCGCTCCGATACGCATTGCGTTCTCGAGGAACGCCGCTGTTGCTTCTGCTTGTTGCTTCCTGTTGTCTTGCGACCCTGGTGGATTGAAATCCCGTGAGGTAACCAAGCCCTGTTCGTCAACATTAAACGAGGTGTTTCGTTGAAAGCGAAACACCTCGTCTTCATGCTGGCGGATACCCACTCGCAGAGTGTTTTCTATCGCGCCAAACTGGTAGTCCAGCGAAGCATTGAGTTCAATCCCTTGAGCGTAGTATTCGCGATTGTTGTCCCGGTAGCCCCAGGTCCCGGCCGCCTGACCTTTCAGCACCGCGAGATGACTGCCTTGCTCGGCCAGTGCTTGACCGAGCCCCACTGTCGTATCGCCGTCTCCGACGTTGCGGATCTTGTCCCAGTTTCGTGCGAAATCGGTGCGGTACAGTTTGGCATCGAGCGAGAAGAAGTCGGTCGGTGCCGCTGAATAACGCAGTATCGCCCGCTGTTGCTGGGTGCGGATGTTGTCGAACTGCGACGCGGCATAGCGCAAATGAGCGTTTCGCGCGAAATCGGAGGTTGTAATCCCAAGGTAGGTTTCGTCGGCATCCAACTCTGAACGACCGTAGGTCAACTCTAATCGCTGGTTGAGCTGAGTCTCCGGTGTCCATGACAGCTTCAACAGTGGCTCAATTCGGCGAAAGCCAGTACCCCCTGCATCCGGGCCGATTTCACTTCGCGCACCCTGCAGTGTCTTGAATCCATCTGTCTGGCGATGGTAAAGCTCAACGAGGTAGCCAAATTGGCCAACCTCGCTGTCTATACGATCTCCGAACCACACTTGGTTGCGGAATTCGCCGTCCGTACCCGCGGCGCTTCGCAAGTAGCCCGTGCGGGCTTGCGGGATAGGCGTGGATAGGTAGTTGACGATGCCTCCTGTCGTCCGGGGGCCAAAGCGGACCTGGCTAGAACCTTTTACGACTTCCAGTCCGGACATGCGGCCAGCGGTTGGTGAATAGTAGGCCGCTGGCGCGGCATAAGGCGCCGGTGCCATAAGGACCCCATCCTCCATGATGGTGACTTTCGAACTGCGCCCTGGGTCGGCTCCGCGGATGCTGATGTTCGGGAAGAGGCCGTAGCCATCCTCTTCTCGAACGTACACACCGGGTGTCTCCCGCAGGATTCGATTGATGTCATCGTATCCTTGGCGGGTGAGATCTTCGCGATCAAAAAAGCTCGCGGAGCCAGGAAGCTCCGTGGCCGCTTGTTTCGATCCGATAACAGCTACGTCTCCTAGCTGCGTGCCTTGGTTTCCTACTGCCGCGTTGGCCCACAGCGCAACCGGCGTCAGCAGGAAGGTCATTTGGGTTTTGTTCACGATGTCGCTCTCCAGTTGATCGTACTGGCGCGTTGACGCCAGCGAAAATAATAGCAAAGACAAATAGGAATGATTTCTAAATGCTAATCGTGATTGCTAGTATCCTTCGAACCGCATTCGCGGGGAGCGCCTCATCCTGTTGTCGCTCACTGTGGCGCTCTCAGGCTCAGAGCTGAGCAACAGCGCAGTTCGTGCTGATAGTCCCCCTTTCGGTAGGTTTTTCAGCTCCGTCAGTACGACAAGCAGCGTCTGATCATCGGCCCGGGATGGGCACAGGCGACGGGCTTATGTATGTTGTGCGCCATGCAGCGGTGTAAGAAAGGGTGTGGGGGCGCTGCTGGCTGCCATCACGGTGCGGCCGGCTTTACTTTGCTGGAGCTGATGATCGTGGTCACGGTGGTCGGCATCCTCGCTGCGATCGCCATCCCCGCCTACCAGGACTACGTCGTCCGTTCCAAGGTGTCCGAAGCCTTTTCGTTGGCGTCGAGCGCCAAGACCGTTGTTGCCGAAGGCTTTGTCGTCTCGGGCCGTTTCCCCCGCAACAATGACGAGGCGGGCTTACCCGCACCGGAGGCGCTCAAGGGCCGCTACGTTGGCGCCATCCGGGTGGGCGATGGCGGTGCCATTGAGGCTACCTTCAGCGCCCAGCCCATCGCCGGTGAAACCCTGACGCTGATTCCGAAGGTCTCCGGTGGTCAGGGCGTGCGCTGGTGCTGCCGCTCCAGTCTGCCCCGCAACTATCTCCCACGCAGTTGTGCCGACTCCGAGGAAGCTTGCAGCGTGCAAGCTGCTGGCAGTGGTGGTGGGAGTGGCAGCAGCGGCGGTGGCGGTGGTGGCGGGTCTGCTGCCGGTGCCGGTTCGGGTGGCTCCGGTAGCGGCGCCGGATCAGGCGCTGGTGCGGGTGGTAGTGGAAGCAGCGGCAGTGGAAGCGGTGCTGCGGCTGGTAGTGGAGCCGGCGCATCCGCTGGCGGTGGTGCAGGCGGAAGCGGTGCGGGCCAGGGTAGCGGCTCAGGCGGCGCTGGCTCCTCATCGAGCGGCAGTGGCAGCGGATCCAGTGATGGAGGGGGAGGCAGCGCAGGTGCAGGTCAAGGTGGGAGCTCTGGCGCCGGGTTTGGTGCCGGCGCAGGTTCTGGCTCGAGCTCTGGGGTGGGCTCCGGTTCGGCGTCTGGGGCTGGTGCAGGTTCTGGCTCCGGCTCCGGCTCTGGTGCCGGGGGCGCGGGCGCAGCGGGTAGCGGTAGCGGAAGTGGCCCCGGAAAGGGCTCGGGGCAAGGTGCCGCCGATGGCAACGGCAACGGCAACGGCAACGGAAACGGACGCGGTGGCGGCGACAACAATGGCCGTGGCCGCGGTGCAGACAATGGACCCGGCAATGATGAGGGGCCAGAGAAGGAAGGGCCGGACGATGGCGCGGACTGTGACAGCGGTATCGGGCGCCTCTTGGGCTGGCTATTCGGAGGTGGTCGGGGCAACGCCGGGTGTTCGGATGATGATTGAGGGCGTCCTCGCCATGAACGGAACTGCAAGGCGCTGGTCACGAGGGCCGCGATCATGACGACCAAACGCACCGGGTTGCCTCGGATTCTGATGGAAGACCGGCTTCACCTGCTCCGCGCTCTGGTGCTGTTTGCATGGGGCTTGCTCGCCGCCTTCATGGGGATCGAGGCCGCACTGCGTTTTCACCCGGATACGCAATGGCCCGAGATGGCCGGCTTTTCCACCACCTACAACACGCTGCTGGCGGTCTTCGCGATCAACACCGTGGTGCTCACCGCCCTTCTCGTGCAGCGCGACTGGTTTGAACGCGTGCCGCGAAGCGCAGAGCACCGTGTGGCCTGGCTGTTGCATCTGGTGCTCATCTGGCTCGGCCTGCATCTGTTCTTCCTGTTTCATAGCACCGGAGGGTTATCGGGTGCCTTGGGTGCGCTGCCGCTGCTCTCTGTTATTGCGATGCTGATCCTGTTGCCGGGCCGTGCGGGCTGGGGGTTCGCGATCTACATGGCCGCGGGCTACCTGCTGGTCACGGCGCTGGCGCAGGCTGCGTTCATTCACCCCGAAGGCGCATTGGCCAGGGCATTTGCGCCTGAGGGGCTGCTCTTCGAGTGGTCGTGGATCGCACTCTTTGCGGTAGCGCTGGCTGTCGGGCTCTGGGGGCGCGGCGGATGGGCTGGCGCGATTGCGGACGCGCATCCGGCGCGCCGCGTTGATTCCGGCACGGGACTGTTCCGCGCCGCCTTTCTGCAGCAGCGCCTGCAGCGCGAGTTGCGGCGTGGTCGGCGGCAGCAGAGCCCCGCCACGCTTTTGATGTTGGATGTCGAGGAGGGGCGTGGTGGCATGTCCGAGGCCGAACGCGTTCGGCCCTATGCGGACTGCTTGCTGGCCATGATCCGCCTGCAGTCCGACACCCCGGCCCACTACGCCGCGGGCCGGGTCGCCCTGCTCCTGCCGGCCACCGATGCGGCGGCAGCGCAGGCATTCGTGCAGCGCTTGATCGGCGCATTGCAAGAGGCGGGGCTGCGGCTACCGAGAATCGCCGGTGCGGTGGTGGATGGTACCGTCGTCGACGCCCAGCAATGGCTAGCGGCGACAGAAATGGCGCTGCGCGAGACAGCGGAAGACGGCACGCTTCGGTTGGTTCGCCTCTAGGCCCAGCCGCCGCTCAGGTCTTGGGGCCGCCGCGGCTCCCGCGCCGATCGCGCGAGCGGCCGCCACCACCCCGCCGTTGACGGTTGCCGCCGGAGCCCTTCTTGGTGGCAGCGCGTGGAGGCTTGGGCAGCGCGGCTTTGAGGTCCGTGGCCATCCAGTTGCCGGCGTCGGGCAGGTTCGGAATCTTCATGCCGGTATAGGCCTCGATTTCCGGCAGGGAGTAGACCCATTCCTCGCAACACAGGGAGATGGCGTCGCCCTCTGCGCCCGCGCGCGCCGTGCGGCCGATGCGGTGCACATAGTCCTGCGCATCCTGTGGCAGGTCATAGTTGATGACATGTGTCACGCCGTCGATGTGCAGCCCGCGCGCTGCGACATCGGTGGCGACCAATACGCCGAGCGTCCCGCTACGGAAGCGCTCGAGCAGCTGTTCGCGCTTCTTCTGCGGGACGTCGCCGGACAGTGTTCTCGCCTCAATGTCGTTGCCGCGCAGGGTACGTTCGACGACATCGGCTGCGCGCTTGGTGTTCACGAAGATCATGGTGCGCGTCGCCCCGGTGTGGCGCAGCACGCCCACCAGCATGGGCAGCTTCTCATCATTGGCAACGTGCACCAGCGACTGACGGACGCGGTCGGCGGTGACCTGCTCGGGCTCGATTTCCACCCGCGTCGGGTTGTTCATGTGCTCATAGGCCAGTTCGAGCACGCGATGCGAAAGGGTGGCGGAGAACAGGTAATTGCGGCGCTGATCCGCCGGTTTGCAGTGCCGCAGGATGTAGCGGATATCACTGATGAAGCCGAGATCGAACATGCGGTCGGCTTCGTCGAGCACGGCGACCTGGGCGTGCTTGAGGGTGAACACCTTCTGCTTGAAGTAATCGATCAGTCGGCCGGGTGTGCCAATCAGTACGTCCACGCCCTGCGCGATCTGTTCGCGTTGCGCTTCGTAGCCGGTGCCGCCGTAGACCAAGCCCAGCCGAATACCGGTGTTGTGCGCCAGTGGCTCGGCGTCCTTGTGAATCTGGATGACGAGTTCGCGGGTGGGGGCCAGGATCACCGCGCGCGGCTGGCCGTCGGGACCGCTGGGCTCGCTGCGGATGAGGTGGTCCAGCGTTGCGAGCAGAAAGGCAATGGTTTTGCCGGTGCCAGTCTGGGCCTGTCCGGCGATATCCCTGCCTTCGAGGGCCAGCGGCAAGGTCTTGGCCTGAATGGGGGTGCAATGGCTGAAGCCCATCTGGCGCAGGTTGTCCTGCAGGGCGTCTACGAGAGGCAGCGCGCCGAAGGCGAGCGCTTGGTCGGAATCGGTGTCGGTCATATCGGGGGCGCCTCGCGCCCGGGGCTTGGTTTTCAGTTGTTTGATCGTCTTTTTCTATGCCAAGGATACGCCTGCGCTACCGTGGATGCCCGAATGCACGACGAATATGCGAATAGGGCTTGCAAAATCGTGCCGCCTCAGATTCAATGCGTACAGCGGTTTCAGACGCAGTGCTCAGTGCGCTGCCGAATGCTTGGAAACCGTTCCCCCGCCGCGCGCAATCACGACTGCAGCACCGTCCATCCGGTGCGCGTACGCAGTGCGGCGAGCATGCTCATTTCATTTCGTTCCCGTGAGGAGCCCATCGAGCCATGAGTGACAACGTCACGTCCGTTTCGTCGGACAATTTTGATGCCGAAGTCTTGCAATCCGATAAGCCCGTATTGGTCGATTTCTGGGCGGAATGGTGCGGTCCCTGCCGCATGATTGCACCGGTTCTGGAACAGGTTGCTGATGAAAAGCAGGGTGAACTGAAGGTCGTCAAGCTCAATGTCGACGAGAACCAGGATGTTGCGCAGCGCTTCTCGGTGCGCGGTATCCCCACCCTGATCCTCTTTAAGAATGGCGATGCGGCTGCAACGCAGACCGGCGCCGTGGGCAAAGCACAACTGGCGGCCTTCGTTGAGCAACACATCTAATCAGCCGGGGCCGAAGCGCTCGCGTCCGCGTCGTCGGCCCCGCAACAAGAACCCGAACAGCGGCGGTCCGTCGATCGCCGGCCTCCCCTCCGACGAAGAACTTGAAGCCGATATCGCCGCAGCGGCCAATGAGCCAGATGCTGATGGCGAGGGTAGTTCCAGCGTCAATATCGCCGAACTGAAGTCCATGACCGCCACGGCGCTCATGGAGCTTGCCTCGGCGCAGGGGGTGGAAAACGTCTCACGCAGCAAGAAGCCTGAGCTGATCACCGCGTTGCTGAACGCGGCGGCTGATCGGGGCGAGCAGATCTTTGATACCGGGGTGCTCGAACTGGTCGATCAGGGCTACGGCTTTTTGCGTTCGCCGGACGCGTCCTACCTCGCCGGGCCGGACGACGTCTACGTCTCTGCCAGCCAGGTGAAGCGCTTCGGTCTGCGGACCGGTGACACCATCACTGGTCGCGTGCGTGCGCCCAAGGAGAACGAACGCTACTTCGCGCTGCTCAAGATCAATGAGCTGAATTACGAGGCACCGGAGAAGACGCGTCGCAAGGTCAATTTCGAGAACCTGACGCCGCTGTTCCCGGAAGAGCGCCTCACCATGGAGCGCGGCAACGGGACCACGGAAGACATCACGGCGCGCATTCTTGACCTCATCGCGCCCTGCGGCAAAGGGCAGCGTGGGCTGATCGTGTCGCCACCGAAAGCCGGCAAGACCATGCTGCTGCAGAATGTCGCGCAGTCGATCATGGCGAACTATCCGGATGTCTACCTCATTGTGCTGCTCATTGACGAGCGCCCCGAGGAAGTCACGGACATGCAGCGCACCGTGCGTGGCGAGGTTGTGGCCTCCACCTTCGATGAGGCCGCGTCGCGTCATACCCAAGTCGCGGAAATGGTGATCGAGAAGGCCAAGCGCCTGGTCGAACACAAGCGCGACGTGGTCATCCTGCTGGATTCCATCACGCGCCTGGCGCGCGCCTACAACACGGTGGCTCCTAGCTCCGGCAAGGTGCTCACCGGCGGTGTCGACGCCAATGCGCTGCAGAAGCCGAAGCGCTTCTTTGGTGCGGCGCGCAATGTCGAGGAAGGCGGCAGCCTCACCATTCTGGCCACCGCGCTCATTGAAACCGGCTCGAAGATGGACGAAGTCATCTACGAGGAGTTCAAGGGCACGGGCAACATGGAGATCCACCTGGAGCGACGCCTGGCCGAAAAGCGCGTCTATCCGGCGGTCAACATCAACCGTTCCGGCACACGCCGCGAAGAATTGATGATCGACCCGGGTGATCTGCAGAAGATCTGGCTGCTGCGCAAGGCGCTGCACGACATGGATGAGATGTCGGCCATGGAGCTGCTCCTGGACCGCATGAAGCAGACCAAGACCAATTCCCAGTTCTTCGATGCAATGAAGCGCAACTGATCCACCGGGATCGCGAGAGAGCGGGGCGTGTGCATCGTGTTCGCGCTGCGCTAGGGGCTATGGATACCGCACACGCCGCCGTCATTGATTCCGCCATCGAGGCGGCGGCCCATTGGCTCTGCGCACAGATCCGGTTCGGCGGACGCTTCGAATACGGTTATGGTGCGGACGGCGTGGCCATGCAGCGCTACAACGTCGCGCGTCATGCCGGCGCCCTCTACGCTCTGGCGCAGTGGCACGGACGGGCGCCCAGCGCGCTCTGCTCTCGGACCTGGGATGCGGCCTCGCGCTACTTGGCCACCGCCTGTGTGCGGGCCGTGCCGGGGCGGACCGACCACTTCGCCTTGTGGGGCGACCCGGAAGGCCATCCGCTCGAGGCCAAGCTGGGCGCGGCGGGGCTGGCGCTCGCCGCCTGGTGCGGCATGGACCCGATACAGGGCTGGCGGCCTCCCGATGCCATCCTTTCGGCGATCGGCGGTTTCATCCTTGGTCTCCAGGACGAGCAGGGTCATTTTGTATCCAAGTATCACGCCACCAAGGGCCCGCTGACGCACTGGGATTCCTTGTATTACCCCGGCGAGGCGGCGCTGGGTCTGACCCGTCTGTATGCCGTGGACGCCAATCCGGACTGGCTCGATGGCGCCGAGCGCGCGCTGCTCCATCTGGCGCGCAAGCGTCGCCACAGCGGGCGCTGCGAACCCGACCACTGGGCCCTGCTCGCCACCGAAGCACTGTGGCCGTATGCCATGGAGCGACAGCAGCTTGTCGACCATGCCCTGATGATTGTGGACACCATGCTGGCCGAACAGCAGCCGAGTGGTGCACTCAGTCGTTGCGGGCGGACCACGCCGACGACCACACGCCTGGAGGGTATGTTGGCGGTGCGCGCGCTGTTGCCGCCAGGGCATGCGGCGACGCGTGCGCTGGAGCGTGCGCTGCCTCAGGCCATCGCCTACACGCTGCAGGCGTGCGTGTCATTCGGCGCACATGCGGGGGCGGTACAGCGCGCGCCCAGCAACGCGATCGACTCGAAGGCGGGGGAGTTGCGCATCGACTATGCGCAGCACGCGATGTCGGCATGGATGGCCTGGCGCGACGGCGCGACCCCCGTACCGTCGCGCGGTTGACATCGATCCGCGGGCGTCTATGATGCGCCCGTGCGCTCGGTTCGCCCGCGGCACAGCCCGTGTATCCTGCAGTGAGCGCATAGAGAGCGTCGCCTCCCTGTCTCGCTCCAACGCAGCCCTATAAGCCCGTGCAGGGCGGCTGGAACCCGACGATCGCGTCGATCAGGCTTCCCGGTCGCTAGGCGCAATCAGAGGTGGCCCATGGAACGCGAAGACATGCTGTTCTCTTTGCGCGCCGCGCTGAACGGCGACGACAGCATTGTGCCGACGCTGGTGCGTCAGACGCACCCGGCGGATATGGCGGCCATGCTCGCGGAATTCGAGCCCATCCAGGTGCGCCGTCTGCTTGCGCAGGTGGCCGCAATGGAGCGCGCCGAGATCTTCGGCTATCTGCCCGCTGAGTTTCAGCTGGAAGTGGTGCAGCTGATGACACGGCCGGAGCTGGTGGCCCTGTTCGTTGAAATGTCCTCCGACGAGCGCGCGGACCTCTACAACGAGCTGCCACAGGATGCGCAGGAGGCGCTGCTGCCGGCGCTGGCGCAGGTCGAACGCGAGGACATCCGCAAGCTCGCCGCCTATGAGGAGGGCACGGTGGGCTCGGTCATGACCTCCGAGTACGCCACTCTGACGCCGGAGCTGACCGCCCGGCAGGCGGTGGAGCAGCTGCGCCGCGTCGCTCCTGACAAGGAGACGATCTACCAGGCCTACGTGGTCGATGAATTGCGCCGGCTGATCGGTACCGTGTCGCTGCGTGATCTGATCGTCGCGCCGCCGCACGCGCGCGTCGAACAGTTCATGAAGCACGATCCAATTCAGTGTCGCGCCGAAGAGGCGCAGCGCGAAGCCGCGCACATGATCTCCAAGTACGACCTCATCGCGTTGCCGGTAGTGGATGCGGAGGCGCGGCTGGTCGGCATCGTGACCTATGACGACGCCATGGACGTGGCGGAAGAGGCGGCGACCACGGGCTTCCACAAGGCCGGTGGTTCCTCGGGCGCCCTCGGCGGCAGCATCCGCGACGCCAGCATCACCAGCCTGTATCGCAGTCGCGTGTTCTGGCTGGTGGTACTGGTCTTCGGCAACATCTTTTCGGGCGCGGGGATCGCCCACTTCGAGGAAACGATCTCCACCCATCTCTCGCTGCTGTTCTTCCTGCCACTGCTCATTGCAAGCGCCGGCAATGCCGGTTCGCAGGCGTCGACCCTGATGGTGCGTGCCCTGGCGACCGGCGACGTGTTGATGCGCGACTGGGGCCGTATGCTCGGGCGGGAATTCCTGGTGGCGAGCCTGCTCGGTCTGACCATGGCGGTGGCCATTTCCGGCATCGGTGCCTGGCGTGGCGGGGTCGATATTGCCTGGGTGGTGGCGATGACGATGATCATCGTCGTCGTCGTGGGCAGCCTCATCGGCATGTCGCTGCCCTTTGCGATGTCGCGCCTGAAGGTGGACCCTGCGACCGCGAGCGCGCCCCTGGTGGCCTCGATCGCTGACGTGACGGGCGTGGTGATCTATTTCACCATCGCCGCCGCCATGCTGGGGGCACCCGCCGTCAGCTGATCGCGCGCCAGCCGATGTCGCTGCGGAAATGCATGCCTTCCCAGCGGATCTGACGTATCGCCGCGTAGGCGGCCGTCTGCGCCGACGCCGTGCTGTCGCCCAGCGCGCAGACGCAGAGGACTCGTCCGCCATCGGTGCGGACGGCGCCGTCGCCGTCCAGTGTGGTGCCGGCGTGGAAGACCTTGACGTTGGAGCCGAAGGGCAGGTCCAGGCCGTGAATGACATCGCCCTTGCGCGTGCTGGCCGGATAACCCTGCGCCGCAAGCACGACGCCGAGCGCCGCCCGCGTATCCCAGGTTGGTTGTACCTCGTCGAGACGGTGCTCGACAGCGGCCTCGAGCAGCGTCAGCAGATCCGATGACAGGCGCATGAGCAGGGGCTGCGTCTCCGGATCCCCCATGCGCACGTTGAACTCCAGCACGCGGGCCTCGCCGTCTGGCCCGATCATCAGGCCGGCATAGAGGAAGCCGGTGAAGTGCACACCATCGGCTGCAAGGCCGCGCAAGGTGGGGCGGATGATGGTTTCCTCGACGCGCCGTGCCACTTCGGGGGTCACGACGGGGGCCGGCGAGTAAGCACCCATACCACCGGTGTTGGGGCCGGCGTCGCCATCGCCGACGCGCTTGTGGTCCTGCGAGGCCGGGAAGGCAATGAAGTCCTCGCCATCGGCCACGACGATGTAACTGGCTTCTTCACCTTCGAGGAATTCTTCGACCACCACCTTGGCGTGCTCGTCGCCCAGTGCCAGCATGTCGTGCACCGCATTCAGGGCGGTGGCTTCATCCAGCGCGACCACCACGCCCTTGCCGGCAGCCAGGCCATCGGCTTTGACGACAATGGGTGCACCGTGGGCGCGGATCCATTCACAGGCGGCATCGGCGTCAGTGAAAGTCGCGTAGCGTCCGGTCGGGATCTGGTGGCGTTCGAGAAAGGCCTTGGTATAGGCCTTCGAAGCCTCCAGCTGGGCCGCGGAACGGTTGGGGCCGAAACACGCCAGGCCGGCTGCCTGAAAGGCGTCGACCACCCCCTGCACGAGAGGCGCCTCGGGGCCGACCACCGTGAAGTCGACGCGCTCTTCGCTCGCAAGGCGCAGCAGCCCTTCGATGTCATCGGCGCCGATCGCCACATTACGGCAGGCCGATTCGCGTGCCGTTCCGGCATTGCCCGGGGCGACCAGGACTTCCTGAACCCGCGGCGATTGCGTCAGTTTCCACGCCAGGGCGTGCTCTCGGCCGCCGCCTCCGATAACCAGCACTTTCATGTTTGCGGCTTCAGCGATGCTTGGGAATGGGGCGCTAGCTTAGCCGATGACAGACGACGGCTACTTCTTGCTGTCGCCGGAACCGTCGTCCTTCTTGCCGAAGAAACCCATCTGTGCGCGCAGCAGATCGTTCATGGCTGCCATCGGACCGCCGCTCATCAGTTGCTTGAACTGGCGTTCGACGGTGTCCTGCTGCTGCATGAATTGTTCAGTGGCTGCTTCGATGTAATGGCCGAAGGCCGACTGCATGATATGGCCATAAAAGCGGATCATATTGCGCAGCATTCGCGTGCTGAGGAGTGGTTCGCCGGACTCCTCGGCCTCGACAATGATCTGCAGCAGCATGCTGCGCGTGATGTCACGACCGCTGCTCTTGTCCTGAACCACGAATTCTTCGCCATCGACCACCATCTGGCGGAGGTCATCGAGGTTGATGAACCGTGCCTGCGCCGTATCGTAGAGCCTGCGGTTGGGATACTTGCGGATGAGGCGCTCAGCAGTCATACCTTGATGATACCCCCTGTGGCAGGGCGGTGCTGTTGCGCACCGCCCGTTGGTGCAGGGGTTCTCAGTGGATGAAGTGGCCGCCGTTGACCGGCAGATTGACACCCGTCACGAAGGAGGCCTGTTCCGAGCAGAGATAGGTCACGGCCGCGGCGATGTCCCGTGGCTGACCAAAACGCTTGGCCGGGATGTCCTTCTTGATGTTGTCCCGGATTTCCTCAGGCACGGCCTGAATCATCGGGCTGTCGATGTAGCCTGGGGAGATGGTATTGACGGTCACGCCCTTGGCAGCGACTTCCTGGGCCAGCGCCATCGTGAAGCCGTGCATACCGGCCTTGGCCGCGGAATAGTTGCACTGTCCGAACTGCCCCTTCTGACCGTTGATGGAGGACAGATTGATGATGCGGCCGTAGCCGCTCTCAGCCATGCCCGGCGCGATGGTTCGGCAGGTGTTGAACACGCTGTCGAGATTGACGCTGATCACCTGATCCCACTGCTCTTCGCTCATGCGCTTGAGGGGCGCATCGCGAGTAATGCCAGCGCCGTTGACCAGAATCTCGATCTGGCCGTGATCCGCCGTGATCGCGTCAACCGCTTGCTGGGTGTCCTTGAAGCTGGCGACATCGAAGGGCTGCAAAGCGATATTCCAGCCATTGTCGTGCGCGTCCTTCTGCAGCGCCTTGGCGCTGGGCGCGTCCATATGCGAGCAGCTCGCCACCACCCGCGCGCCGGCACGGGCGAGGTAGACGCAGATGATCCGTCCAATGGCGCCGCTGCCGCCGGTGACGAGCGCGACGCGGTTCTTCAAATCGACTTGCATGAGGGGTACTCCTATCGTTGTTATGGGGTGAAGCCTTAGGGGGTTTCGACGGCAAGGGCCACGCCCTGACCGCCACCGATGCACAGTGTCGCGAGGCCGCGACCGCCGCCACGCCGACGCAGTGCATGGATCAGGGTGACCAGCACGCGGGCGCCCGATGCGCCGATGGGGTGGCCAATGGCAATGGCGCCGCCGTTGACATTGACGCGCGCGGGATCCCACTGCAGTTCGCGTCCGACGCTCAGCGCCTGGGCAGCAAACGCCTCGTTCGCCTCGATCAGGTCGAGATCCTTGATCGTCCAGCCTGCGCGCTCCAGGCAACGCTGGGTCGCCGGTACCGGGCCGATACCCATGGTGGCGGGGTCGACGCCAGCACTACCTGCGGCGCGAATCGTGACCAGGGGTTCCAGCCCCAGCGAGCGGGCGCGTTCGGCCGACATCACCAGCAGTGCGGCAGCGCCATCGTTCAGGCTGGAGGCATTGCCCGCAGTGACCGAGCCTTCGCCGCGAAATGCCGGGCGGAGCTTGGCCAGCCCCTCGGCCGTGGTGTCGGCGCGAATGCCTTCGTCGCGCTCCACCGTCTTCGGCGGGCCTTTGCGCTGCGGTACTTCCACCGCAATGGTTTCATCGTCGAAGGCGCCGCTGTCCCAGGCAGCGGCGGCCTTGGCGTGCGACTCGGCCGCGAAGGCGTCCTGCTCGGCGCGCGAAATCTCGTACTTGTCGGCCAGGCGTTCGGCGGTTTCACCCATATGGAAGTCGTTGAATGCGTCCCATAGGCCATCAACGATCATGCTGTCGCGCAGATTCCAGTGGCCGAGTCGCTTGCCGTCGCGCGATCCATCGAGAACGTGCGGCGCGTTCGACATGCTTTCCTGGCCACCGGCCAGCACGGTGTGGGCATCACCGGCGCGGATGCTCTGCGCAGCGAGTGCCACGGCCTTCAGGCCGCTTCCACAGACCTTGTTGATGGTCATGGCCGGCACACCCTGCGGAATCCCAGAGTGGATCGCCGTCTGGCGCGCGGGGTTCTGCCCGCAGCCAGCCGTCAGGACCTGGCCGAGAATGGTTTCGTCAATGGTGCCGGGGTCGATGGCTGCACGCGCCAGTAGCGCACGCACCAATTGGGTTCCCAGCGTGGTGGCCTGCAGCGACGCCATGCCGCCCCCGAAACTGCCGACCGGCGTGCGTGCCGCGGCGGTGATTACGCATTCCATCGAATGTCTCCTCCCAAAGAATGAATAGAAAAGGCCACTGCGGCTACATCGCCACAGTGGCCACTAGCACTGCCTCATGCAGCGGCGTGCTGGGCTTCAGCGCCCTTCGCACTAACGGCGGACAACATGGTCTCGGTGAGGCCAACAACCAGGTCGAGGCTTTCGCTGAAGATCGTCGAGCCCGCCGTCATGGCTTGCTCAGCGACCGCGGCGACGGCGCCGAACTGCTGGTTGCCAAGCTGGGTGAGCTCGTCCAGGTAGCCCTGGCCCAGCGTGTTCATCTTCTCGCCCAGCTGTTCGAACACTTCGTAGGCGGCCTTCGGGGAGTCGGCGTTGACCAGGGCGGGAACGGCGTCGTGCGCAGCACGCATCGTGCCCACAGCCTGCGTCTGATTGGCCTTGGCCATTGCTTCGGTCTGGGCGATCAGCTTCTCGCCGGCAAGCGTGGCCGGTTCGAGGGCGGCCTTGCCCATGCGGCCGAAGGCGTCGGTGATGTCGTTGAAGGGGTAGTTCATCGTTAGCTCCTGTAGGGGTCTTGCCGTGATGGCGGAGCCACTATAGCACTCAAGTTTTTGCAATGCAAAATACTGGAGGCGGGCTTTAGTAGTAAGTTTTTATCTTACAAATGTCCATAACATCCTGTTTTTCAATGTTGCAGTACGAAAGCCCCAATTTGCGCTCCTTTTACTTAGGGCGTAATCTCTGCAGTGCAAAAACCTGACGGGCAGGGCCCGCCGCAACCTGAGGAGTAGTCATGCAGAACCCCAACTGGAGCTGGCCCTTTAGCGCCGCAGCCAACAATCCCTTCTTTTCCCAGCCGCCTAATCCGTTGAAGAATCCCTTCGATTGGTCGGCTTGGCAAACCGGAGGTGCGACAAGTGCACAAGATCCGACGGCCTGGATGCAGCAGTTCTTCGCGCAGATTCGCCAGGCGATGCCGGATGGCAAGGACGCCGCAACCGCGGAATGGCAGAAGGCCGCCACAGCACTGTCCGACTCGATGACCACCCAATGGGAGCGCTGGAGCGAACTGTTCAGTCACGCGGGTGGTGGCGCCCCCGGCAGCGGTGCGATGCATTCCGGAATCCAGAATCTGCTCGATGAGCAGATGGCGCCGCTGGGTCTGTCGCGCGAGGTCACCCGACAGATGCAGGAGCTGGCTGATGTGCACGCACAGATGGGGCCGGCCATCGCCAAGCTGCAGGAGGCCCTGTCAGGCTTTCCTGAGCAATTCCAGAAAGCGCTCGCAGCGCTGATCGAGCAGCGCACGCATGCGGGGCAGCCGGTTACCTCGCTGCGCGGCATGATCGATCTGTGGATCGAAGCGGGCGAGCATGCTTTTGCCGAGATCGCCCACAGCGACGCCTTCAGCCGCGCCTTCGGCGGATTCACCGATGCCCTATCGCGCGCCAAGATCGCGCGCTCCAAATGGCTGGATGGACAGCTCCAGACCATTGGCCTGCCTACGCGCGCGGAGATGCAGACCAGCCACGAGCGCCTGCAGCAGGCACGCCGTGACATTCGCGCGCTCAAGCGTGAAGTGGCGGCGCTGCGCGCGCTGATCGAGAACCAGCAGGCAGCGCCAGCGAGCGGCGAAGCTGCGCCGGCCGCCTCGGCGGCCAAGAAGGCGGCCGCAAAGAAGAGCGCACGCAAGGCAACCGGCAAACGTGCTTCCGCGGCCCGCAAGGGTGCCGCGACCCATACCCAACAGGAGGATTAATCATGACCGGCTTCTCCATGCCCAACATGCCCGTGGCGATCGACCCCCAGAAGGCCATGCAGGAAATGGCCAACTGGCAGATGAAGTTCGGCGCCTTGCAGGCCAATCTGCGCGGCCTGCAGGACGAAACCAACGGTGTCACCGCGCGCGAATGCGTCTATCAGCAGGACAAGGTGCGGCTGTACCGCTATGCCGGTGAGGGCAATCGCAAGTCGCCGCCCATCCTGATCAGCTATGCCCTGGTCAATCGACCGCACATGATGGACATCGAAGCGGAAAAGTCGCTGATCCGCTCGCTGACCAAGCGTGGTCACGACATCTACTTGATCGACTGGGGCTATCCGGATCCAGCGGATCGCGTGCTGTCACTCGGTGACTTCATCTTCGGCTACATCGACGACTGCGTTGATGAAGTGCGCCGTCTGACGCGCAGCGATGCGGTCAATCTGCTGGGCGTCTGCCAGGGCGGCTGTTTCAGTCTGTGCTACGCCGCTGCCAACCCGGAAAAGGTGGCCAACCTCACGGTGATGGTGACACCGGTGGATTTTCAGACGCCGGATAACCTGCTCACCAAATGGGCCATGCACGCTGATGTGGATCAGGCCGTGCAGGCCTTCGGCAACATCCCGGGCGACGTGCTGAACGTGTCCTATGTGTCGCTCAAGCCCTTCCAGCTGAATGTGCAGAAGTATCTCGCCCTGCTCGATATCGGTGACGATCCGGAAGCGGTGCGCAGCTTCATGCGCATGGAGCAATGGATCTTCGATAGCCCGGATCAGGCCGGTGCCTGTTACGGCGAATTCACCCGTAAATTCCATCAGGAGAATCAGTTGGTGCAGGACGCGCTGTCCATCGATGGGGTCCAGATCCGCCTGGATCGTCTCACCATGCCGGTGCTGAACATTTATGCCCGCGATGACCATCTGGTGCCGCCCGCGGCCTCCAAGGCGCTGGCAAGCAAGGTGGGCACCAAGGACTATCAGGAACTCGAGTTCCCGGGTGGCCACATCGGTATCTACGTCAGTGGCAAGTCGCAGAAGCTGGTATCGCCAGCGATCAGCGACTGGTTGATCGCACGCAACTAGGTTGGCGTGTGCGGCCGGGTGGCGTGCGAGGCGCCGCCACCCGGCCATCCCTGTGCGACGAGCCACTCGTCGATGCAGGCAGCGGTCTGCTCCGGCGCGTCGAAATGGAGCATGTGACCCGCGTCCTTGATCATTCTGTCGTCGCGGCGCCGAAAGCAGGCGCGGCGGTCATCGCGCTCGGTGTGATCGATGGCTTGGGCAAAAGCGGACTGGCCGCCATCCACGAAGAGCGTCGGTGCCGTGATCTGCTGCCAGATCGCCTTCGATTCAGCAGCACGGAACAGCAGTGGCCCGCGCATCCGATGGCGCGAATCCATGCGAAGCTGGATACCACCGTCGACTTCCCCCGCCCAGGCTCTCGCCACGTCCAACGCGCGCGGGGCACTCAGGCGGGGATGCTGTTTCTGGATGCGTGTGGCCAGGCTGTGAAAATCCGCATAGACGCGCGCCTGCGGCGGGTCCTGCAATTGGTGCAGCCAGCTACGATAGCGCTTGGGGGCCTGGTCGCTGGGCGTATCGGGTAGGAACAGCCCATCGAGAATGACGAGTTGGCTGATCCGCTCGGGGCGGATTCCTGCATAGAGACTGGCAATCTGTGCGCCCATGCTGTGGCCGACCAGCGCCAATGGCTGTGCGGGGCTCAGGGCATCCAGCAGGGCATCGAGGTCGGCGATGTAGTCGGCGAACCAATAGTGCGGGCCCGAATGCGCGCTCTGTCCGAAGCCCCGCATGTCGGGTGCCGCGACTGGTGCGCGCCGCGCCCAATGCGCGCACAGCGGCGCGAAGGTGGCACCGCAGTCGCCCCAGCCGTGCAACAGAACCAGTTGCGGCGGTGCATTCTCACCCCAGTGTGCGACGTGAAAATCCAGGCCGCGGCATTGCAAGCGCCGGCTGTGCGTCTTCACGCGGCCGATGCGTGCTTGATGTGGTGCTCCAGCAGGTGCAGGCGATCGCATCCCCAGAACAGCGCGTCGCCATGGAAGAAACTCGGTGCGCCAAAGACGCCGCGCGACACCGCCTCATCGGTCAGCTGCTTCAGTGCCGCCTTGGCGTCTTCGCGCTGCGCCGCCTCGATACAGGCATCGGCGTCCATGGCGAGCGTGTCGAGTGCGTGGCGCACACCGGTTTCGGTGCCGATGTCGTGCCCGTCGACCCAGTAGGCGCGCATCACGGCCAGGGTCCAGCGCGGCCGCTCCGCTTCGGCCAGCGTGCAGGCGATGCGCTGGGCGAGCTTGCTGTCCGTGGGGAATACGGCGGGGAACTGAAAGGGCACCTGATAGAGGGCCGCCCAGCGCTGCAGGTCGGTCAGCATGTATTGGCCCTTGGCCGGCACGGCAGCCGGCATGCGATTGCCTGTGGCCTTGAAGACAGCGCCCAGCAGCATTGGCTTATAGACCACCGTCGTTCCGCACCGTGCCGCCAGGTCATCCAGTTGGGTGGCGGCGAGATAGCTGTAAGGGCTGACGGGGTCGAAAAAGAATTCAATGGGATGCATGGGGTTTCGCACGCGGTTAAGGCCGCGCCATGATGCCACGCGCGCCATTTGCCGCGTGGCCGTGCTGCGGCCGTACAATAGGTGCCCGCATTGCCAGGTGACCTTGTCGCCGCCCCCATGACCTACTGCATAGCCATCAAAGTGGACGAGGGCCTCGTCTTCGCCTCCGACACCCGCACCAGTGCGGGGGTCGATGATGTCCGGACCTACAACAAGATGCACACCTTCGCCTTTCCGGGCGATCGCGTCTTTGTGCTGATGTCGGCGGGCAACCTGGCCACCACGCAAACCGTGCTGACCGCCATCAAGCGAGGCTTCGAGACCGACGTGGAAGGGCCGTCGCTGCGCAATCTGCCGACGATGTTCGACGTGGCCGAGTACATCGGTGGCCTCTCGCAACGTGCCCAGAAGCAGGTGGCGGGCGATGCGCCTTCGTCATCGACCAGCGTCGAGACCACCTTCATTCTTGGTGGGCAGATCGCTGGTGAGGCGCCGCAGCTGTATCTGATCTACCCGCTCGGCAATTACATTTCGGCCTCGCCGGAATCGCCCTTCCTGCAGATCGGCGAGCACAAGTACGGCAAGCCGATTCTCGACCGCATCATCCGCCCCGGTGTCCGTCTTGAGGATGCGGCGCGCTGTGCGCTCGTCTCGCTCGACTCCACCATGCGTTCGAATCTGTCGGTGGGACCACCGGTGGATCTCGCGCTCGTGCCGGAAGGCCAGCTCAACATCAGCCATCAGATGCGGCTGGATACCGAGACGCCCTACTACCGGCAGCTCAAGGAAAGCTGGGAGAAGAAGCTGGAAGCGGTTTTCGCCGAGCTGCCGCGCTTCGACTGGGAAACGGGGAATCCGGTGGGCAGCAATCATCCGGATGTGGGTGCCAATGTGCAGGCACCCAGCGCCACCATCCATACGCTGGGTTCCTGAGCCGCACCTCAATCCGGCTGAAAGAAATGCTGTTCGATGCGGTTGTGCACCTGGCCCAGCGCGAGCTGAATATCGTCCAGGACCTGACCGAGCGCGGCGTTGTCCTCATCGGCCAGCAGGCGCGCGACATCACTGCGTTGCAGGATGTCATTCACCGCCGTCAGTGCCTCGTTGACGCGATGACCCTCCGGTAGCCGCGGCAAAGTCTGCTGCATGGCCCACAGGCAACAGGACACGCTACGCGGGAAGTTGCGGTCGTGCAGCAGGAAGGACAGCACACGTGGTGCGCTCACCCGGGTGCGCTGCTCGCGCCGGTACATCTGATAGGCATGCAGGCTCTTGAGCACGCTCATCCACTGGATGGTGCGGAAGGGCGTCAGCTCGTCGCGCTGGCCATCGCCCACTGCGCCGGAAGAGCGCACATCGATGATGCGGGTGGTCATGTCCGCCTGCTCCAGGGCCAGCCCCAGGCACAGGAACTGGAAGGGCACCCCGCGGCTCATGTTGCTGACCAGCATGCCCACTGTCATCAGACATTGATCGATGACTTCACGGAGCAGATCGGTGCGAATGCGCCGGTAGGTTACGGACTCGCCGCGCGCGCTGACCAGTGCGTAAAGCTCGTTGACCCGCTCCCAGATGTCGTTGGGCATGGTTTCGCGTGTGGCGCGCAGATTCTCCCGCGCCAGTGACAGCGTGGAGCGTAGCGAGCCCGGGAACTGCTCGTCGGCGATCAGAAAGTGCGCAACTTCGGCCTCGCTACCCTGGTTGTAGCGCGTAGAGAACTGCGGCCAGGCGCCGAGGATCTCGACCAGCGATCCCCACGACAGCGGCACGTGGCGCGGTAGGTCGAGCGAGAGGTAGGCATGCACATTGACCAAGCGGGCCGTGTTCTCAATGCGCTGCAGGTGCCGCCCGAACCAATAGATGTTTTCCGCGGTGCGCGACAGCATGCTCAGTTGCCTCCCTCGTCGAGATCGACCACCCAGGTGTCCTTCGCTCCGCCCCCCTGCGAGGAATTGACCACCAGTGAGTCCTTGGTCATGGCGACTCGTGTCAGCCCGCCCGTGGTGACGTAGGGTTCCTCCCGCGCCAGGATGAAGGGGCGCAGGTCGAGGTGCCGAGGTTCGATGCCGTCATCGGTCAGCGTCGGTGCGGTGGAAATGGCAAGGGTCGGCTGCGCCATGTAATTGCGCGGATCGGCGCGCAGTCGCTCGGCAAAAGCGGCGCGCTCTGCCTTGGTCGCGCGCGGGCCGATCAGCATGCCGTAGCCGCCGGACTCGTTGGCTGGCTTGACCACCAGCTCATCGATGTGATCCAGCACGTAGCGGCGGTCGTCCTCGCGCATGCACAGGTAGCTCGGCACATTGGGCAGGATGGCATCCTGTTGCAGGTAGTAGCGGATCATTTCCGGTACGTAGGCGTAGACCACCTTGTCGTCGGCTACACCGGCACCCGGTGCGTTGGCCAGCGCCACATTGCCGGCGCGCCAGGCGCGCATCAGGCCCGGTACGCCCAGCACCGAGTCGGGGTGAAAGACTTCGGGATCCAGGAAGAGGTCGTCGATGCGGCGGTAGAGCACATCCACGCGCTGCGGGCCGTAGATGGTGCGCATGTAGCAGCAGTCGTCGTCGCCAACGAAGAGATCGGGCCCCTCGACCAGTTCGACGCCCATCTGCAAGGCGAGGTAGCAGTGCTCGAAATAGGCACTGTTGAAGATGCCGGGGGTCAGCAGGCCGATGACCGGCTGATCGGCCGGCCTTGGCGAAAGATTCGCCAGCATGTCATAGAGCTCGGCCGGGTAGGCGTCGACCGGCAGAATGGTGCTCGATTCGAAGATCTCCGGGAAGACGCGCTTGTTCACCATGCGGTTTTCCAGCATGTAGGACACGCCGGATGGCACGCGCAGATTGTCCTCCAGTACGTAGATCGTGCCGTCGCTGTCGCGCACCAGGTCCGAGCCGCAGATGTGCGCCCAGACATCCCCCGCCGGTCGCACACCCACACATTGCGGCCGGAAATTGACCGACTTCTCGAGCAGTTCGCCCGGGAAGATGCCGTCACGCACGATGTGCTGCTTGCCGTAGATGTCGGCGATGAAGCAATTCAGGGCGGTGACGCGCTGCTTCAGCCCCGCCTCGGTACGGTCCCACTCGCTGCGCTCGATCGTGCGCGGAATGACATCGAAGGGGAAGGCGCGGTCGACGTTGCGCCCCTCGCTGTATACGGTGAAGGTGATCCCCAGCGACTTGATGGCGAGCTCAGCGGCGAGCCGGCGGTCGGCCAGTTCCGCAGCAGTCAGACTGCTCAGATAGCCGGTCAGGGCACGCGCGGCCGGCCGCGGTTTGCCGTCGGGGCCAATCAGTTCGTCATAGGTCGGGGAGCGGTAGCGTGCCCAGTTGGTGAGCTCCGTCATGCAGTACGACTCAGATCGGATGGAGTGGATGACATGCCTTCAAGATCCGGGGCACATCTGCCTACTGTAAGCGGGAATGACCGCGAAGTACCAATCCGCGCTAGGCCTGGCGCCTTCCTCCCGATCGTCCGGTCGGAGGCGCCGACGCCATGCAATGGCTGGATGGCGACCGTGCTGTTGCCGGGCGCGTGGGGTTGGGGTGACATGGGCAGGGGCAAGAGCGTGAGCGATGCCACATGTCTAGCAAGAGGCGGGCCATTCCGGGGCGTTGTTGCCGTCAGGAGCGCTGCGCCTTCATGCGCAATAATGCGCAACCTTCCGATGGACGCCAAATCGCTGTGAACGACACTGCCAGTTCTCCAGCCACCGAGGTCAAGGGCGTGATGCTGCCCATCACGCGCGTGCGCATGACTGCGCGCGGGGCTTCTGACACGGTGGCCGAGTTCCGTGCCTGGGCGGATGCCTTGCCCGAAGCCATGCGCAGCATGCCCATCATCCTGGACGCTGCCCACCACACCGCCTGCAGCAGTCTGCTGGAGGTGGCGCGCGAATATGGCCTGCGCGTTCTCGGCGTGGCGGATGGCAAGCTCGCCCCCACTGCGCCGGCCTGTGGACTGGCTGTCTTGCCCGAAGACGCGCTGATGCCGACGCGTGCGCGCTCCACGAGCAGCGACGGGCCCGCTTCCGCCAGGAACGTGCAGGAAAAGACGGTAGCGGCCCCGGCTTCGGCTGCGGGCGGCCGGTCGCGCGTGGTGCAGACGCCGGTGCGTTCCGGGCAGCAGATCTATGCCGAGGGCGGCGACCTGGTGGTGCTGGGTACCGTGAGTCCCGGCGCGGAAGTGATCGCTGACGGCCACATCCATATCTATGGGGCGCTGCGCGGCCGTGCCATCGCGGGCGCGCGTGGTGATGCCTCCGCGCGCATCTTTTGTCGGCGGTTCGAGCCCGAGCTGGTGGCCTGCGCCGGCGTCTATAACGTTGCCGATCGCATGCGCGGTGAACTGAGTGGCAAGCCGGTACAGGTCTGGCTCGACGGTGACGACTTGCAGTTCAGCAGCCTGGACTGAGCCGCAGCGACCGCTGTCTCAGAAGGGCAATCGCGCCCCAATGGCGAAGGAGACCTGCGCAATGGCGGCATCATCGCCGTCACGGTCCAGATAGCGCACGTCGGCGTAGGGCTGGATGTCCGCGAGGTTGAGGCGGGCGCCGAGGCGAGCCTCGGCGCCGTCGAAGTCGTCGGTGCTGAGGTAGCCCAGCTGCAGATAGGGCAGAAAGCGCCCGTCGCGAGAGGCGCGGTCAAAGCGCAATTGCACGGCGCCTCCGACGTTGTCGGTGTCGCGGTCGCCGCCCGAGGTGGCGATATCGATGCGGTCGTAGATCACTTCAACCCAGAATGCCGCCAGCAGGTCGCGCGAGCCCGCGTAATCCTGCGCGCCCAGGCCCAACCGGTAGAGTTGGCTGTCGAGGTCGTAATTGGCGCCTCCGGTGGAGCCATCCGTGAAATGCACCGCGGCCTCGCCCTGCAGGAAATAGTCGCCCTCGAGGAACCAGCGGCCGCGCGCGGCCACGCCCATACCCTGGGAGCGGTCCTCCACACCACTGCCGAAGTCGTTGTCAGAGGTCGTGGCGTTCAGGTCGAACTCGGTGAAGTTGCCGGCAGCGTGGGCGGCGCCGGAAAGGCCGAGCATGGTGAGCGCCGCGAGAAGAAACCTGGCATTCATGTGTGTGCTGTCCCCCGATAAGCGAAGCGCAGAGCGCGATCCGGGTGCAGGCTACTGGCTTCGGCGGGCAGGGGCAACGCGCCGCGCGCGCCGGTGCCTTTACCGTACCCCCAGGCCCGCCTGGGGGAGTCACCCGGGGCGTCCTGCGTCGCGCACATAGCCGGTGAGACACCGCTATCATGACGCGTCATCTTCTCATCATATTCGGGGGGCTCTCAGCCTTGGCAAAGATCATCGTCGTGACCTCGGGGAAAGGGGGCGTCGGCAAGACCACGACCAGTGCCTCTTTTGCGACCGGCCTTGCGGTACGCGGCTACAAGACGGCCGTTGTGGATTTTGATGTCGGCCTGCGCAATCTCGACCTCATCATGGGGGTGGAGCGGCGCGTCGTCTTCGATTTCGTCAATGTCATCCAGGGTGAGGCCACCCTGCGCCAGGCTCTCATCCGCGACAAGCGCTACGACAACCTCGCCATCCTTGCCGCCAGCCAGACGCGTGACAAGGAAGCGCTGACCATCGACGGCGTGCAACGCGTGCTCGAAGAACTGGCCAAAGAATTCGATTACGTGGTGTGCGATTCGCCGGCCGGTATCGAGCATGGAGCCTATGCGGCCATGTACTTTGCCGACGAGGCACTGGTGGTGACCAACCCGGAGGTGTCCTCGGTACGAGACTCCGACCGGGTGCTTGGCCTGCTGTCCTCCAAGACGCGCAAGGCGGAGCAGGGCGAGGGTACGGTCCGCGAGCATCTGGTGCTGACGCGCTACAACCCCGCGCGCGTTGCCAAGGGTGAGATGCTGTCGGTGGATGACGTCACCGATATTCTCGCCATTCCACTGCTCGGCATCATCCCCGAATCGCAGGCAGTGCTGAATTCATCCAACCAGGGCGTGCCGGTGGTGGCGGATACCGAAACCGATGCCGGCTCCGCCTATGCGGACATGGTCGCGCGTTTCCTCGGTGAAGAGCGCGCGCACCGCTTCGTAGAGGTCGAGAAGAAGGGCTTTCTCGGTCGTCTGTTCGGAACCTGAGGTCGCCCATGGACTGGATGAAGCTGTTTCGAAGCGAGCGCAAGAACAGCGCCCATGTGGCGCGTGATCGGCTCAAGTTGGTGGTCATGCACCAGCGCGAAGGTCGTGGCGCCGGCCCGGATTGGTTGCCGCGCTTGCGCGAGGATCTGCTGGCCGTGGTGCGTCGCTATACCGAAGTGGCGGACGACGCCGTGCACGTGCGGGTACAGCACGATCAGGGTGTCGATCTGCTCGAAATGAATATCGCCCTGCCTGAGGAAGAGCGCGGCGGATCGGTCAGCAAGGCCGGGAGCACCTGACCGCTCTGCGCTGCGCCATCAGTGCGCAGCGTGTCCGCGATGCCCCAGTCGAAGATTGCGCCAGTGCGCAAGGGCGAGCAGAGTGACGCCGCTGAGCGTAAGGGCGCTTTCGCCGTTTTCGCTCACAACCTCCAGTGTGCTGAGGGTAATGGCGAGGGCCATCAGCGACAGCGCCAGACCGCCCATCACCACCACGGCCGCGCGGCGGTGGCGACGGTAGCCCGACAGCAGCGCGAAGCCGCTGGGCGTCAGTGCGGCGGCCAGGAACCACTCGTGAAAATGTGGCGCAGTGAGCCAGCCCAGACCCCAAATCGGGATGGCGGTGACAGCCGCAACGACCAGTACGCAGTGCACGGCGCACACGCCGGACAGGGCAATGGCGAGCCGATCGATGGGAGCGTTGCGCAGCGGCATGGTGGCGTTCTGGGCGGTCACTGATGGAGACGGTCACATTGAACGTTACAGAATAACATAATGGTCAGTGTCGCCCGCCCTGGGGTGCACCGGGCCTGTTGCGGATGGCGCGGACTCAGCGGTCGCGCAGTTGTTTGCGCAATACCTTGCCGACGTCGGATTTGGGCAATTCCTCGACGAAGACAATGCTGCGTGGCAGCTTGTAGCGGCTGAGCCGGCTTTCACAGAAGGTGTATATCTGCTCGGCACTGAGGCTCTCGTCGGCGCGCACTACATAGAGCTTGACCGCTTCGTCGGTATCCGCATCCGGAACCCCGACACAGGCGCATTCGCGCACGCCGTCGCACTGGATCGCCACTTCCTCGACCTCGTTCGGATAGACGTTGAGGCCGGACACGATGATGACGTCCTTGCATCGGTCGATGATGCGGATGAAGCCTTCGGCATCGATGGTAGCGATGTCTCCGGTCCGCAGATAGCCATCCTCGGTAAAGGCCGCACGCGTGGCCTCGGGGCGTCGCCAGTAGCCGCGCATCACCTGTGGTCCCCGTACGCAGAGCTCGCCGGCGGTATCGATGCCGAGCTCCCGGCCTTCGGTGCTGCGAATCGATATCTCGGTGGACGGCAGCGGCAGACCGACGCTGCCGTTGTATTCCGGCGCCGACAGCGGATTCATCGCCACCGCAGGGGCGGCCTCTGTGAGTCCATAGGCTTCGGTCAGTGCACGCCCGGTCACGCTCTGCCACTGGTGGGCCACAGCCGCCTGCACCGCGGCGCCGCCGCCCAGGGTGAACTTCAGCGTGGAGAAATCGATGTTGCCGAATCCGGGCGTGTTGAGCAGGCGGCTGAACAGCGTATTGACGCCGGTGATGGCGGTGAAGTGGCGGCGCGCCAGCTCCTTGACCATGCCGGCACGGTCGCGTGGGTTGGCGATGAGCGCGTTCTCCGCCCCAAGGCTGAAGAACACCAGGCAATTGGCGGTGAGCGCAAAGATATGGTGCAGCGGCAGAGCGGTAAGGATGCGTTCGCGGCCTTCCTCCGCCCAGGGGGCGATCCAGGCGCGCGCCTGCATGACATTGGCCACCATGTTGCCGTGGCTCAGTTCCACCCCCATCGGCGCGCCGGTGGTGCCTCCGGTGTACTGCAGGAAGGCCAGGTCCTCGTGGGTCAGCACGCAGCGGTTGAACGGCTGGCTGTGGCCTCTGGCCAGCGCCACCCGAAACGGGACATGACCGCGGATGCGCCACGATGGCACCGCCCGCATCAGATGGCGCACACGCGCGTTGACCAGAATGCGGCGGCCCAGCGGTTGCAGATCCCCGACCGATGTCGTGATCACCTGTGCGATCTGAACATGCTCGAGCACGCGCGACAGCGTGTGTGCATACGGTTCGGCAACCACTACGACGCGAGCGCCGGAATCCTCCAGCTGCGCGCGCAGCTCACGCTCTGCGGCCATCGGATTCAGGTTGACGATGACGATGCCGGCGCGCAGTGCGCCAATCATGGCGACCGGATACTGCAGCAGGTTGGGCAGCATCAGGGCGATGCGGTCTCCCTTGGCCAGACCCAGACGGTTCTGCAGGTAGGAGGCGAAGTCCTGGCTCAGGCGGTCGACATCGCCGTAGCTGAGTGTGGCGCCCAGATTCTCGAAAGCGATGCGGTCCCGGTGCGCAACGATGGCGCGCTCAAGAATGTCGACCAGCGAGGTGTAGCGGGCGATATCAATCTCCGCAGGCACGCCTTCCGGGTATTGGGGTAACCAGATCGCTTCCACGACGAACGCTTTCCTAGGTGTGAGGGCAACAAGCTATGGCGCCCAAGCGCCATGTCGGGCGCGCAGCCTACCCTTTGCCGGCCGGCTCGTGAAGCCAGCTGCGCAGGTCGGTATGGTCGAACTGCGCTTCCACGGCCGCATCCACGCGGCTGAGTACCTGTTCTGCCTGGTGGATGGCGGGGGCGCCGCTGGCCCGCGCGGGATAGGTGTCGGGATGGCCGGTGCGGAGGGTTGCCCACAGCTCGGCGAGCGTCAACGACTCCGGCGCCCGCGCCGGTAGGATGCGCGCCGGTATGTCGGCAGTCTCGGCGAGGATGCCCTTCCTGATCAGCGCATCGATCACCGGGTCGACGTATTCCGAAGGCGCGGCCAGGGTGCGCGCCAGTTCATTGCGCGTGGTCGCTGGGCGGCCTTGCTGATGGCGCCGCACGGTCTCCGCGGCGATGGCGAGGCCAATGCGTTCGACCAGCCGTGGCGGCGCTGAGCGGTCGCGTCCGTGCCGCTGCACATTTTCCGGGTGCCCCAGATAGAAGCTGAGTTGACAGCCGAGCAACAGAATCAGCCAACCGACATAGAGCCAGATCAGCAGGAAGATGAGGATGGCGAAGCTGGAATAGACCGCGTTGTAGTTGCCCGAGGAAGCGACAAAGGAAGCGAAGCCCATGCTCGCTGTCTGCCACAACACGCCGGCGAAGAGGCCACCACCGAAGGCGGCGTGGAGCGGCACGCGCGTATTCGGAATGAAGCTGTACAAGAAGGTGAAGACGCCGATGATGATGAGATAGGGCGTCAGGCGTGCCAGCAGGAACACCAAGGTGCCAAAGGGCTCGACGCTGGCAATGGTCTGCACGACGGCGCTGTTGAGCACCGAGGCGGTAATGCCGACCGATAAAAAGACCGCAAAAGGCCCGATGATCAACACCGACAGATACTGGCTGAAGCGGACCGCGAAGGTGCGCGGCTGATGGATGCGCCAGATCCAGTTGAAGCTGGCCTCCACCTTCTGAATCAAAGAGACGGCGGCAAACAGCAGAAGTCCGATGCCGAGCGAGCCGAGCACGCCAACCTGAATGTTCTCGACGAAGCCGATGATGTTTTGGGTGACTTCATCCGCGCGTTCGCCCAGTGGTGCGAGAAACTGCTCCAAGGCCGGTTTGAGTGCGTTGTGGACCCCCATCGCCTTGAACAGCGAAAAGGCCAGCGCCAGCATCGGGACCAGCGATAGCAGGGTGGTGTAGACCAGACTCATGGCGCGCAGCGACAACTCGCCGCGCGCGAAGTCGCGCACCAGCATGACGGCGTAGCGCGACACCATCACCAAGGCGCGATGCAGTCGATGTTCGTGGACGCTGTCCCACAACCAGGTCTGTAGCGCCGAGGCGCGCTCCCCTAGCGCCAGCCGCATGCGGTCACCTGCGCGGGTGCTTGACAAAAACCGAGGGCTTGCATATTGTGCGTCGCACAAAATGTTGCACCGCAACAGAAAGGACCTTTCGCAAGGTCCGGTTTGAAATCGTCAGTCATTTGCGCACATCGCAGGAGTGGTAACCATGAACTTTGAAACGGTTGTGAACGACGTCAAGACCCGCGTCGAAGATGTTAGCAATCGCGCCCAGAACGTCGCCGAGTTGTCTCTGGAAACGGCCAAGAAGGCGAACGGCATCGTGGTGCCCACGATGCAGAACATTTTCGAGAAGCAGACCAGCGCCGCGCGCGAGCTCTTCGAGAGTGGCCGCACCAGCTTTATCAAGGTCCGTAATGACGGCCTGAAGGCGGTGGCCGCCAACCCGGCCGACTACCTGCCGGCCGGCCGCACGGTCGTGGTCGATGCCTTCAGCGCCTCGGTCGATCTGACCACCAAGGCGGGTACGGAGCTTGCCGAAGTCCTGCGCAAGGCGTATGAAGACGCGCTGGCCAGCATCAATGGCAAGAAGGTGGCCAAGCCCGCCGCCAAGAAGACGGCGCGCAAGGCTTCCAGCGCGCGCAAGACCGCGAGCAAGTCCACCGCTGCCAAGAAGAGCGCGGCCACCAAGGCCAGCGCCTGAGCACGGCGCTAGCGCCGCCGGCCTTCGGGTCGCGGCGCTGATCGTGTGAAAGGGCATGCCGACTGGCATGCCCTTTTTTTGTGGTTGATCGCTATCCGGCTGAGGGATGACTACGACTCGTCATCGCTGCGTGCACCGCTCTTGCGGGCTCCACCCTTGCGCGCCGCCTGCTGACGCCGCCGTTCTTCGCGCTCTTCGGCTTCCACGGCCTCGACCCCGTCCATCAGCTTGCGCCAGGCCTTGTTCTTGCGCAGCGAGCTGATGTTCTGCCGCACGAAATCACCGGGATGAAAGGTCTCGCTGGCGTCACCGACCTTGTCGCGTAGGTACGCAAGAATGTCTTCCTGCAATCCGGCGACATCCGGCAGTCCGAGAAAACGGCGCAGTTCTTCCGGTTTGACGTCAATTTCGATGCGGATCTGCATGCTGGTCTCCTGCTCCCCTACGTCGGGCGCTAGCGGGCTGGTCGCGCCCGCCTAGCATAGCGCGGCCCTGCACCGGCCGCGCCACTGGCTTCAAGCACGGGGCGTTGCCATCAGCCGACGCTCGGCTTCGGCATAGCGCGCCGCGGTGTTGCGGACCACTTCGTCGGGTAGATCCGGCCCCGGAGGGGTCTGATCCCAGTCGATGTTCTCCAGATAGTCGCGCACGTACTGCTTGTCGAACGAAGGCGGGCTGCCGCCGACACGGTAGTCGGCTTGCGGCCAGAAACGGGAGGAATCCGGCGTCAGCACCTCATCGATCAGTACGATCCGCCCGCTGTCGTCCAGGCCGAATTCGAATTTGGTGTCGGCAATGATGATGCCGCGCTCCAGCGCGTAACCGGCGGCTTGCTTGTACAACCAGATGCTGAGTTCGCGGACGCGTTCCGCAACGTCGCCGCCGACGCGTTCGGCCGCCGCTGCAAAGGAGATGTTCTCGTCGTGGGCGCCCTGCTCGGCCTTGGTGGCGGGCGTGAAAATCGGTTCCGCGAGCTTTTCCGCCTGGCGCAGCGACGCCGGCAGCGCGACCCCGCAAACGGTGCCGGCGCGCTGGTATTCCTTCCAGCCGCTACCGGCGAGGAAACCACGTACCACAGCCTCGATCGGAAGCGCATGCAGTCGGCGCACGACCTGCGCCCGACCGGCCACGCGGGCGGCTTCTTCCGCGCGCAGTTTCTCCGCTGGATCGATATCGGTGAGGTGATTGGGTACCACATCGCCGAAGCGCTGCATCCAGAAGGTGCTCATCCGCGTCAGGACAGCCCCCTTGCCCGGGATCGGCTGCGGCAGGATGACATCGAAGGCCGACAGCCGGTCGGTCGTGACGATCAGTAGATGGCTGTCATCCCAGGCGTAGACATCCCGTACCTTGCCCTGGTGCACCAGGGGCAGACTCGTGATGCGCGACTCGGAGAGCGCGGCGGGTGCGTCGGACATGCAGGAACTCCCGAACCAGGCCAAGGGCTGGGCATTGTGCCTTTCTCTGTGCCATGAGTGGCCCTCGTGCCGGGGATGCAGGCACAATTCCGGCCCATGAATGCCTCCCCACTTCCTCCCCGCATCGCGCCGAGCATCCTGTCCGCCGATATGGCGCGTCTCGGCGCCGAGGTCGACGCCGTGCTCGCTGCCGGCGCCGATATGGTCCATTTCGATGTTATGGACAATCACTATGTGCCGAATCTCACCTTCGGCCCGGTGATCTGTCAGGCCTTGCGCGACTATGGCGTCACCGCCCCCATCGATGTGCATCTGATGGTCGAGCCGGTCGACGCACTGGCGCAGGAATTCGCGCGGGCCGGCGCCAGCATCATCACCTTCCATCCCGAAGCCACGCGCCATGTTGATCGCAGCCTGGCTGCGATCCGCGACGCCGGCTGCCAGGCGGGCCTGGTGTTCAATCCGGCCGCGCCGCTGGACGTGCTCGATTGGGTCATGGACAAGGTCGACATGATTCTGTTGATGTCGGTGAACCCCGGCTTCGGCGGGCAGCGCTTCATCCCCTCGGCGCTGGACAAGCTGCGCGCCGCCCGCCGTCGCATTGAGGACTCGGGCCGTGATATTCGCCTGGAGATCGATGGCGGCGTCAAGGTCGACAACATTGCCGAAATCGCCGCGGCCGGGGCCGATACCTTTGTCGCCGGTTCGGCCATATTCGGCGCCAGCGACTATGGTCGGGTGATCTCTGAGATGCGCGCTGCCATCGCCAGCGTGCACAGCGTCTGATGGCCGAAGCCACTCGCAAGAGCGTCGTCCGCGCGCTGCCGGCAGACCTGGATACGCCGGTGGGCGTCTACCGCAAACTGGCCAACAGCCCCTTCAGCTATCTGTTCGAGTCCATGCAGGGCGGCGAGCGCTGGGGGCGCTATTCCTTCATCGGCTTGCCCGCGCGTGAGGTGCTGCGCCTTAAGGAGGGGGTCGTCACCCGCTCGATCGACGGCGTCGTGGTGGAATCGCTGACGCCCGACGCGCCCATGGCCTGGTTGCGGGACGCCGTGGCCGAAACACCGATCGAGCGCGATCCGCGTCTGCCGCGCTTTGACGGCGGCTGGGTGGGCTACATCGGGTACGACTGCATTCGCTATGCCGAACCGCGGGTCGCCTGCGCGAATCCGGATCCGATGGGCCTGCCGGAGGCCCTGCTCATGAAGAGCGAGGATCTGGTCATCTTCGACAATCTGCGCGGTCTGCTCTATCTGGTCACGCACTGCCGCAGCGACGATGCCGAAGACGCGAAGCGGGCCGAGGCCCGTCTAGACGCCTGGCAGGCACGGTTGTCGGAACCGGCCAGCGCCGACTACCGCATGGCAGCCGACGATGCGCCGGTACCCGCATTCACCTCCGGCATGAGCCAGTCCGATTTCTGCGCAGTGGTGGAGCGCATCCGCGCGTACATCCGTGCCGGCGACGTCATGCAGGTGGTGCCCTCACAGCGTCTTTCGGCCCCTTTCACGCATCCGCCGCTGGACCTGTACCGCGCGATACGGCGGCTGAATCCGTCGCCCTACCTCTACTGCCTCAACCTGGATGACCACCACGTCGTCGGCAGCAGCCCCGAGATCCTGGTGCGTGTCGAAGACGGCGATATGCACGTCCGGCCCATTGCCGGCACCCGGCCGCGCGGCGCTACCGAGGAAGAGGATCGACGCCTCGCCGAGGAACTGCTCGCCGACCCGAAGGAGCTGGCGGAGCATCTGATGCTGATCGACCTCGGACGCAACGATGTCGGCCGCGTGTGCGAGACCGGCAGCGTGCAGTTGACCGAACGCATGCTGATCGAGCGTTACAGTCATGTCATGCACATTGTGTCTAATGTGGTGGGACGTCTGCCGCGGGGCACGCATCCACTGGATGCCCTGATGGCGGCCTTTCCCACTGGAACCCTGTCGGGCGCCCCCAAAGTACGTGCCATGGAGATCATCGAGGAAGTCGAGCCGGTGCGGCGTGGCATCTATGGTGGTGCGGTCGGCTACATCGGCGGCGGTGGCAATCTGGACATGGCGATCGCCATCCGCACCGCGGTCATCCACGATGGTCAGGTGCATGTGCAGAGTGGCGCCGGCGTCGTCGCCGACTCGGATCCGCATACCGAATGGGTCGAAACCATGAACAAGGCGCGCGCTATGTTGCGCGCGGTGGGCGAGGCGACGTCCGTTTAACCCTCATTCCAGCCGCGCCGCGGCGCGCGTCAAGGTGTCATGCAATCAGCTCAGCGTAGTTCCGCGATGCGTCTGCTGGTCCGCCTCATGGATGGGCTGGCCGCGGTCGGTGTGCTTCGGCCCGCATTGGATCCTGACCGCCTCGTTGCGCGCGCCCGTCGCCGCACCGGGCTGGAAGACCTCGGCGAGGGCTTCGACGAGACCGGCCTGCGGCTGTTGCTCGAAGGCTGCCAGGAGGATGCCCACCTGCACGCGCTGGGTGCGCTGGCCGCGCGACAGGATGTATTGACCATGCTGTGCAACCGCCTGCGCATGGTGGACGAGCGCAGGCGCTGGCCTGAGATCGCCGAGCAGCGTATCCAAGCGCCGCTGTTCATTACCGGCCTTCCGCGCAGCGGCACGACCTTCCTGCACCGACTGCTGGCGCAAGATCCGCAGCATCGCTCGCCGGCCGCGTGGGAACTGCTTTATCCCTCGCCGCCACCGCGTATCGAGACGGCGACGACCGACCGCCGCATCGCCAAGGCGCGGCGAAGCATCGGCTGGTTGCATCTGCTTGCTCCGGCCTTTCGTCACATTCACGAGGTAGGGCCGACCTTGCCGGAGGAGTGCATCGCGGCCATGGGTCACTGCTTTGTCAGCGAGCGCTTCCCGGCGATGTACCGAATCCCGCGCTATGAGCGCTGGTTTGACGCGCTATCGCTCGACGCCGCCTACGCCGACCACCGGCGTATGCTGCAGCATCTGCAATGGCGCCACCCGGCGCCGCACTGGCTGCTCAAAGCGCCGGCGCATCTGTTCGGGCTGGATGCGATCTTCAACACCTATCCCGATGCGCGCATCATCCAGACCCACCGCGACCCAGCACGCAGCCTGGCCTCCTGGGCGAGTTTCGTGACGACCTTGCACGGCGCCTTCAGCCACCGCGTCGATCCCATGGAAATCGGGAACAACGTGTCAGCGCGCTGGCAGCATGCCCTTGAGCGCGCCCTGCAGGCGCGAGCGCAACGCCCCGGCGGTGGCTTCATTGACGTGCACTATGACGCACTAGTTGCCGACCCGATGGGCACCGTGCGTGCGATCTACCGCCAGCTGGAGCGACCGTTGTCGGCCGAGGCGGAGGCCGCCATGCAGCATTTCCTGCGTGATGAGAGCAAGGAACAGGCCGGCCGGCATCACTATGCGGCGGGCGATTTCGGGTTGGATCCGGCGCGCGAGCGGCAGCGCTTCGCCTTCTACATTCACCGCTTCGGCGTCTCCGAGGAGCCGGTCCCCCAGCGCAGTCGCATCGGCGCCGTCGGCACGGGGCGGCGCCGGGCCGCCTGAAAGGGCGGGACACCGGTATGGTGTCCCGCACAAAGCACAGTTACTGCGCCGACTGAATGCGTGAACGCAGCGCTTCGTCGTTCTGCGCGGCGCGCGCGATCTGGTTGTATTTCTGAACGCTCAGGCCGGAGGACTTGACCGCGGCCACCATCTCCTCCTGAGCCTTGCGGCGGGTCTCCTGCATGGCCTGCTTCGACTCGGCCTCCTGCATCTTCGGCGTGTAGGTCTTCCCGATCTCGGCAACCTCGGCCTGGGCCTCGGCAAAGTTCGCAATCTGCTCGTCGGTGACTTCAAGCGCCTCTGCCTGAGGCGCTGCGCCTTCTTGACCGGCCTGCGCGCCGCTCTGCTGGGCGATAGCGCCGCCGGAGGCGCCCATGGCGACCGCGAGTGCAGCAGGGGCGAGTAAGCGGCTGGCGTTCCATTGCTTCATTGCGATACTCCTCTAGATTCAAGTGTTCGTGGTACGCGACCACGACCCAAGCACACCGCTACGGCGGCACCGGTTCCATGGAACCGTCCGTTTTTTTCTGTGTTTGTTGAGATAGGGACGACAAACACAAAGGATGGGCCCGTGGCTTCACGTGAAGAATTCGACTGGATGCTGGCGGCCGAGATCCCGCACCTGCGGCGCTACGCGCGGACGCTGGCCGCGCATCCAGCCGAGGCCGATGACCTGGTCCAGGATTGTCTGGAGCGTGCGATGCGCAAGTGGCGGCTCTGGCGCGGCACGGCGAGACTGCGAAGCTGGTTGTTTCGCATGCTGCACCGGCTGTATCTGAACCGCCGACGGGATGGTCGTCATCATGACGCCACCGTGCCGCTGGAGGTCGTGGCGGAGCCGACTGCTTCGGGCAATGCCGGTCCGGCCCAGCTGGAGGTGCGCGACACCATACGTGCGCTGCAGACCTTGCCGGTCGCGCAGCGCGAAGCCATCGTCCTGCTCGCCATCGACGATCTCAGCTACGAGGAAGCCGCCTGGGTGCTCGAGATACCGGTCGGCACGCTGCGCTCACGCCTCTCGCGCGGTCGCGAGCAGCTGCGTGCGCTTGGGGAGTCGGCCGCGCCCGTATCCGAGGCCGAGGCGCCCAACCTGAGGAGGGTGAAATGAGTCCGCACGAGGATGGATCGGACGCAACCAGAGGCGCGTCGGTGCAGGAACGCGATCTGATGGCTCTGGCTGACGGACGCATCGCGCCGGACAGCGAGCACGCCGCCCGTATCCGAGAGTATCTGCAGGCAGATCCGAACGCGGCAGCCCGTTTTGCCTCCTGGCAGCAGCAGAATGCGGCCATTCGCGCACACTATGCTCCGGCATTGGCGGAGCCCGTCCCGGAGCGTTTGCAGCCAGAGACACTGCGTGCGCGGCGCCACCAGGCGCAGGGTCGTCGGCGGCGTCTGGCGGTGGCGGCGGCCGGTGCGGCCGTGGTGGTGGCGGCGGTGATGCGCCTGGCGGCCGCCCCCTGGGGCAACGAGGACGCAGCGCTGGATCGCTTTGCCGGCGCGGTCGCGAAGCTGCCCGCGAACGCCGATACAGCGGCGATGCCGTCGCCCGTGTCTACGTCCACGCTGGCCGCGCGTCACGAGCACGCCCTGCCCGATCTCGGCGCGATGGGCTATGCCCTCAAGGGGCAACGCAGCGTCCACGCCGGAGACCGCACCGCGACCGAAGCCCGTTATGAGGACGCCCAAGGGCGTGCCCTGCGACTCTTCGTCACGGAGGAAGGCGATGGCCAGCCGCCGCAACTGCACCGTCGCGTGGAGAACGGTCGCCAGGTTGCGTATTGGCGCGTCGGCCAACGGCTCTACGCGCTTGCCAGCCAGACGCAGTTGCAACCTGGACGACTTCAGCGGATCGCGGGCGCAACCCGCGTCGATCGCGGATTCGGGCAGGCACCGAGCGGCACCGCCTTCGCGGCGGATCAGGGCCGCGACGTGCAGCCGCCACCGCAAGGCGCGCCACTGGTCACCATGGAGGAAGCGCCCGCGCGCTCCGAAACGGCGCCCGCCCGCCCGGCCAGCGTCCATTACGAAGGCATGGTCAAAGACTCTTCGCTGTAGGCCACAGCACGGGGCGCAAGGCGCGGACGGCCGGTGCCTGCTATCTTCCGCTGCCGATTACGCCCCGCGGGCTGCACGAGGAGTACGACACGCATGGAAAACGAGCTCGAACTGTTTCGCGACAACGTCCGTCGCTTTCTGGAGAGCGAGATCGCTCCCCACTACACGCAGTGGGAAGCCGACGAGATCATGCCGCGCGACGTCTGGCGCAAACTGGGCGAAGCCGGTCTGCTCTGCGTGGATATGCCGGAGAAATACGGCGGCTCCGGTGCTCCCTTCACCTTCTCGTGCGTTGTGGTCGAGGAACTGGCGCGCGCCGGTTTCGGCGCATTGGCCAGCAATGTCTCGGTGCATTCCGATATTGCCGCGCCCTACATTGCACACCTCGGAAGCGATGCACAGAAGGCGCACTATCTTCCGAAGATGGCGCTGGGTGAGGTCATCGGCGCCATCGCCATGACCGAGCCTGGCGCGGGTTCGGATCTGCAGGGCGCACGCACCCGGGCCGAGGTGGACGGTGACGGTTATCGCATCAACGGCCAGAAGACCTTCATCACCAATGGGCAGCACGCCGACGTCATCGTCACCTTCACCAAGACCGACCCCAGTGCCGGCTCCAAGGGGACAGCGCTGTTTCTGATCGACGCCGCGATGGAGGGCTTTGCGCGGGGCCGCAATCTGGAGAAGATCGGCCAGCACGCGGCGGATACCTCGGAACTATTCTTCTCGGATGTACGCGTGCCGGCCTCTGCCGTGCTGGGACGCGTCGGCAACGGCTTCGGCCACCTGATGGACGAGCTGCCGCGTGAACGGCTCATCCTTGCCGCCTCGGCGGTGGCTGCCGCCGAAGGCGCGCTGGCGCTGACCATCGACTATGTGCGTGAACGCCACGCCTTTGGCAAGCCGCTGTCTGCACAGCAGAACACACGTTTCGAAATCGCGCGCATGAAATCCGATGTGGCCGTCCACCGCGCCTATCTGGAAGACTGCAAGGCGCGCTTCGATGCCGGCGAATTCGACGTGGCCGATGCCGCCATGGCCAAGTACACCACCACCGAGATGCAGTGCCGGGTTGCCGATGGCTGCCTGCAACTCTTTGGTGGCTATGGCTACATGCGCGAATACCCGATCGCTCGCCACTTCGTCGATGCCCGGGTACAGCGCATCTATGGCGGCACCTCGGAGATCATGAAGGAGATCATCGCCCGCTCGGTGCTCTGAGCCCGCCTGCGTCGGCGGGCGCAGGCCACAAGCCACCGCCCGCCGATCGCGTAGGCGTGCGCGGCGCTCAGCCGCTCAGGTGCTTGGCAAGAAAGTCGAGGCTACGATCCCAGGCCTGCTTGGCCGCCTCGGCGTCGTAGTAGTCCCAGTCCTCGTTGCCGAAGGCGTGCGGCGCGTCGTAACGGTAGAAGGTGTAATCCACACCACCTGCCTGCATCTTGGCTTCCAGGGCATCCACGGCCTCGGGTGGGAACATCTGGTCCTGATTGCCGAAATGCGCAAGCAGCGGAATGCGGATGGTGGCCGGGTCTCCTGCCTCATCGGGCGGAATGCCGTACCAGGCCACGGCGGCGTCCAGCTCCGGGGCGTGGATCGCGCCCAGGATCGACAGCACGCCACCCATGCAGAAGCCCATGGTGGCCACCTTTGCGCTGCTCTGCTTGAGGTGCTGGATGGCACCACGCACGTCCTGATGCGCGGCGTCGCCGAAATCCAGGCCGGTCATCTTGTGCTCGGCCTCGGCGGCATCCAACGCACGTGCGCCGCGGTACAGGTCCGGGACCAGCGCGCGATAGCCGGCTTCGGCGAGGCGGTTGGCGACGCGCTCGATCTGATCGTTGATGCCCCACCATTCCTGAATGACGACAACGCCGGGTGCGTTGCCGCCCGCCTCCGGTTCGACATAATAGGCGGGTGCAGTCTTGCCATCGGGGCGGATGAAGCTGTGGTTGGCGGGCATGGGGCGTCCTCCGTGGTGTGAATGCCAGCGATGAGCGTACTGGCTTCGTCGTACGGCGTCAGTGGCTGCACAGCATTTGGGGGCGGTCAGCGCATGGCCGCATACGGTCGACGTCATCACAGCGTGGCTGCTGGTGGCGGCAAGGAAGCGTGCGCCGGCGCGCTGAACAAGCGAGGGAGAAGGAGTGGCCAAGCCCGCAAGACGCCTGTTGATGACGCGATGGAGTAGTCCGCTGTTCCCGTTCTATCAACGCTATCCCTTTCGTCATGCCACCTCCATCCGCAGTGCGGACGACCGTGGCTGCATCGACTTCGAGCTTGGCGTGTTCTGTAACCGGATCCCGAAAGCCGCCAACTCGTCGGTGATCAGTGGACTGGCCTCCCTCAAACGCGGCACACACGTTCCGTCCAAACCGGCCAAGGCGATGTTCCGGTCACCCTCCAGCCTGTCGCGCACCGAACTGGATGCCTTCGAAGCCTTGTTCAAGTTTGCGGTAGTGCGCAACCCTTTCGCCCGCACGCTATCGGCTTACCTGGACAAGATCGAGCGCAAGGGCAAGATCGATGGTTACCAGACCTGTTTCTCGGATTTCATGGATTATCTGGAGCGGGGCGGTCTGTATCGCAACGCGCACTGGGCGCCGCAGTTCGCACTGTTGCTGATTCCGCCCGAACGCTATGACTTCTTCGGACGGGTGGAGAGTTTCGACAGCGACATGCAACAGGTCTATGCGCGCCTGCGCGAGCCGGCCCTGGGCTATGCGCCAAAGTCGATCTATCAGAACTACACCGGCGCCAGCGACAAAGCCCGGCAGTACTACACATCGCGCCAGGTCGAGCAGGTGCGCCGGCTCTTTGCGTGCGATTTTGAAGGCTTCGGCTACGAGGACCGGCTCGATCTGTCGTAATCGGCGCCGGCAGGGGTGGCTGACGCCCGTGCACTTGCTATGCTTACCGGCTGATCAACACAGCAGCGCCCAGGCGGCCATCTCCGCCGCGGCCGCACCCAGGGAGACAGGATGAAAACAATCGCGCGCACGCTGATGCTCTCGGCGCTGTTGGCGGCAGGCCTCGCCGCGTGTTCCGGCAGTGACGTACCCTCGACCGGCAGCAACGTTTCGGGCGACAGGCCAGCGCAGAGCACAGCACGCTGGCAGTCCTATGCGCGTGCCGCCGACTACCCGGGCACCGCCGCCGAGGACGCCTTCATCGCCATGCGCGACGGCGTACGCATCGCGGCGCGTGTAGTGCGTCCGAGTGATGCCGAGGGCCGGGTGGTGGACGCGCCACTGCCGGTGATCCTGACCATCAATGGCTATAACAGCCGACTGATCGGGGATGTGCTGCCGAGTACGGGCTACTTCGTGCAACGCGGCTATGTCCACGTCTTCGTGGACGAACGCGGTACCGGCAGTTCCGGCGGCAAGTGGGAATCCTTCGGCGAGGTGTCGCACGAGGATTTCCTTGAAGTCCTGGAATGGATCGACGATCAGCCATGGAGCGCGGGACGCGTCGGAACCTGGGGCCCCTCCTACATGGGTATTACCCAGTTCTTCGCGGCCAAGCATCAGCATCCGTCGTTGAAGGCAATGTTTCCCATCGTGCCAATGGGGGACGCCTACCGCGACATCGTATTCACCGGCGGTCAGATCAATGCCGGCTTCATTCCACTCTGGGTGGGGCTGGTCAACGGATTGGGTGCACTGCCCTTGGCGGCCTTGCAGGAGAATCCACTGGGCGGCGTCGACGTACTGCTCGACCATGTCACGCAGTCGCTGCTCTCCTTCTCGGTAGGCACCGTGGGCGAAGCCTTGCTGGGCACCGACAAGGTGTATGACGGACCCTTCTGGCGTGCCCGTTCGCCGCTGGAGGTGGCGGACCGGGTGCAGGTACCGACCTTCCTCGTCGGCGGTCTCAACGATCTGTTCCAGCGCGGCACACCATTGTTGTATGAGGCCTTGAAGGGCCATACCGAGGCCAAGCTGTTGATCGGCCCTTGGACCCACCTCGAAGGTTCCTTCGGGGGCGGGCTGCCGGCGGATGGTGTGCCAAGCCTTGATGCCATCGCGCTGCAGTGGTTCGACCGCTACCTCAAAGGCATGGCCAACGGCGCGGAGCGGCAGCCGGATGTGACCCAGTATCTGTACGGCGAAGAGCGCTACGTGGTGGAAGCGGACTGGCCGCACCCCGAGGCACGGGCGCTGCGCCTGCATCTGCGCGGCGACGGCAGCCTTTCCGAGGAGGCTGCGCTGCCGGGCGAAGCCAGCAACCGCGTGCTGCAGCAGCCGGTGAACGGTCTCTGCTCGATGAGCGCCAGCCAGTGGACCGCCGGCATCATTGGCCTGCTGCCATTGCCGTGCGCCACCGACAACCGCATCACCGAGCTGTTGGAAAGGACCTACACCACGCCGCCATTGGAGCGCGATCTCTACGTCAATGGCCCGATTCAGGCCAATGTCTGGGTGTCCACCACGGCGCTGGAGGCGGGTGTGGTGGTACGCATTACCGATGTGTCTCCTGACGGCCGGTCGCAGGAAATCACCAACGGCATTCTCACCGCGTCCATGCGTGCCGTGGATGCGTCGCGTGCACGAATGCTGGACGGCCAATCGATTCAGCCCTGGCATCTGTTCACCGAAGAAGCGCGGCAGCGGCTGTCGCCCGGGGAGATCGTCCCCCTGAATGTGGAAGTCTTCCCGTCCAGTTTCGTGATCAAGGAAGGGCACGCCCTGCGCGTCAGTGTCGGCGCCAGCGATCTGCCGCACGGCTTGCCGCCGCTGCCCGATCTGATCCGCGGCGTGGTGGGTCTCCTCAACGTCTACAGCGAGGCTGACTATCCCTCGCACGTCGTGTTGCCGGTGGTGGAAACCGTACCCGCCCCCTAAGCCCCAGGGCACTGCCCGCGGTCAGCGGCCTGTCGGCAAGGGGCGCTGTGCGATCCAGAGCAGCTGGGCAGCGCGGCCGCGCTCGATCCAGACCACGGCGTTCTGCCGGAAGCGGGCGCCGAGGCGGCGCGCCTCTCCACGGCTGAGTCCGGCCACCATAAGGCTGTGCTCTTCCGGCCAGAGGCCGTCGCAAGCGATATTGCAGGCCGGAAGCATCGGATGCGGCATGGCGTGCAACAGGTGCAGTAGTGCGGATTGCAATCGACGATTGGCAGCCACGCCCAGCGGCAGGCTGCGCGGGTTGCAGGCCGTCACGATAACCCCCTGCCGGCAGCCGTGCAGCCGCAGCCAGTCGTCGACCGCGGTGGCGGGTCGGCCAATGCGCAGGTCCTCGGTCGCGGTGGGCAGAAAGACGCGATAGCGCGTCGCGCGATACGGGGCTTCCAAGCGTTGCAGGGGGGCGGTCCGGGGCACGTTCACGCCTTCGAGAAGGGCATTGCTTCACGATGCGCCCCCTGCAGGTGCGATGCAAGCTTGGGGGGCTGGCAGGCTTGCTACCATTGCGCCCTCGCGCGCGTGCCTGCGCCCCCAGCTCGGTATCGTCATGGTTCTTGTTGTCGACAACTACGATTCCTTCACCTACAACCTCGTGCAGTATCTGGGCGAGATCGGCGCAGCCGTTGATGTCGTGCGCAATGACGCCATGAGCGTGGACGACATGCTGGCGCGGGCGCCGGACCACATCCTGCTTTCGCCGGGGCCGTGTACGCCGAATGAAGCCGGTGTCTGTCTGGAGCTGATCGCCCGTGCGGCAGGCCGTATCCCGATCTTCGGCGTCTGTCTCGGTCATCAGGCCATCGGGCAGGCCTTCGGCGGCAGCGTGGTGCGCGCGCGCGAGGTGATGCATGGCAAGACCTCGTCCATCCACCATACCGGCCAGGGCGTCTTTGCTGGATTGGCGAATCCGTTGACGGCCACTCGCTATCATTCCCTGATCGTCGCGAAGGAAGGCCTGCCCGATTGCCTGGAAGTGACGGCCTGGACCGAAACCGCCTCGGGAGACGTGGACGAGATCATGGGCTTTCGCCATCGCAGCCTGCCGATTGAAGGCGTGCAGTTCCACCCGGAATCCATCCTTTCGGAGCACGGCCACGCCATGCTCCGCTCCTTCCTCGGCTACCGCGTCGCCGAGGCCGTTGAATGAGCGACCCTTCTGCCGCGATGCGTGTGCCGCCCTGGTCTGGGGGAGCGTCGTGCATCGCCCCTGTTCCACCGCCGCCGCCCGGGCGGAGCCTCAACGCATGGCCTGCCAACCTATGACGACATTCACTCCGCAGCAGGCGCTCGCACGCGTCATCGACCACCGCGAGATCTTCCACGACGAGATGGTCACCTTGATGCGCAGCATCATGGGGGGTGAGGTGTCGCCGGTATTGACCGCGGCCATCCTGACCGGTCTGCGGGTGAAGAAGGAGACGGTGGACGAAATCACCGCTGCAGCTCGGGTAATGCGCGAGTTCGCCCGCCCGGTGCCGCTCGCCGATCGTGCGCACTTTCTGGACATCGTCGGCACCGGCGGCGACGGCGCGCATACCTTCAATATTTCCACCGCCTCCATGTTTGTAGCGGCTGGTGCGGGTGCCAAGGTCGCGAAGCATGGCAACCGTTCGGTGTCCAGCGCCTCGGGCGCCGCCGACGTGCTGTCGGCGCTCGGTGTGCAGATCGAGCTGCAGCCCGATCAGGTGGCGCGGTCCATCGAGGCCTGCGGCATCGGCTTCATGTTCGCGCCCATCCATCATCCGGCGATGAAGGAAGTGGCGCCGGTGCGCAAGGAAATGGGGGTGCGTACCATCTTCAACATCCTCGGCCCGCTGACCAATCCGGCCGATGCCCAGCACTGTCTGATGGGCGTCTTTCATCCGGATCTCGTCGGCATCCTCGCCCGCGTGCTGGCCGAGCTGGGCCTGCGTCGCGCGCTGGTGGTATGGGGCCGGGATGGGCTGGACGAGATCACGCTGGGCGGCGCCACCTACTGCGCCGAAGTGCGCGACGGTGCCGTGCAGGAATACGAGATCCATCCCGAGGACTTCGGACTGTCGATGGTGTCGAGCCGGCAGCTGGTGGTCGACGGACCGGAGGCGTCCCGCGCCATCATCGAGGGGGTGCTCGCCGATGCGGCGGGTCCGGCGCGGGACATCGTGCTGCTCAATGCCGGCGCGGCGCTCTATGCCGCCGGCATCGTCGACCGCATCGCCGACGGCATCGAGGCGGCGCGTGAGAGCCTGCGCTCCGGTGCGGCGGCGCAGAAGCTGTCCGAATTCGTGGCCATCACCCAGAAACTGTCCGCAGCATGAGCGATATTCTGAGTCAGATTCTCGACCGCAAGGCCGAGGAAGTACACGCCCTCCGGCAGCGGTATTCCGACGAGGATCTCGAGGAGCTGGCGGCCGAGGGCGATGTGCCGCGCGGTTTTGTCGCCGCGCTAGACCAGAAGGTGCAGAACGGCGGCGCCGCCGTTATCGCGGAGATCAAACGGGCCAGCCCCAGCAAGGGCCTGATCCGCGAAGACTTCGACGGTGCCTGGCTGGCACAGCGCTACGCTGAGGGCGGTGCCTCGGCATTGTCGGTGCTGACCGATCGCGATTTCTTCGGCGGCAGCGCGGAAGTGCTGCAGGCCGCGCGCGCCGCCTGCTCGCTGCCAGTGCTGCGCAAGGATTTCCTCATCGATCCCAAACAGGTGCTCGAAGCGCGCGCCATGGCGGCCGACTGCATTCTGCTCATTGCCGCCGCCTTGTCGCAGCAGCAGCTACGCGAGCTGGATGCCGTGGCGCATGCCTGCGGCATGGATGTGCTGGTTGAAGTGCACAGCGCCGAGGAGCTCGACAGCGTGCTGCAGGCGGAGCTGCGGCCGGGCTGGTTGCTCGGCATCAACAACCGCGATCTCAAGACCTTCGACACCCGCCTCGAGACCACGCTCGACCTGCTGCCGCGCCTGGACGACGGCCGCTCGGTGGTGACCGAAAGCGGCATTCTTTCGGCCGCCGACGTACAGCGCATGCGCGCCGCCGGCGTGCATCGTTTTCTCGTGGGCGAATCGCTGATGCGCGCGCCGGACCCCGGCGCCGCGCTGCAGCAGTTGATCGCCTGATCGCCTCATCAGGAGCCGGCATGGAAGTCACGCTTTCCCATACCAGCGGTGCGCAGTTCGTCGGTGAGACGGGCAGCGGTCACGCCATTGTCATCGACGGGCCGGAGGATATCGGCGGCCGCAATACCGGTGCGCGTCCGATGGAGCTGATGCTGCTGTCGGTGGGTGCCTGCTCGGCCGTGGACGTGCTGCACATTCTGCGCAAGGGCAGGGCGCCGGTGGTCGACTGCAAGGTGCGCGTCAAGGGAACCCGCGCCGATACGGACCCCAAGGTGTTCACCGACATCGCGCTGCACTTCACGGTCATCGGCTCTGGGCTGAAGGCGAGCCAGGTCGAGCGTGCGGTGCAGTTGTCGGCCGAGAAGTACTGCTCGGCTTCCATCATGCTGGGCGCCTCGGCACGTATCACGCACAGCGTCGATATCGAGGAACCCGCAGCCCCCTAATGTGGTCCGCGACGGACCCACGTTCGTCAACAGACTGTTCCATAATGCGCCCCCGCGGCA
>JALEHA010000011.1 GCA_022763315.1 Algiphilus sp.
CCTGGCAACCCGCCTCTTTGGTGGCCCGCAAAAAGCGGGCGCGATGATGCGCGCTTTCCCGGATCGCGGTGTGGCTGCTCGCCGCGCAGTAGTAGACGCCAAGGCGCCCGTCGCTGAAGCGCGACCCATCGGGGTTGGGGTGCGTGAAGGCCGCCATCACCGGGGTTGTGCCGGGGCCGACGATGCGGTCGCCCGGCTCGACCAGCCCCAGCAGCCCCAGATCATCGCTCAGCCGGTCATTGGTCCTTGCCTCGATGGCGTGAAGCGTGTCGAGCTCGTCAGCGTCGACCAGCTGATCAAAGATGCCCACCGGCGGATACCGGCTGGACACCAGGCGGTAGGCCGTGGTGAAACGCGGTGGTCCCACCGGCAGGTCATCTATCCGCGCCATGCATCCAGATAGCGGCGCACCGTCATCAGATCCCGCATGGAGCCCTGCAGCATCACATCCATCGCAGAACGCCCCCCAAAGGGCAGCCCGTCATTCGGCTTATGGACCCAGGCATCCGCCTGCGCGGCATCCGGGAACAGCATATGCAGCGCCTTGTAGATGCCCAGCAGATAGCTCACCCGATCCAGCGTATCCACGTTGATGTCTGCCCGCGGCGTGCCACCTTCGCGCAGCGCGCTCCGCCAACGCCGCAGACTCGCCACCGAAATGCCCCCCAGCAGAACCCCCAGATCGCGGTCCGACAACTGCCAGCACGCCGCAATACGCAAGGCGGCCTTGATGGCAACGCTGGCTTCCTGAGGGCTGACCCGGTGTCCGGCTTCCGCAGGACTTGTTGCTGATTTTGCGGCCATGTGGTGCCTCCGTTGTGGCGATCACATGATAGCACAAACAACAATCCATATTACATGCTATTCCTAACCAATGGCAGGACAATGAGGGGAGCCGGTGAAGATGAATCCCAAAACGCTTCCACGCCCTATTGTGCGAATTGATGCGGTGCGCCCCCACTAATACCCCCGTGAACCGAAGCCTTGTGGCATCGTTCCTACTTGAAAATCAAGAGACAGGTCGCACGGCATGGAGGGGAGCGCGGTGTACACCAGCGCAGGCTGTGAACGGATGGGCCGAGGGGGAGAACAACCCGCCAAGGAGCGAGCGATGATTTCGCGCAAAAAGAAGCACTCACGCGAATACACAGCCAATCCAGCCGGGAACGCTCAATACCATGATTCTATGGAATTTATCGCGCTATCCAGCACTAAGGTATCGCGGAGTTATGAAGCGCGCTTCATGATGGAATCATTAAGCGTTCGATCTATTCACTGTTAGATGCGCCCCAGGCCTATGCGCTATCCAGAGGGTACCGAATGAAGATCAAGTCCGTGGGCATCAAAGGGTTCCGGGGATATTCAAGCCCAATAGAGGTCGAGTTCTCAGACCTGCTCGTCCTCGTCGGCAAGAACGACATAGGCAAGTCAACAATCCTTGAGGCCCTGGACATCTTCTTCAACGAAGGGAAAGGAAGCATCAAGCTCGACAAGGATGATATCAACAAGCGAAATTCAGCCAACGGGGATGATTGCATCGAAATCTGGGTCGAATTTGAGGAACTGCCTGGCTCTATAGTTATCGACGCTTCAAATCAGACGACCTTGGAGGCCGAGTATTTGTTGACCGCAAATCAAACGCTCAAGGTCATAAAAAGATATCAGAAAGCTGGAAAGGAAAAGGTCTTAATCGAGGCGCATCACCCTACAGCTACTGGTTGTCGTGATCTTCTGCTCAAGAAAAATAGTGAGCTTAAGCAGATTCTTCACAACAAATCTCTTGAGTGCCCGGACAAAACGAAAAACTCCGAGTTGCGCCAAGCCATCTGGCAGGGCCAAGACGATCTGCAGTTGCAGGAGGTTGAGATTGAAGTAGCAAAAATCGATGCCAAGAATATTTGGGAGCAGTTGAAGGCCTATATGCCGCTGTACTCTCTCTTCCAGGCCGATCGAAAGAACAGCGACGGAGACAGCGAGGTGCAAGATCCGATGCGCCTCGCGGTGAAAGAGATACTCGGAGACCCCTCGATACAAGCCCAACTCAACCAAGTGGCAAGCACCGTAAAGTCCCGTCTTGATGACGTTGCAGCCCAAACACTCATTAAGCTCGGGGAACTCAACTCGGAAATTGCGTCTTCTCTCAACCCACAATTGACTGACACAGAATCGCTCAAGTGGGGTGATGTCTTTAAGAATGTTGCCATAGCCGGGGATGACGAAATTCCCATTAACAAGAGGGGAAGTGGCGTTAAGAGGCTGATACTGATTAGTTTTTTTCGTGCCGAGGCTGAGCGGCGGCAACGAGAATCCGGGTTGCCGAGTGTTGTGTATGCGATTGAGGAACCTGAGACATCACAGCATCCCGATCACCAGCGAGCATTAACTGCAGCCCTCATTTCTCTGTCTAAAGCGCCACGGACACAGATCGTGCTAACTACCCATAGCCCGGAAATAGTGAAGCAGCTGCAGTTTGATGACCTGCTTCTTATCGCTGGCCAAGCAGCTCAAGATATCAGACGTGTTCGGCAAAGCGAGTTGCCGTATCCGAGCCTAAATGAGGTGAATTTTGCCGCCTTCGGCGAATCCACCTACGAGTATCATAACGAGCTTTATGGCTTTATCGAGGCTGAAGGGAAATTGGGTGCATTCAGGGCAGGTCAATCCACGATGGCATACAAAAAATTGAATAGGGATGGCAGCATAGTTGAGATGCAAATTGCGCTGACTGAGTATGTTAGGCACCAAATACATCATCCTGAAAACACTGCCAACCGTAGATTTAGCGCAGAAGAATTGCATCAATCCATTGAGCTAATGCGCTCCTTTATTCAGGCAAACCGGTGATCACGCAGTTCGCATCCAACGATGGCAATGCAGCGGACCGTCCAACCCGTCACCCAAATTGCTTTCGCAATTTGGTCGCCGGCTTGCCCGGCAGTTGATCGCCGGCGTTAGGCATCTCATATGGTACGCTTCAGAATTAAGGAAGCCGCATACGCGGAAATAGAAGCGCGGTACGCCTGCGACCACACTGTAAGGGAGCTGCGACTCAGGACTATCTCCAACGGGCGCAGGGCCTACTACCGACAATGCGTTCGGTGCGGGCAAGCCGGCCGTGCCATCTCTAGGCGAGAAGCGAGGCAAGAACTTTCAGGCTCAACAGAAGCGCCCCCTTTCGACGACGCACACGAGCCAAAATGGCGCGCCCGCAAGCACGCCGAGTACCTGCAAACCTATCGTCGCATCCGGCCTGCCTTGAGGGACGAATACGAGGCATATCTACGCTCTAGCGCCTGGGCTACGAAGCGCCGCACCATTCTTGCGCGTGCCGCCGGCTTGTGCGAGTTGTGTGAATACTTCGAGCCTACTGAGGTACATCACATCACCTACGCGCGCATAGGCAACGAGCAGGAGGATGATCTTTTGGCTGTATGTCACTTTTGCCATGGTCTCCTGCATGGAAAAGAAGATGCCTAACGAGAAACAATAGGGGACAGACCACGGTTTCTTGCGCAACTGGCACAGAAGCCGTGGTCTGTCCCCTATTATGGATATATTTCATGGGGGTGGCCGGGCGCATTCGCGAAATTGCGCTCACACGTTACCAATTTCACCAATTCCCAACCCTGTATCTATTGTGCCTAGCGGATTAGGTGTATCTAGTAACGTGTCACCGTAATTGCAAACCTGCTTTGCCAACGGCTTTCTCGATCGTGGCAAACCCGACGAGTCTTGGGTGAAGAGATGATTTCTGTACGGGAAGGGTTCATTAGTCCAGGTGAGGTGGTTATATCATCAAGCTGGGCTTTGGCTGTAAACGACGAGCAGCTGCTAACTTCCATACGCCGGATGGTGGAGCTTTCGGAACACCCGTACTTGACCGAAACTCACTGCGGCGGAGGGCCTAACTTTGAGTCGGTTGAAGAATTCTTGGAAGCTTACGAAGCCTCGGTTGTTGCATCAAAGTCGTTGCAGCGAAAGCGGCATCTAACCGCCGAGCGGAGAAAAGAATTTGCATCGGCGCGGCCGGCCTTGGAATTGGCGCTGATTGATCGCGATGGCTATGTGTGTTCGGAGCCGGGTTGTAATGTGTCGCACGAACTCACCATTGATCACATCCTTCCCGTGTCCCGCGGAGGAACTGACGAATTACAGAATCTTCGTTTCCTTTGTCGGTCGCACAACTCTGCAAAGGGTGACCGGTGATGGAATTACGGTGACACGTTACTAAATGCACTATTTGCATCGACCGCTCTGCAATCGGGGTCAACCCTATTTTTCTCGTTCCTACACGGCTGGAAAAATCCGCCGGCCCTGCATGGTCGCTAGCCGGAAGTCGGTCCCGCGTGACGCACGCTGATGCGGGGGCGACGCCAGCCCTATGCGGAGGTGGCGGAACGCGAGCCTTAGGGATGCCGCGTCGTCATCGCGCCATTACGGTGACAGGTTATCGAACACACCGATCAAGCGAATTCCGAAGAAGTGCAGGCGTCTGACGGGCCCGCTGCTGCTCGACAGGAGTGAACGCGCCCGCAGGGCGCAGCGCCTCTTGTAACTGATGGTTTGTGCGCATAGAATGGGCGCATACACTTGCGTGGGCCGTTGGCGATGAACAGTGATGTTGCGGGTGAAGAGAAGTCTCCAGTGAATCTGCGGATTCGTACGGCCCTCAAGGACAAGGCGAGAAACCTGGGGATCAACCTCTCGCAGACGCTGGAGCAATCCCTAGAGGACGAAATCCGTCGCCGGGAACAGCTTGAGTGGGTGAAGGCTAATCGTGACGCCATCGAGGCTTACAACCGACGCATCAGTGAACGCGGCCCCGCCTTGGCTGCGTATCGCAGCTTCTGAAATCGGCATGGCTCAGTTCGACTACTACCCAAACCCCAACCCGCAAACAAGTGCGTGGGCGCCGTATATCGTTGATCTTCAGCACGAGATGCTCAGCTCGCTTAGCACCCGAGTCATGGCGCCATTGGTGGTCTCGGAACCTTTTGGGGAGCCAACCATGCAGCGACTCAATCCGGTGCTGACCATCGAGGGTCAGGAATACTTCCTGTCCACAGCCGAAATGGCCTCGGTCCCGGTCAAGGAGCTCTCTTCGTGCTGCGGCAATCTATCTGAACATCGCGGCGAACTGCTGGCGGCAGTCGATCTCTTGTTCACTGCGGTATAGGGGGCGTGCGATGAGAGGGACCAGGCTCGATGCGCACAGGTTTGGCATTAGGGGCAATTAGGGACAGACACGGTTTCTGGGCCGACTTGTGTGGATGCCCTGGTCTCTCCCCCGGTATTGCGCTTTGGGTTGGAGCACGACTGCCGGAAGCCCGATCTCTTCACCCAGTCGCGAAGCCGATTGTGGGCGTCCAGAAAAAGGGCACATTTCCGGTGACACTTCGGCGCGTTGCGATGCGCCGCTTTGGTGCGGCCCCTAATGCACTTTGCGCGAGCGGCCCAGCTGGCGCTCTGCGTCTTTCATCGGTCGGCCGATGGCCTTCGATACCCCACGCGGCAGGTCCGGGCGGCCGCCGGTCTTCGGCACGCTTTCGGGCAACCGGATGGGGCTGTTCTTTTTCTTTTCCGGCTTTTTGCGCGACATGGCGTTGGGAGGGGCGGTTACGGGCACGGCAGCGTAGCGGTGCGCAGGGGAACTGGCAACTGCGCTCGGCTGGCATTCGGGTCCACCGCGCACTGAAGGCCAACAAACGCACGCGCCTGCGCCTGCGCCAGGTGATTTACCGGACCTGGGTGTACGCCAGCGATGCGAATTGGCTCGGGTGCCTGATCGGTGCGTTCACTGGCTCGGGGTGGATGAAGCCGGTAGCCGCTACCGGCTGAACCCCCGGCGGAGCGCTCACACGGTGTTCTTCCCCACCGTGCCGCCAAGCCATCCCGATTGCGCCTCAGCGAGGTCGGCCATCCAATCGGCAACGGCGCGGAAGCGTGGTACCCGCGTTGCGTCCCGATGGCGAAGCAGCCAGAGCTCGCGGCGTAGCTCCACGCCTTCGCTCAGCCGGCACAGCCCCGCCGCCTCTGCGGCAAAGCACGGCAGGAGCCCGATGCCCAGCCCGGCCTGGCAGGCCCTCAGCAAGGTCGAGGCCGAACTGGAACGGAAGGGATAGCTGGCGCTAGGCGCAACCTGTTTCAGCCACTGCATTTCTTGAACCTCGGCAAGGTCGTCGTCGAAGGCCAACCAGGGGACATCCCCCCAACGCCTTTTCGGAATGTCGCTGTATTGGCGTGCACCGTAGACGGCCATGCCGATATGGCCCACACGCCGCATCAGGATAGCGGCATCGGCGGTGGGGCGTGCGATACGCAGGGCGAGGTCCGCCTCCGAGTGCGTGAAGGACAGCACCTGGTTATCCGGAATCATGCGGAGGCCAATGTCTGGATGGCTTTCGAGCAACTGTGGGATACGCGGGGTCAGCCAGTGGTCGATCAGGATATCGACCGAGGTGATGCGTACTTCTCCCGCATGGCTCTCGGACTCGGCGCGCGTGACATCGATCAGTGCCCGCACATCGCCTTCGATGGCGGCAGCCTTCTCCATGAAGATGCGCCCGGCGTCCGTGGCTTCGTAGCCCTCGGGGCTGCGGATGAACAGGCGGGTCTGCAAGCGTGACTCTGCCGCGGCAAGACGCCTGCTGATGGTGGATACATCCACACCCAGCTGCTCGGCGGCCCCGCGCATGGACTTTCGCTGTGCCAGGGCCAACAGCACGGGGATATCGTTCCAGTCGAAGCCTCGTTGCAAGCCCACCACCCGCTGTTGCAGAAGTGCAATTCCACTTTGCAGGTTAACAGCTTTGCTACCCCGCCCCGCCCTTGTAGCGTGCGGGCATTGCAAGTGAGCAAACCGCCCGCAGCGCCGATGCGGCCAACCCCTCTGTGAGGAGAAGGTGAATGACCACCCACCCAGAAAACGCACATTCCTCTGATCAGCAGGCATCCGGTCATTGCGGCCATGGGTGCGCTGCGCACGCGCCGGAAGCCGTTCGCGAGGCCGCCGCGTCGGCGAATGGCGCAGAGTACGACCGGGAATCACTGCGGCCCCGCGAGATCATTCATCACTTTCCGCTCATTGATGAATTGCTGGAGGCCCGTCGGGTCGTGTTCGGGGGCGACGATCAAGAGCCCGTTTTTCAGGGCTACCGTGCGCATGCCTATCACATCCTGAACTTCGGCCGGCAATGGATGACCGCGCAACCGGAGCGGGATGAGAAGCTGGCAATCGCCGCCGTATTCCACGACATTGCCGCGTGGCCCAACGACAACCTGGACTACCTGCGGCCGTCAGCGGATCAGGCGGATGCCTACCTGGACGCGATCGGTCGGTCGGAGTGGAAACCCGAGATGCGGCTGATGATCGAGATGCACCATAAGCTGCGGCCCTATCGCAAGGCGCACGCAGAGTGGGTGGAGCCCGTCCGGCGCGCGGACTGGTGCGATGTCTCTTTCAATCTCTTGCGCTTCGGGCTGCCGAAAAGCTTCATCAAGGAAGTCAACGCCAGCTTTCCGCTGGGCAAGTTCTATCCGGGCCACGTCTACAAGGTGTCCGCCAAGTGGATGCTGCGCCATCCGCTGAACCCGATTCCCATTCTTCGCTGGTAGAGCGCAGGCGAGCGCAGAGGGCGCGCCTCTCTGTGCCCGTTAGCGTGGCACGTCTTTCGGAAAGCCCTGGGTGTGGCGCAACCGCGCGTATTCCTGGCGGAAGACCGGGCGCCCCGCGAGTGTGTCCAGGGTGTCGATGAGGGAGTCGAGTTCGTCGTGGTTGCGGCGGCAGCACTGCAAGTAGTCGCTGAGTACGCCTTGCAGACTTCTGCCATGGTCGCGCAGAGCGGCGTCGACGCGGCGGAAGTACACCGCGCCGCCCCAGTACATGGTCGGGTAGCGGCCTTCGGCGCGGAGCTGCGGCGCGGCTTCGATGAAGCTGATGTTGTGACGGCGGTAGTTGCGCTGGGCGCGCGCGATGTGGCTTTGGTAGCGGCGTTCGGCCGCGGTGGCGCTGAGCACGCCTTTGGTCTGCATGACCTGGTACTGCATATAGCTGGCAAAGCCTTCGGCGAACCAGGCGTGGCGGCTGCCGAGATAGGGCAGGACCAGGTGGCTGAATTCGTGGGCGGCGGTCCAGTCACTGCGAAAGGCCTGGAGCGAAAAGCGCGAGTCAATGTAGAAATCCACACCCTGGGGCTTACCCCGCCGCGTCTGCGCCCAGGGCACCGGCTCGTCCGCGGGGGCCTTGCGGTGGATATGCACGTGCACCGGCAGCGGCAGCGCACCCACGTGGGCTTCCAGCGCCGCAAAGCTCTCTGACAGCCAGTCGCGCACCATGATTTGCGTGGCGGTATCGAAGTCGTTCTGCCAATGGAAATGGAGATCGGCTCGGCTGGGCGCGCTGAACAAACAGGCGCTCAGGAGCGCGGCGGCAAGACATCGGCGGGCGGCTGCGTTAGGCATGGGTGCAGCATGGGGGGCGATGCGGTGGCCTTGCAGCCTTGTCCAATGCGCGCTGCCGTCGACTGCGGATACTCTGCACGCACCCTTCCTTAGGAAACCCGCATGTCCGGCCCGACGCCCCTGCTGCACCACTACTGGTTGTCCCCCTTTTCCGAGAAGATGCGTCTGATGCTGGGGCACTGCGACATCGCCTGGGGTTCGGTGGAACACAGCATGCGCCTGCCGCGGCCCGAGCTGATGCTGCTCACGGGCGGCTACCGCAAGATGCCGGTGATGCAGCAGGGCGCGGATATCTACTGCGATACGCGTTTGATGTCGACGCAGCTGATGGCGTGGTCCGGCCGTGATGATCTGTTGCCCGAAGCGCGCGGGAAGGAGGTGCAGGAACTCTCCGCCTGGGCCGATTCGCGCCTGTTCTTTGTGGTGATCACGGCGTCCATGGGCGGCTCCGCCCTGCGCGCCTTGCGCCGCGAACATGGCGCCACCTGGGGTGAGCTGCTGCGCGTGGTGTGGGATCGCGTGGGCATGATGCGTGGTGCGGAGGTGCCACGCATTCCGCCCAAGGTGGCGCGGCGCGAGCTGCAGGCTTTCCTGCAGCGCTTCGAGCAGGAACTGGAAGGCCCCTTCCGTTTTGGCGATGGCCCCACCCTGGCGGATTTCTCGGTCTACCACGTGCTGCGTTTCGGTCACGAGACGCTGCGCGCGGACTTCCTGCGCCACTACCCGCGCCTGCTGGACTGGATGGCGCGCATGGCGGCCATCGGTCATGGGCGCTATCACGATGTGCCGATCCGCGACGCACTCGAGGAAGCCGCCGTGCACAGTCCCGCCGAGCCGGGGCCGTTGGTGGCGCCGCCTTCGGATTGCGAGATCGGTGATGCGGTGACGATTCGCCCGGCCGACTACGGCACCATCCCTACCCAGGGCATTCTGATCGGCGCCCCAGCCGGCAGCTGGGTGCTCCGCCGCGAGGTGGAGGGACTGGGCGCGCTGCACGTGCATTTTCCCCGTCAGGGCTACCATCTGCGTCCTGCCTGAGGCCGCTCTCGACTTGGTCCGGACGTGTCCCGGCACAACCGGATTTCCTCGCCAATCTTCGTGCGTAGTTCCACAACTACCCGTTCGGGTGGTGCCAGTGGGAAGACGCAGCCGTAGCGTAAAGGCACAACAAGGCTCAGGTGGTGCGCGTTGCGCATCACCCAGACAGATGAAGTCGCCACCACAGGCGACAGCTTAGCGAGGAGACAACGTGGAATTGAGATACGGCCCCAACAGCGTGCCCCTCACGCTGACCGCTATCTGGCGGCAGCATCCTGCCTGTACCCATCCCGTCCATGGAGCGCGCCTGACGCCGTAGTCGGCGTTGCGGCTCTCTCAGCAATGCATGTCGGCCAAAGCGTGAAGCGGCCGGTGGACCAACAGAGTTAGGGACAGGGTTTAGGCAATGGATTCGATTCGCGCGCGTATCGCCCGCTGGGTCATGGACAACCGCGCTGCCATGGCGGTGGTCTTCGTATTGATTACGGTGTTTTTCGCCGTGGGGATGCGGAATGTGGAATTCCGCACGGTGTTTTCCGACCTGCTGCCGAAGGACGATCCCTTCGTGCAGGTCTACAAGGACCACCCCGGATTCGGTGATCCGCTGACCATGACGATCATGGTGCAGCGCACCGACGGCGGCACCATCTACAACACCGATACGCTGCAGAAGGTTTGGGATCTGACGCGCGACATCGACCTCGCCCCCGGCGTCGACCACGACCAGATTCTCTCCATCACCACAGAGAAGGCGCGCTACGCCGAGGCCACGCCCTACGGCATCGACATGCGCCCACTGATGGATGACAGCGTGCCGTCCACCCCCGAGGAACTGAAGGATTTCCGGCGCCGCATCGAGCAGTCACCGGACGCGCGCACCTTCCTCGTGTCCGAGGATGAAACGGCCACCATCATCAATGCCACCTTCATCGAGCGCTTGCTGGAATACGACAAGGCCTTCTCCTATGCGCAGGGGCTGGTAGAGGCCGCACGCGATGAGAATCACGACGTCCATCTGGCGGGCCAGCCGGCGCTTACCGGCTGGGTCTTCAAGTACCAGATGGAGATGCGCTGGATCTTCGGCGTCACGCTGGCCGCCTTGATCCTTGCGCTCATCATCTACATGCGCAATACGGTGGGCGTGGTCACCCCCGTCCTCTGCAGCGCTGTGGCGGCCATCTGGGGCCTGGGTCTGGTGGGCTGGATGCGGTCACCCATCGAGCCACTGCTGATGGTGGTGCCACTGCTGCTGGTGGCGCGATCGTTCTCGCACTGCGTGCAGTTCACCGAGCGCTACTACGAGATCTACGCACAGGTGCGGGACCGTCGCAAGGCCTGCGAGCTGACCATGAGCGTGATGATGGCGCCCAGCATTCTGGGCATCATCACCGACACGGCGGGCATTCTTCTGATCGCCGTGGCGCCGATTCCGGCGATGGAGCGCTTCGCTCTCTTCGTGGGCTTCTGGTCGCTGGCCATCATCCC